>DATKCN010000152.1:0-21739 GCA_035513175.1 Thermomicrobiales bacterium
TCGGAGAGGGGGGCCGGGGGGGTGAGGTCGTCGCGCTCCTCGCGCCGCGCCTGCGAGTCGAGGAGCGGCAGCTCATGGCCGCCTTTGCCTCGCGCGGGTGGGACGCGTCGCTGCGTAGCCTGGACGACATCGCGGTGCTGCTCCAGCGGGAGAGCGGCCTGCCGGCGCTGATCGTCGACCGGGGCGTCGCGACGCACGACCGCGCGGTTTTCGCCGCGCTGGCGCCCCCCTCGTCGGTGGTCGTCAACCGCGCGGCGACCACCCGGCTATTGGCCGACCGGCTGGCGTTTACCCGTCACATGCTGATTGCAGGCGTGCCGGTTCCGGAGACGGCGGTCGGCTTCGGCGAGCAGGGAACGTTGCGGGCACTGGAACAGGTCGGCTACCCGGCCAGCCTGGCCGCGTTGCAGACGGACGCGTCGAAGCCGGACGCTGTGCTGCACGACACCGACGCCGCCGAGTCCATCGTCGAGCATCGCGCGATGCTCGGGCACGAGACGACGGTGCTCGTCCAGCGGCTCGTCCCCGGCAACCACCTGCGGGTCGCCGTCGTCGGCGTGGACATCGTCGGGGCGGAAGCAGTGACGGTAGACGCGCGCGGAATGACGCGCTACGAGCCCGTCGGGCCGCTGGCGCCGTCGATCGAGCGCATGGCGCAGCAGATCGTCGCGCGTCTCGGCAGCGGCGTTTACGAGATTCGAGTCACGGAAGGCGTGTCCGGCCCGGTCGTCACGAGCGCCGGCAACCTGGTCGACTTCCGCACGCTCACCGCAGCAGGCATGGATGTCGCCGGGCGGATCGCGGACTTCGCGCTGGCGCAACAACGAAGCGATAGCAGAGAACTGGTGGCGCAGCATGGCTGACATTCCGACCGCACTCACCCCGCTGGGACTGCTCGAAGGCCTGGTGTCGATTCCCAGCGTCTCGGGCGATGAAGCCGCCGCCGTGTCGTGGCTGTGCGGGCACATGGACGCGCTCGGCTTCTCCGCTTCCATCGACGGCGCGGGCAACGCGGTCGGCGCGCGGGGCAACGGCGGCTCTGAGCTGCTGCTGCTGGGCCACATCGACACCGTCTCCGGCGACATCCCGGTGCGCATCGAGGACGGCATCCTGCACGGTCGCGGCGCGGTCGACGCCAAGGGTCCACTGGCGGCCTTTGTGGCCGCCGCTGCGCGGGCGACGCTCCCGGACGGCGTGCGCGTGACTGTCATCGGCGCGGTCGGCGAGGAGACGTTCGGCTCGCCGGGCGCGACCTGGCTGTGCCAGCACTATCCCGCGCCGGACGCCGTCATCATCGGCGAGCCAAGCGGCTGGGACGGCATCGTGCTGGGCTACAAGGGCTCGTTGGGCATGACGGCCACGATTCGCCGCCCGTTGACCCATTCCGCGGGGCCGGAGATGACCGCGCCGGAGGCCGCTTTTCGCTTCTGGCTGCGCCTCACCGCCTGGCTGGCCGGGCAGAACAACGGCGCGGCGCCTGGCTTCGAGACGCTCGACGCCACGTTGCGCGGCATCGACTCGGGCCACGATGGCCTGTATGAGTGGGCTACATTGCAGGCCACGTTCCGCCTGCCGCCGGGCGTCGATAGCGCGTGGCTGCGGGAGCAGGTCACGGCGTTCAGCGGCGAGGCGCAGCTTGAGTGGCAGCACAACGCCGAGGCGTACCGCACCGACAAGCGCTCCCCGCTGGTCGCGCCGTTCATGGGCGCCATTCGAGCGGCAGGCGGCACGCCGCGCCTGAAGGTGAAGACCGGCACGTCCGACATGAATCTGGTCGGCCCCGCCTGGAATTGCCCGGCCATCGCCTACGGCCCCGGCGACGCCCGCTTCGACCACACCCCGAACGAGCAGATCACGCTCGCCGAGTTCGAACTGGGCGTCGACGTGCTGGCGCGGGCCATTGAGACGTGGGCAGCGATGCAGAGATCGGGACGCGGGACGCGGGACGCGGGACGCGAGCTGCAGGAACGGGCGGCCTAGATGGCGGTTTCCATGCAACACGCAGAACGCATCGTGCGACACGACCTCCGCGTCCCGCATCCCGCGTCTCGCGTCCCGACCCTGGGACTTCTCGTCTCCCATCTGCGCGACGAGGAGAAGATGATCCTGGCGGCGGCGGAGCGGCAGGGAGTCGAGACGCTGATGCTGCCTGACCGCTCGCTGCTGCTCGACCTGAGCCAGGCGGAGCCACCGGCAGTCGATCTCGTGCTGGACCGCTGCATCGCCCACACGCGGGGCAGCTACGCGCTGCGGGTGTTCGAGAGCTGGGGCATCCCGACGCTCAATCCCAGCTCCGCCGTGATGATCGCTGACGACAAAGCCATGATGTCAGCCGCCTTCGCGCGGGCCGGTGTGCCCACGCCGCGCACCGCCATCGCCTTCACCATCGACAGCGCCCTGGAGATCGGTGAGCGCTTCGGCTACCCGCTGATCGTCAAGCCGGTCAGCGGCTCGTGGGGCCGGCTGCTGGCGCGCGCCAACAGCCCGGCAGCGCTACGGGAGATCGTCGAGCAGAAGGGCGCGCTGGGCGGACCGCAGCACCGCGTGCTGTACCTGCAGGAATACATCGACAAACCGGGGAGGGACATCCGCGCCTTCTACGTCGGTGGCGACGTCATCGCCGCCTCGTACCGCTCCGCCGAGCACTGGATCACGAATGTCGCCCGTGGCGCGGTCTCGACCGAGTGCCCGATCACGCCGGAGATCGTGGACATCGCACGGCGCGCCGCTCATTCCGTCGGCGCGGAGATCGCTGGGATCGACCTCGTCGAGACAGACGACGGCCTGAAGGTCATCGAGATCAACGGCGGCGCTGAGTTCAAAGGTCTGCTCGGCACGACCAACGTGCCCATCGCCGACCTCATCGTTGAATTCGCGGTCGCGAAGATGGCCATGAAACCCGCGTAGGGGCGCATGGCAATGCGCCCGGCTGGACGCCCACGCCTCCTAATCGGCAGCGTCGCGTCCAACCCGTCGCGGCGACGCGACGCGCGTACGCATCCAACCGGGCGCATGGCAATGCGCCCCTGCGAATCATCGTCAGACGGTGAACGAGGGCGCCCTGGTTGAGAGAGTGAGTCGATACACATGTCGAAATTGAACGTTGGCATCGTCGGAGGCTCCGGGTATACCGGCGGCGAGCTGTTGCGCTTGCTGCTGGCGCATCCGGAGGTGGAGGTCGGGCAGGTCACTTCCCGGTCACTGGCCGGGAAGTTCGTCACCACGACGCATCCGAACCTGCGCAAGCGCGCGTCGATGAAGTACGTTCTCCCCTCCGCGCTGGCGCCCTGCGACCTGCTGTTCCTGTGCCTGCCGCACGGCAACGCCGCGCAGACCGTGGACCAGTATCGCGACATCGCGCCCGTCATCATCGACCTGAGCGCCGACTTCCGGCTGCGCAACCCCAGCGACTACCAGCAGTGGTACGGCTGGCAGCATCCGAACGCGGACATGCTGGGCAACGGCACGGTCTACGGCATGCCGGAGCTGCACCGCGAGGAGATTCGGACCGCCAGCTACATCGCCAGCCCCGGCTGCATGTCCACCGCCGCCATCCTCGGGCTCTACCCGCTGGCCGCCAGCGGGTTGCTCGACCCGCACATGCCGATCGTCATCGAATCCAAGACTGGCTCCTCCGGCAGCGGCGGCGAGGCGGGACCGGCGACCCACCACCCGGAGCGCAGCGGCATCATCCGCTCCTTCAAGCCGACCGCCCACCGCCACTCGGCCGAGGTGACACAGGAGCTGGCCATCAACGGCTTCTGCCCGAAGGTCAGCTTCACCGCCACGGCGGTCGAGGCGGTGCGGGGCATCCTGAGCACGGCCCACGTCTTTACTCGCGAGCGCGTCACCGACAAGGTTCTCTGGCAGGTCTTCCGCCCGGCCTACAAGGATGAGCCGTTCATCCGTCTCGTCAAGGAATCCACCGGCATCCACCGCTTGCCGGAGCCGAAGATCCTCAACGGCACGAACTTCTGCGACATCGGCTTCGAGGCCGACCCGCACAGCAACCGCGTCGTCGTCCTGGCCGCCCTCGACAACCTGATGAAGGGGGCAGCCGGCCAGGCCGTGCAGTCCATGAACATCCGCATGGGCTACGAAGAAACGACCGGCCTTGAGTTCTTCGGCCTCCATCCGGTGTGAGCGGGTAGCTGATGGCGGGTAGGAGCTAACGTTCGGAGTCCATGCGGTTCAACGACAACTGCAACGTGTCCAGACAGTCTCCCCCTCTCCTCACAGGAGAGGGGGCCGGGGGGTGAGGTCCGTTCCCATGCTCGTTATCAAGCTCGGCGGGAGCGCCGGGATCGATCCGAATCTGACACTCGACGACCTGGCGGGCCTCTGGCCGGACCAGACGATCGTCTTCATCCACGGCGCGAACGCCGAGCTGGACGCCTTCACCCGCGCTCAGGGCAAGGAGCCGCGCCTGGTGCGCTCCTCCAGCGGGCAGGTCAGCCGCTTCACCGACCAGGACACGATGGACGACATGCTCGCCATCTACGCGGGCCGGGTCAACAAGCGGCTGGTCGAGGGCTTGCAGGCGCGGGGGGTCAATGCGGTTGGCCTGTCCGGCATCGACGGCGGAATAGCGCGCGGCACGCGCAAGGACGCCCTGCGCGTAGTCGAGGACGGCAAGCCCAAAATGCTGCGCGGCGACTTCGCGGGCAGCCTCACACACATCGACACCCGCCTGCTCGATCTACTACTGGCCAACGGCTACCTGCCGGTCGTCACCCCGCCCGCTCTCAGCGCCAACGGCGAAGCCATCAACGTGGACGGCGACAAGCTCGCCCTGCGGCTGGCGCTGGCGATGCGAGCGACGGCGCTCATCATCCTGTCCAACACGTCCGGGCTGCTTGGCGACGTGAACGACGCGGGCTCGCTCATCCGCCACATCGATGTCTCCAGCGAGCAGAGCGTCGAAGGCGCCATGAGCTCGGCGGCGGGACGCATGAAGAAGAAGGTGCAATCCGGCGTCGACGCCGTGCGGGCGGGCATCCCGCTGGTCGTCTTCGGGGACGCGCGCATTGAGCGCCCCGTCTCCCGCGCGTTGGCGGGCGAGGGCACGCTGCTGGCCGCCGGACCAGCGCTGGCAGGAGTGAGACCATGAACGCAACGACACGCACCGTCAGCGACATCGACCGCGACCTGCAACCCCCCCTGTACGCTAAGCGCGATGTCACCCTCGTGCGCGGCGAGGGCGCGCTGCTGTGGGACAGCGAAGGCGTGGCCTACCTCGACGCGATGAGCAACTACGGGGTCAACGTCCTCGGCCACGCGCACCCGGCGGTGACAGACGCGATTGCCTCGCAGGCCGGGCTGCTGGTCAGTTGCCACCAGTCGTTCACCAACGATGTCCGGGCGCGCTTCCTCGAAGCGCTCATCGGCGTCGCGCCCGATGGCCTGACCCGCGCCTTCCTCAGCAACTCCGGCACGGAAGCGATCGAGGCCGGGCTGAAGTTCGCCCGCGTCGCCAGCGGCAAGACCAAGCTCGTCGCCACGCGCGGCGGCTACCACGGCCGCACCATCGGCGCGCTGACCGCCACCGCCGAGAAGAAGTACCGCGAGCCGTTCGCCAAGCTGCTCGGCGAGGTCACGCACGTCCGCTACAACGATCTCGACGCGCTGTTCGAGGCCGTCGACGCCGGCACGGCGGCCGTCGTGCTGGAGCCGATTCAGGGCGAAGGGGGCATCAACGTGCCCGACGCCGGGTATCTGGCCGAGGCGCTCAAGATCGCTCACGACGCCGGGGCGCTGCTCGTGCTCGACGAGGTTCAGACCGCGCTGCGCACCGGAATGATCTTCGCGTGTGAACGCGACGGCATCACGCCCGACATCCTGTGCACCGCCAAGGGACTGGCAAACGGCGTGCCGATTGGCGCGACGCTGATCACCGAGGCGATCTCGGAGACGCTGGGCGGCGGCGTGCACGGCTCGACGTTCGGCGGCAACCCACTGGCCTGCGCGGCCGGGCTGGCGACGTTGCAGGCGATTCAGGCCGAAGGCTTGCTGGCGGCCAGCATCGCGCGCGGGGAACAGTTTCGAGGCGGGGTGGAAGCGCTGGGGAGTCCGATGGTGCGCGCCATCCGAGGCGTCGGGCTGATGAACGGCGTCGAGTTCCGGGTGCGCGTCACCCCGATCCTGAAAGGCTTGCAGGAGCGCGGCGTGCTGGCGCTGGCCGCTGGGACACAGGTCATCCGCTTCCTGCCGCCGCTCGTCATCCAGCCCGACCAGATCGACCAGATCGTCATCGCCCTGGGGGAAACGCTGGAATCACTGGGGTAATGCCATCACGAGCGCGCCAATGCGCCACAGGGGATGTTGCGCGGAACAACGCCCGTCGCTTGTCATTCTGAGGCCGCAGCCGAAGAATCTCCCAGCGTCGGGCATCACGGCGTTGGCCTGTGCCGATGCCGCATGCCGCTCGTCGTTGACGCGTCTGTTGCTTCTGCCAGGCGCCTGCGGGATGAGTTGAGTGAGCACGCAAAGGGCGTGATGCGGCTCCACCGGGATGACACGGCAGTCGTGCCTGGATGTGTGGCTTCTGGACGTCGCGATCGATCTATTGGCTGCTGAGCGCCGGAGACGACCGAACACCAGTCGCTTTATTGCGGTCTGCGCATCAGATACGTGTAGAAGTTCGCGGCGCCGAAAAACGTGCCATCCTGCGCCGCCTGCGCCTGATAGCGTTGCCACTCCTCAACGACTCCGGGTGGCAGCAGGCCGGAGCGGGCCAGCGCCGAGCCAAGCGATTCCACGGCGTTCAGCCAGAAGCCGCTGGAACCAACATCCGCGTACAGCTCTCCCGTCCAGCTGACGATCTCGAGCCCTGTCGCGCCCATGAACCGCGGCATGTCTCGCATCACCCGCGGGTTGGCCACGATGGCCTGCAGGAACCGCTCCTCGATTTCCCTTGCCAGGGCCGGGTCAGGATAGCCCCAGGTGAGCGAGGCATAGTCGCCGTCGAACACGACGACCGTCCCGCCCGGACGCGCGACCCGCCGGGCTTCCCGCAGCGCCTGCAGCGGATCGTCGACGTGGCTCAGCAGTGTGTGGAGCAGCACGATGTCGAAGCTCGCCTCCGGGAACGGCAGGTGATGCGCGTCGCCAACCTGATAGCGCACGCGCTCGGCCAGCCCTTCCTCCCGCGTCAGTCGCTCGGCGGCCTCGATCAGCGCCGGGCTGTGATCGACGCCGACGATCTCGGCGCCCGTCCCCGTGCGGCGCTTGAGCGCGCGCGCCTCGATGCCGGTGCCGCACCCCACGGCGAGAATGCGCTCGGCAACGTCCAGTGGCAGGCGCTCGAAGTAGGCTTCGGACATCTGAACGTAGCGTTCATCAGTGCGCCGAAACTCCAGGCGCTGGGTAATCGTCTGGATGGCCGTCGCGTCCAGCGTTGGCGCGAGGCGGAAGATGTCGCGATCGTTGCGGGCGTCTTTCGGGAGATGAGCCATGACAGCTCTCCTGTTCGGATCGGTGACGAGCATCCACCGTGGCCGCTACCGGCGCCGCGGCGTCGCCCGGACGGAGCGCCTCGCTTCAGCAGGGAGCATGACGCCCTACACGCGGAATCGCGTCGGGGTGATCACGACCGCCGCCGAGTATGACGCGGCGAACTCCTCCGCGTCGTAGCCGATGCGCGCGATGCCGGACGAGTACTTTTCCTGATAGGCGACGTTCTCGTGGGACGGAACGAAATCGCCGGCGTACTCCGCCGTGCCCTCAACGCGGATCACGTCCCCGCCGCCCTTCGTGTCGTCAACGGTGAACGTCACCCTCGGGTTGTGGGCGATGTTCTGCATCTTCGTCTGCTCGGGCCGGGAGTAGACCAGAATAGCCTCGCCGTCCCACAGGAACCAGACCGGCACGCTATCCGGCTGCCCGCTCGGCCGCACTGTCGTCAGCCAGCCGATGATGTCCTCCCGCAGGCGGCGCTCGACGTGCCTGCCCCGGTCGGTCGATGTGTCGAGGGTTGCCATGCTGCCGGACCTTTCATGTCGCTTCAGACGGCGCGCGTCGTCGCGGACGCCGTTGCAGTCAACAAGCGCGCCGGGCGGAGCGTTTATTCCACCGGCTCCACCAGGAACGCCCACAGCGCTGCGATGGTCGCGGTCGGCTGGCCCAGCACGATGCTGAAATGATTGGTTCCCGGCGCGTCCACCATGCGGCCCCGGGGCAGGATTCTGGCGGCGCGTTCGCCTTCCTCCGCCGTGAACAGTTGATCACCGTCCTCGTAGAGCGGCTCCGGCGCGCGCACGATCAGCGTGGGACAGGACACCTCCGGCAGCAGTTGCGCGGTGGGCGCGTCCGGCGCGGCGCGCTCGGCCGCGATGACGCGCGGCGGCACGCGATGACGCAGTCCGCCGTCCGGCGCAGCTTCCAGTTCGCCGATCAGAAACGCCTCGGCGTGCTCGTCCCACTCCCCGCTGAACATCGGCAGCGCCTGCAGCGAGGCGCGGGCGGCGTCCAGATCCGGATAGCTGTTGCCGAGCCGGGCGCCGATCCTGCCGAGGCTCGCGGCAGCCTCGGGCCGCGCCGCAACCAGCCCGGGGTCCAGCAGGATGACCCGCTCGATCTGCTCGGGGTAGTGCGCGGCCAGATACAGCGCGATCTTCGCTCCCAGCGACCAGCCCGCCACCGCAGCCCGTTCCACGCCCAGCGCGTTCAGCACGGCGATCATGTCGCCCGCGTGCGCCGCCGCCCCATATGGCCCATCCGGCTTGTCGCTCTCTCCTCGCCCGCGCAGGTCGGGCGCGACGACGCCGAAATCCGCCCCGAACGCCGCGACGAACGGATCGTATGCGCGGGCGTTGCCGGTGTTGCCGTGCATGCAGAGCAGGACCGGTCCGTCCGCTGCAGCGCGCCAGTCCACGACGCTGATCCCGATTCCGCCTGAGTCGATCCGGCGCCTTTGCATGCTCTCTCCCGCCGCTATGCATCTGCGTTGACCTGCACAGTATCGACGCGAAACGGAGGGCTGGCAATCGCAGCGCGTATCCTTCTCCCGTCGCCGCTTCCGTCCCGCGCACCTCCCGTCGCCGCTTCCATCCCGCGCACGGCGACGAGCAGGGAGGGGATGATGATCGACGATCCAGACGCTGGCTGCCGGGAGGCCGTGGTCGTGCTGCCGGTTCACGTCCGGTGGCGTGTGGAGGTCATCGCGTGCGCGTCCTGATTGCCTGCCAGCCAGGCTACGGCCACCTGCACCCGCTCTTGCCGCTCGCGCGCGCATCGCTTGCGAAGGGCCATGAGGTGCTGGTCGCCACCTCCGCGTCGATGTGTCCGGTCGTGGAGGGCGCTGGTTTCGCCTGCGCGCCTGCCGGGCTGGACTGGTTGCTGGCGCGCGAGCGGGTGGCATTTCCGGAGCTGGCGGACCTGCCGTTCGGCGACGAGCACTTTCGCGCGCAGCTCACGCGCGTCTTTCGGGACGTTACGGCGCGCCGCATGGGTCCCGACCTGCTGGACATCTGCCGCGCCTGGCGGCCCGACGTGATCGTGCGTGACGATCAGGAGCACGGCGCGCTGATCGCCGCCGAGCTGCTGGGCATCCCGCACGCGGTGGCAGGGGTGCTGTGGCTCTACGCGCCCGACGTGCAGGCGCTGGTGGTGGACGCGCTGGAGGCGCTACTGGCGGACTTCGGACTGGCAGGCAGTCCGGCCATCGACCGCGCCTACCGCTATCTGACGCTGGCCGCCATGCCACCGGGCTGGGCCGCGCCGAGCGAGGTCGTGCCCCCCAACACCCACCTGCAGCGGCCGGAAGCGTTCGCCAACGAGGGCGGCGACGCGGCAGAGTGGCTGAATGGTCTGCCCGAGCGACCGCTCGCGCACGCCAACCTCGGCACGATCGTGGCGCCCCACACGACGCTGCATGAATCGCTGCTGGAGGCGTTCGAGGACTTGCCGGTCAACCTCGTGCTGTCGGTCGGACCCGATCACGACCTCGATGCGTTCGGCCCACGGCCCGACAACGTTCGCGTCATCGACCACATCCCGCCCGGCATCCTGCGTCGCAGCGCTGTCGCCATCGTGCACGCGGGCTACGGATCGACGATGGCCGCGCTGGTCAGTGGCACGCCGCTGCTGCTGCTACCGGTGGCCGTCGACCAGCCCCGCAACGCGCGCCGCTGTGTCGACCTGGAGCTCGGGCTCGCGTTGTTCGACGGAGCGCGCGACGCACAACAGATCCGTGAAGCGGTGCGCCTGTTGATCGACGACCCGACGTTCCGCGCTCGCTGCCTGGCGATGCGAGCGTCGATCGAGGCGTTGCCGGGCGCCGGACGGGGCGTCGCGTTAGTGGAGCGGCTGGCCGCGACCCACGCGCCAATCCCGGCGGACGCGGGATTCGAAACGGGAATCGCGTAGCGGCGCATCGCATGCGCCCGGCTGGTCACCACTGTCAAACACCAATCGTGTCGTTGGTCATCGATGGGTCCAACCCAGGAGGACACGCGGGGCCTCACCTGCGCGGCTGAACGAACCGCGATCATTCAATCCCAATCTCCCCGTCCGGGAACTGGGAGAGGGGGAGAGGGAGCGCGGCAGCACTCATGCGGCAGCATTCGTGAGGGCGTTTCCCCGCGTTAAATGAAAACCCCTTCCGGCCAAGGGCTACCGGAAGGGGCTTTGTTACCTGTTAAGGTTTACCAGCGGGACGACTGCTGGCGCTGAGCGCGGAAGCACTCAGAGCAGTAGACCGGCTTGCCGCTGGTCGGCTGGAACGGCACCTGGGTCTCGCGGCCGCAGTCACTGCAGATCGCTGAGAACATCTGGCGCTCGCCGCCGTAGCCGCCACCGCCGCCACCGCGGCTGTAGGAGTCGCCACCACCGCGGGACGCCTTGGCGGCGCGCCTGCAGTCAGGGCAGCGGCTGGGCTGGTTGGTGAAGCCCTTCTCCGCGTAGAACTCCTGCTCACCCGTGGTGAACACAAACGGACTGCCGCAGTCACGGCACGTCAGGGTCTTGTCGGCAAAACTCATTACCAAGATCGGGTCTCCTCGTTCGTACTGTCATCCATCGTGGATGACGCACCGAAAGTCAGTTAACGGGCGTAGATCTTTCGGCGGGATGAGTATGGAGACAAGCCCTGTTTGTCACCGTGACATTCGCGCGAAACTTCGCTACCGTAATGTCCCAGTATACCGTATCTCGTCAACCCCCGCCTGTGAAATTGTCGTTTGCTGGATTTCAGACCCGTTTTTCCGTGCCGGCGCCCTGCCTCCGGGCCCGATCGCCGCCCGGCGACGTTGATCCGGCGCGTCGCGCGGAGGCTACGGATGCAGCGTGTTATCACCGCAGGCGCTCGTGCTAGACTGCGTCCATCCGGGATCGGAGCGACACTCGGCGACGCCGAACGGTGTACATGATGTCGATCGCGGCGTATATGCTGACGTGCGAGGAACGGGCCGCGGTCCGCCGGCTGACGCTGCTCGAATTCGCGTTAACCGACTGGCCGGACCAGGTCCAGGTCGCGATCGATCCCGCGCGCGACGAGGCGCCGCATGCCCGGCTGTCCGGCGCCTGCCACGCACTGCTGCAGCATGCCGCCGCCGCCGGCCACGACCACGTGCTGATCCTTGAGGACGATCTCGCCTTCAATCGTAACCTGTTTCACAACCTGCAATCGTGGCCGGCGTTACGGGCGGCTGGCGAGCACTTTTTTGGGACGCTCTTTCACGCGGGCCACCGCCAGGTCAGGAGCGATGTCGCCCCCGGGTTTGCCGAGGCCGATCCGCTGAAAGTCCATGGCAGCCTGGCATTCGTCATGTCACGCGGCATGCTCGCGTATGCGCTCGAACACTGGCACGCGATCGACGCCCCGCCGGACCTCAAGCTGCCACGTCTCGCGGCGCGGCGCGGCCCCGTCTACGATCACGTCCCGTCACTCGTGCAGCACGTCGGCGGCAAGAGCATGGCGTCGGATGACTTCCACCGCGCCGAAGACTTCGATCCGCTCTGGAAAGCCGGCCAGCCCGCTGCGTTCGCCCTCGCGCCGCCCGCGGCGCGCCGCGCGGCCAACGAGGTCTCCGTCGTCTGGCAGGGCCACCTGACCGACATGAGCGGCTACGCCGACGAGACGCGCAATTTCGTCTTCGCGCTCGATCAGGCCGGCGTCGACATTGCCGTCGCGCCCGTCCATCCCTCGATCATGGTCCGGCTGCCGCCAATTGAGATGGAACGACTGCGGCAACTGTCGCTGAAACGGCCCGACGGCCCGTTCGTGCACATCTCGCATATGGGCGCGCGGCACTTCCAGCCGCATCCGGCCGCGGTTCGGAACATCGGCCGCACGATGCTGGAAACCGATAGCATTCCACCCTCGTGGGTCGCGTGCTGCAACGCGATGGATGAGGTCTGGGTGCCGTGCGCCTTCAACGTCGAGACCTTCACACGCTCCGGCGTCGACCCGGCAAAGCTGCACCGCGTGCCGGGAGCGATCTCGACCGAGCTGTATGATCCCAGGCTGCCGCCGCTCGACAGCCCTCAGTTTTCGGGCTTCGTCTTTTTAAGCGTCTTCGGTTGGTCGCTGCGCAAGGGCTGGGACGCGCTCATTCGCGCCTACGTCGACGAATTCAGCCGCGATGAAGCGGTCACGCTCGTGCTCAAGGTCTTCCCACCGGTCGGCAAAACGATCGACCACCTCCGCCGCGATGTCGAGCGTTTCATGCGTGACGCGATGGGGCGCGATCCCGCGACCACGCCAGCCGTCCAGCTGCTTGATATCGCCTTGAGTCCAGCCGAGATGGCGCGTCTGTACCGCTCGGTGAACGCCTTCGTCATGCCGTCGCGCGGCGAAGCCTGGGGCCGGCCCTACATGGAAGCCATGGCGATGGGCCTGCCAACCATCGGCACACGCTCAGGCGGCAACCTGGAGTTCATGACCGACGCGAACTCGTATCTGATCGAGTGCGAATTCGTTGCGACGCCAGCCGCCGGCGTCCGCGAGGCGCCCGTCTTTCGCGCCGCGCGCTGGGCCGAGCCGTCCGTTGATCATCTGCGCCAGCTGATGCGGCAGGTGTTCGAGGACCGTGATGACGCGGCCGCCCGAGGCGCGCTGGCAAGCGAGCAGATCCGGGCCTCCTTCAGCCGGGAACGGGTCGCCGCGCTCGTCATCGAGCGGCTGGAGGCGTCAGGCGTCACGGTCGGCCGCCGCGCCGCGCCGCGTGTCCGGCGGCCGACCGTCGTCTGGCACGGCGATTACCGCTCGAGTCACAGCTTCGCGATCGTCAATCGCGAGCTGTGCGCGGCGCTGCGCGCGAGCGGGCGGATCAATCTCACGGTCGCGGCGACGCCGCCGCTGGCAACGCCACTCGCCGGGAATCTGAAGGCGGCCGCGCTCACCGCGCACGCCGGGCAACCACCGTCGGATGCCGACATCCATGTCCGCTTCAGCTGGCCGCCAACGTTCGAGCCGCCGCCAGCCGGTCGGCTGGTCCAGATGCTGACGTGGGAGTTCGGCAGCCTGCCGCGCGACTGGATCGCCCCGCTGAATGAGATCGCCGACGAGGTCTGGGTTCCCAGCGCGTACATCCGCGACTGCTTCATCGGTAGCGGCGTCCGGTCGGAGAAGGTCGCGGTCATGTCATACGGCGTCGATCCCGCCCGCTATAACCCACGTGCGGCGCCGCTCGACCTGCCGACGGACAAGCGCTTCCGCTTCCTGTTCGTCGGCGGGACGATCTCGCGCAAGAACGTTGACGAGCTGCTCGGCTCCTATCTGGAGACGTTCCGGCCGTCCGACGATGTCTGCCTGGTGATCAAGGACACCGGCGTCGGGTCGTTCTACGGCCCGCCGCGCCTCCGCGAGCGCATCCGCCGCCTGCAGGCCGATCCCAGCCTGCCGGAAATCCTCTACATCGAGCGCGAGCTGCCGGATGAGCAGATGCCGGGCCTTTACACGGCCTGCCACACGCTGGTCCATCCGCATCGGGCCGAGGGATTTGGCCTGCCGCTCCTTGAGGCGATGGCCTGCGGCCTGCTGGTCATCGCGCCCGACTTCGGCGCCTGTCTGGACTACTGCGACCCGACCGTCGCGCGCCTCGTGTCCGGCTCAGTCGTGCAGTTTCCCGAACCGCGCGTCGACGCGATCGAGACCGTCAGCCGGCCCTGGTGGTTTCAGGTGGATGCCCATGCGCTCGCCAATGCGATGATCGACGCGTTCGAGTCCCCCGAGACGACGAAGGAGATCGGCGCCCGCGCCGCCGAGCGTGTCCGCCGCCAGTTCAGCTGGGACCAGGCCGCCGAGATCGCTAGCGAGCGACTCGAGCGGCTTGCAACCCGCCCCGTCTGGCGAAGTCAACGGCAGCGAACCGGACAGACCCACCCGGCGGATCCGACGATTTCCGTCTGTATGATCGTCAAGGACGAAGAGGAGCACCTGTCGCGCTGCCTGGAGAGCGTCCACGGTCTGACCGATGAGATCATCGTCGTCGACACCGGCTCGACCGACAACACGGTGTCGCTCGCGCGGCGCCACGGCGCGCGGGTGTTCAACGCGCGCTGGATTGACGACTGGGCCGCTGCCCGTAACGCATCGTTGCAGCAGGCCACGAAGGACTGGATCCTCGTGCTCGACGCCGACCAGACGCTCGATCCGGGCAGTCACGCCGAGATCCGCCGGCTGATCGCGGGCAACGAGCGCGCCGGCTACCTGCTACGCCAGCTGAACTACCAGGACAACGACGGCCGGACCTCGATCTTCGAGCACCTCACCGTCCGGCTCTTCCCGAACCGCCCGGACATCCGCTACGCCGGCCGCATCCACGAACAGGTCGTCAGCCTCGATCCGGACCGCAAGCTGGAACTGCGGCCGACATCGGTCATCATCCATCATTACGGCTATCTCCCCGAGATAGCCGACCCGCGTCGGAAGCTGGAGCGCGATCTGCCGGTGCTTGAGGCGCTGGTCCGCGATGAGCCCAACGAGCCGTTTCACGCCTTCAACCTGGGCGTCACCTATAACGGCCTGGGTCGCTACGAAGACGCCATAGCCATTCTCCAGCAGGCGACCACGATGGCAGTGGCCCAGGCAGCGGGCAGCCCGCCGATGTATGTCGCCAGCGCCTACGTGACGATGGCGCTGGCCTTGATCCAGCTTGGTCACGAGCAGACCGCGGCGGATGCCTGCCGGCGCGCGTTGGCGATCGCGCCACGTTTCTCCGACGCGTGGTGCGCGCTCGGCGTCGTCGAGGCGCGCCAGGGGCGGCTTACCGACGCGTTGGAAGCGTACCGGCGGGCGCTCGATCTGGCCGGTGGGGCGCCGGTTGTCCCTACTGACCGCTCGACATCCGGCTGGAAGGCGCTCCTGGGCATCGGCGAGGTGCTGCTGGCCCAAGACAACCCGATAGCCGCCCGAGAGCGGCTCGAGCAGGCCGGCGCGCTCTCACCGGGCAACCCCGCGATCGAGCGGGCGCTCGGCCAGGCACACGAGCGGGTCAGGCAACGCGGCGGCTGAGCGCGCGCCCCGGCGCGCCCCGTTCGTTCCGTGACGAGGTTTCGGGTCGGCGTCTTACGGCGCTTCATCGAGGAAGAGAACCCGCAGTTGCAGGTCGCGCACGAGCGCTCTCTGGAAATGAACCGTTGCGACGCCGTCCCCGACCTCAAGCCAGGCTATCTGATCCTGGGCCCCCGGCTCGTTCAGGATATTGACAATCAACGCGGTCGTCACGTTGATCCGTTCGTCGGTTATCGTCACGCTCCTCGAGCGACGCGCCGCCGTCAGCGTCATGCCCGGCAGACAGACTGTCCCGCCGTTGACATACAGCGCAGGTCCACCGGCCGTATTCTGTGCCGTCAGCGCGGGCACGCCCGCCTCGGTCGATGTCACCTGAACCGGCGCGCTGAGTTCACTGCCGCCTCCGGCGTACAACGGCCCGTCCAGGTCGATCCTTCCGGACGGCACGAGTAACGCGGAACTGCCCGGATCAGTGTGCGAGACTCGCAGGGCTGGCTGTCCAGACGTCGCGCCAACGATGTTTGCGGTGTCAAAGCTGATGCTGCCCGTGGACAGGTTCCCGGCAACATCCAGGCTGCCGCCAACCGCCATGCCGCCATCGACTCGCAACGCTTCGACGCCGGCTTCCGAGGTGAAGAACCCACCCAGCGCCGTGCCAATTCCATGCCCGGCCACGGCGGCAGTCACCGTCGTTGTCAGCGGCACAAACGGCAGCGACGCCCCGCCGAAGCTGACCAGTCCGGAGCTGGTCCCGACAACCTGAAGCCCGGACCCGCCATCGCTCACCACGTCGAGCGCGAACGGCTCGTTGCCGTCCCCACGAACCTCCACGTGCGGTCCGAAGTGACTGTCCCCGGTCAGATTCATCGTCGCCGTCACGGTCAGGGCAACCTCCGGCTGCGTGTCCAGCCGGAAGACCGGGTCGCTCTCATCCAGACTCAACACGTGAAAGTGGTCGGCGGCGACGCTGACCACATTGCCTCGGTAGCGAATCGTCGATGCGTCAGCCTGTAAATCCGTCAACGTCACCGCCAATGTCGGTGCTGGCAAGCTGTCGAAGCGTAGTCCCGCACTGCCACCCGACCTCGGGACACTGACCGCGAAGCTGCCGAACGTCCCGTCGAACTGGCTGCCGGAGAGTGTCACGATCGAACCAGCGTCGACGGAGAAGGTGCTCGGGGTCGCGTCGAACGCGCCATCGGACAGGTCGAATGCCACGCCGCCGGGGGCTTCATTGCCGACCCGCAGCGTTGGCTCGGTCGTCGAGTCGAGCGTCAGATCGAGCGGGGCAGCGACACTCCCGCCGCCCGGGAACGAGCCCCCAACACCAAGATCGCCCGCGATGTTCACGTTCCCGCCGAAAGTCCAGTCTCCTGTCGTGGTTACGTTAGGAACAGTCGCCAGTGCGTCGATCACGAAGACGCTCGAAAACGTCTCCCGTGATCGGACATTCAGCTGGTCAACGATGAAGTCCATCGACGGCGTCTGCAGCGACGACGAGAACGCCTGCAGGTCCAGCGACGACGACGATGCCGGGTCTGACGCGCTCGTCGCCCGGAGTGAGAACGCGCCGGGATCAACGGAGAGCTCAGCCACCAGGTCACCGGTAAGGCCGTCAGTGACGACCAGCCGTAACTCGACGACATCAAAGCGCGCGATCCGACCGGCGACATCCAGCGCGACACCGTCTGCCGCTTCGGCCTTCAGCGCCGTGCCGGTCGTCGCGTGGGCGTGGACGCCGACGCCGATGTCAGTCTGGGCAAGCACACTTGTCACATCCGTCGGCGCGATCGGCGGCAGGGTTCCGGGCGAGGCGAGAGCATGGAAGCCCGTCCCGTGCGTCAGGACCTCAATGCCCCGGTGAGGGGCGAACATTGACAGGCCCGGATCAGCGCTGCTGAACCAGGCGGTCACCTCCGATGTCGTGTTCGATTGTTCGAGGATGAGACAATTTTCGCCGTCAACTGTGAGCGCGTTCGGACCATCGGCCGCTGCGGCGCCATCCGTCTGCTTGACGAGTGCCCCGGCGGCGAGCGCGGCAGCGCCCGTCAGTAGCGTTCGACGCTTGAGGCGATGTTCATCTGGCATGGTGGGCCCCCTGAACAGAGAACGAGGTAACGATGCAGAGGCACGGGTGTCTCTCTCCGGCTTGAACACCTCCAATCTAGCGCCGGTCGGAACGAATGTCAAGATCGCGATTGAAAGATCGTGGGTCCAGCGCGGGCTGCATGACAGGCCCGGCTTTCCGCGGCGGTATCGCCCTCTCCGGGCCTATTCGAAGGCGACGCCGTGCGCGTCCAGCAGCCCGCGCAACGCCACCGCCGCCTCCCCAAACAGCTTTGGCCCGCTGAATCCGGACGCTGCTCCGGCGACTCGCAGATGTGGCTCCAGCGCGAAGTTTCCGTCGTACCCGCTGTCCAGCAGCCCGGCAATCGTGGCCGGCCAGTCCGCGTCGCCCGACCCGGCGACCACGATCCGGCGCGTGGAGCGGTCGGTGTCCTTGACGTGCACGTACTCGATCCATGGACGCAGCAGCTCGAAGGCGCGTGGATGCGGCGCGACGCCCGCCGAGACGAAGTTGCTCGGCTCCCAGACGGCTCGCAAGGACCGGGATTCGATCTCTATCAGCAGGTCGCGGCAACGCTCCGGGACGTCTCCGTAGACGCCGCTCTCGTTCTCGAGCAGTAGCGTCGTGTCGGACAGCTCGGCCAGGCGGGTCATCTGTCCCAGTCGCTCCAGCACGGCCTCGCGGTGCGTCGCGGGGTCGTCCCCGTCCACCATGTAATAGGAGAAGACGCGCACGTACGGCGCGCCCAGCGCCTGCGCGATCGACAGCGCGCGGCGCAGCGCGTCGAGTTGCGGCTGGAAGTCTGCCGACAGCGGCGCCTTCCCAATCGGCGAGGCCACGCACGTCGTGTGCATGCCCCGTTGTGACAGTTCCGTCGCCACCGTGGCGACATCCTCGTCGCTGAGGTCCAGCACGTTCCGTCCCCAGGCCGCGCGCAGGTCCAGCCGCTGGATGCCGAGCGCCTGCAACGCGTCGAGCTGCTCCTCCAGGTCGTCGGCGATCTCGTCGCCGAATCCGGAAATCGTCCACATGACCGCTACCCCCGGACTATCACACCCGCGCCCCGTCGGGACGGAGGAAGATCATAGTCGATTGCGGGCTGGCGGCGGCAGGGGGCGCCGGGCGTCACTGGTACTGCCGCGCCGTCGGCAACAAGCTCATCTCCGGCGGCCAGAGCCATCCGGCGTGCTGCAGGTCGTCACGAATGAGCAGGCCCAGCAGCACCTCGAACTCCGTCCCGGCGAATTGCGGGTGGTACTCGAAACGGGCCCGCTCGAAGTACTGCACCGTGTGCAGCACACCGGTGTCGGGATTCAGCTCGATGAACTCCTCGGAGATGGGGTAGCCGAAGGTTGCCAGCCCGCCGTGCTGCTGCCAGAAGGCGCGGAAGCCGTATGCCAGGCTGTGGCCCGTCTCCGGGAAGCAATCCCGGTCGGGGCCCGGCGCGCAGCCGCCAAGCGAGCGGAACGGCTCCTCGTGGCGCCGGTGCGCCGTGTTCTCACTGCCGGCCAACGTGCCGAGCACCTCGCCCCAGCCGCCCAGGTGCTCGGGGTGGAACTCCAGCCGCGCCCGCTCGAAGTCCTGCGCCAGCAGCCAGGAGCCGTCCGCCTGCTGGCGGGGATACGGGCGCGTCAGCGGCAGCCCCATGATGCGCAGACCTCCGCGCGTGGCCCAGGCGTCGAGAAACCGGCCGTGGATCGCGTGCCCCGTCTCCGGGAACATGACCTCGTCGCCCCAGGGCTGGGCGGGCAGGCCGCCGCGGTCGAGATTCTTGAACGCGTCATAGAAGATCGGCTTCGGCGCGAACTCGGTGTGCGGCCCGAGCCATTGGTAGCCGTTCTCGTCCGGCACGATCTCCATCAGCCCGAAGTAGTCGGCCGGAACCGCGTTCCAGTCGTGCAGCATGTGCAGGTGGGCGAACTCGATGTACGGCTGGCGCTTCATCCAGTCGACGGCTGCCACGAGATTGCGGGCCTGACTCTCCACGCCGTGGTTCCAGCCATATTCGGTGATCCAGATCGGCTTGTGCGCGTCTCCCCGCTCGATCATCAGGCCACGCAGCCACTGAATGCGCGCGTAGTTGATCTCAGCGGGCTCGGCGCCGGGAGCCGGATCATACGCCCAGTTGTAGGGGTGGATCGAGACCGCGTCCCACGGTTGGTTGCCGGCGCCGTGCCAGGCCTCGCTGATGTTGTAGACGTACTCCATGTACTCCGGACCGACCAGCGTCTGCGCGGCGACGACGATCTCGGGATTTACCTCGTGGGCGACATCGTAGAAGACGCGCAGGTTGCGCAGGTAGACGGTCGCGTCCTGACCCAGGCGCTGCCACATTTCCGGCTCGTTCCAGAACTCCCAGTGCTCGATCCAGGCGTAGCGGGTGACGGCGGCGCGGGCCGCGTTCTCGAACGCGCCGTACATGTCCTCTCGCAGCTCGCAGACGTAGATCTCGGTGGCGGGGTCGTCGCAACCGTCCCTGTCGACCGAGGCCCAGCCGGGAATGGTGTTGAAGTTGGCGACGATGACGATGTTGCGCCGGGCCAGCTCGCCGAGGACCGCGTCGTATTGCCGCCAGTCGAAGACGCCCGGCTCCGGCTCGAATCGGCGCCAGTCGATCGGCAGGCGCACCGTGGTGACCTTCAGGTCGGCGAGCGCGGCGAAGAGCTGGTCGCCATACACCTCGGGGTCGAGCCACCAGGCATGGGAAGCGATGCCGTAGACCATGGGATTTCCGGTCTGGGTCGTGGAAGGGGTCTCATCACTGGCGCGCGTGTTCGTTGGAACGAGCGGAGCGATGCAGGCGAGGACCAGCAGGACCTGAAACACCCGCTGACGAGCACACCGCAACGCCACGCACACTCCCTCTCGCTACCTCCCCGTTAGTGGTCAGGCGAGTATTCCATAGCGAGCGGGCGGCGGGTAGCGCCGCGCGGGCAGGAAGTGGTTCGCGTGAGCCTACGATCCCAGCTCATCCTCATGGACCGGCTCGGCCGCGCGCATCCGCGTCAGTGTGTTCCCATGCGTAGACTGTTCCCCGCGCACCACGCGCGCAGCCAGCACCGGCGGGATATCCTTGAAGCTGAACCACGACAGCGGCCGCGCGCTGGCGACCGAGTCGTCGAAGGTCGGCTCCTCGATGCCGTTCAGGACGAAACCGTTGCGGAAGCAGGCGTTGAAGACCTCGCTGAGCGGCCGGTCGAAGTAGTAGTGCGGCAGTGGCTCGCCAGGCATGCCCATTGCCTTGCCGGGCGGAATCGTCATGTAGCCGGTGATCTTCACCGCGTAGGTCGCGATCAGCTCTCCGCCGCGGTCCTCCTCCTCCAGCGACAGGCGGGTGGCGTTCGAGTTGAAGCACGGATGCGGGATGACGAACACGAAGCGGCCGGCGGGGCGCAGCAGCCTCGGCAGCGTTCGCAGCAGCGGTTCGATGTCGGCCATGTCCATCAGCGCCATCAGGCACACGGCGGCGTCGAAGCGTCCCTCGCCGAGCGCCAGCAGCTGAGACTCGTCGGTGGCGTCGACGTGGCGGTATTCGACGCGGTCGGCATGCTCGGTTGTGCGGGCCCGCGCCAGCTCCAGGAAGCGACGGCTGAAGTCGGTCGCAACGACGGTCGCGCCCAGTTGGGCCATGCGTCGTGAGAACTGCCCGTTGCCGCAGGCGATGTCCAGCACCGTATCGCCCGGCTGAAGAGGCAGCAGCCGCTCGGCGGACGGACTGTTCAGGCGCAGGTGAAACGCGTTCCCCTCGCCCATGCGCTCGTCCCAGAACTCCGCCTTGGCGTCCCATATCTCCTGCGCCTCGCGGTTCAGATCGCTCCCCTGGCGGCCTGCGTCAGGTTCACCAGCCATCCTGAATCCTCCTCATTCTGCATCGAGCCGGTGAGGAGGATATACCGGATTCGCGCCTGCGTCGTCGTGCGCTGCCGGCGCACTGGACCATGTCGACTGTGGCGTCGCCGCAACGAGTCCGCGACAATCTCGCGGGGCTCGCTGTCACTCATCTCACATCCCGCGCTCTACGGACGAGACGTCGAGATCGGCGTCCTGCGAACCCGCGTTGATGACGCACTCGCGGGCAGCGGGCGGCTGATGGCGCGTGGATCGGGGCGCAGCGCGGCATTCAGCCAGTTTGCTGAACGCAGGCGATTGCCGCGGTGGACTACGACGATCGTGGCTCGAACACGTACTCGTCGCCATCCAGCACCGGACGGTAGCCG
>DATKCN010000153.1:0-14358 GCA_035513175.1 Thermomicrobiales bacterium
AGCGTGAAGCGGCAGCAGTCACGGCGCTCTTCTCATCATCTTCAGGCGGTCGGGAACGTCCTTACTGATTATAGTTACATAAATGGCGGTCAGATCGCCGGTGATCTACGGACACGAAGCGGTCACGTGTGGCCGTGACGCACGGCCCACGTTGCAGCTCCCGTGCGGGACTCGACGTCGAGCTTGCGGTAGATGTTGTTGATGTGACGCTCTACGGTGCGGATGCTGAGGCTGAGCTCCAGGGCGATCGCCTTGTTGCTGTGGCCTGAGGCGATCAGCCGCAACACCTCGATTTCACGCGCTGTCAGTCCGCGTGCGGTCGCGGCCGGCAGCGTGACGGCGTTGGCGTCCATCATTACGACCGCGTCCAGGGCACGTTCGGCGGTCGCGATCGCCGCATCCGTTGACAGATCCCGCCCCGCCGCCCATTCGACCTCAAGCGTGTCGTCACCCAGAATGGGGCGCAGGCTCGCGCGCAACGCGTCACGATTCCCGCGCTCTCTGGGAGGAAGCAACATGTCCGTCCTCTCGCGCAGCGCGTCGTGCGCGCCGCCCAGCCGCGCGGACAGCACGTGCTGGCCGGTCTCCCGTGCCAGCAACGCACACTGGAATAGTTGTTGGCCCAGGTGCCACTGCCATCGACTGGCCACACTGATCGACAGGATTTCTTGAAGCCCGGTAGCCGCCTGGCGGTAGTCGCCACGCTCGGTCGCGAGCGATACCAGTCCGGACAGACATAAATGGATAGGTGATGGATTGCCCGCCGCGCGTGCAATCTCCACGCCCTCCTCCAGCAACGATCGCCGGCGATCGAAGTCGCGCGGGTCGGTCAGAACGCTGCTGATATTCGCCAGCGAACGGGCAGCAGAGGGGCCGTCACCGACCTCACGCGCCAGCGCCAGGCTACGCTCCCAATACGCGATCGCAGCATCGAAGTCGCCCAAATTCACCGTCGCGACACCCTGTAGAACCAGCGGACGGAGCATCAGCGCCCGTTCGCAGAGCGCCTCGTAGATGGCGAGTGCTTCGTCAATGATCGGGATTGAGCCAGCCGGGTCGCCACGCGCAATAGCAAGCGCCGCCGCCGTCGAGAGCGCGCCGGCACGTGCGGTGGTCGGTCGCTCCGCGCCAGGCAGGGCCAGGACTGCCTCGACCTGAGACCAGCCATCCGACAGCCCTCCACGGTGGTACCAGAATCCCCATAGTTCCGCGACCAGGCGCAGACACTGCTCGACTTTGTCGTGTTCGCTGAGCCATGTCAGCGCGGCGCGCAGATTAGCGCGCTCGGGATCAAGCCGGTCGAGCCACGACTGGTCGCCGTCCCTGACCAGCGGTCCGCCCCGTTCAGCAAGCGCCAGGAAGTGCTCGGCATGCCGCTGCCGGATCACGGGCTCCTCGTCGCTCGCGGCAAGCTGTTCCAGCCCGTATTCACGGATCGTTTCAAGCATCCCAAAGCGTGTCGAGCCGTCATCCCGCGCGCGCTGATGGATCAGGTTCTGATCGAGCAGCGCAACAAGGCCATCGAGAATCCCGCTCTCCGAATCACGGCCGTCGTGCGCGACGAGCGCTTCGACGGCCTGTGTTGTCCAACCTCCGACAAAGACCGCAAGCCTGCGAAACAACAGCTGCCGCTCCGCGGTCAGCAGGTCGTAGCTCCAGTCGATCGTCGCACGCAACGTTCGCTGGCGCTCCGGAACGTCACGCGGGCCGCCGACGAGCAGTGGCAGGCGGTGTTCCAGGCGTTCGGCCAGCGCCCGAGGAGAGAAAACCTGCATCCGCGCGGCTGCCAGCTCGATCGCCAATGGCAGTCCGTCCAGCCGCACGCAGATGTTCGCGACGGCTGCGGCGTTGTCCGGAGTCAGGGCAAACGCGGAATGCGCGGACTGGGCGCGGTTGACGAAGAGCCGTACTGCCTCCACCCGTCCCAGCTCGTCAACCGGCGGAAGATCGGCATCATCCGGGACCGCCAGCGGCGGCACGGCGACGACGCGCTCCCCGTAAAGGTGCAGCGGGACGCGGCTGGTTACGAGCAGCGACAGGCCCGGGCACGCGCCGAGCAGCTCGCTGAGCGCCGGCGCGGACGAGACGACCTGCTCGAAGTTATCCAGCACCAGCAGCGTCAATCGCTCGTCAAGCGCGGCCATCAGGCTGGCCAGCAGCGGCTGTCCGGCCGCCTCGCGGACACCGAACGACTGTGCGACGGCGGGGATCACCAGCTCCGGGTCGCGTAGCGGCGCGAGCGACACGAAGCGGGCTCCGTCGGAGAAGGATGCGGCAACTTCGGTCGTGACCTGGATCGCCAGCCGGGTCTTGCCCGACCCGCCGGGACCTGTCAGCGTGACGAGGCGCGCGCGATCGTCGCGCAGCAGGGACGCCACGGCGGCGACCTCCCGCTCCCGGCCGATCAGCGGGGTCAGCGGCGTTGGCAGGCCCGGCAAGCGTGAAGCTGTAGCGGTCACGGCGCCCTCATCATTGTGCTCTGGTGATCATCTGTCGTCGGGCGATTATAACGTCACCGCCGAGCGCCTTGTGCCAGAAACTGGACAGCCGGCACGACTGAGCGTCCTCCGGTGGCGTCTCGCTTGTGGCCCTGAGGCGGCGCCCGTATCCGAAAGCCAGCGTGTTCGGGCCATGGGTGATAACGTCAGGACACGGAAGAAGCGCAATGTACGCGCTGCCTGCCACACACACGATGTAGAGGACACGCGGATGACACGCTCGTTTGAGTCGTTGGGGCTGACCCCGGACACGTTGCGCACGATTACCGAGCTGGGCTTCGAGGAGCCGACGCCGATCCAGATCGAAGCCATCCCGCCGCTGATGGCCGGGCGGGACATGATGGCGCAGGCCCAGACCGGCACCGGCAAGACGGCCGCCTTCGGCCTGCCAATCGTCGAGCGGCTCAGCGGCGCGACGCCGGGGCCGGAGGCGCTGATTCTCGCGCCGACCCGCGAGCTGGCGGTGCAGGTGGCGGAGGCTATCCACCGCTTCGGCAAGTACCGGGGCATCCACGTCGTGGCGGTCTACGGCGGGCAGCCGATCGAGCGGCAGTTGCGCGCGCTCTCGCGGCCGGTCGACGTGGTGGTCGGCACGCCGGGGCGGCTGATGGACCACATGCGCCGGGAGACGCTCAAGCTCGGGCAGGTGCGCTTCGTCGTGCTCGATGAGGCGGACGAGATGCTGGACATGGGCTTTCTGGAGGACATCGAGACGATCCTCAGCGCGCTGCCGGATGAGCGGCAGACGGGCCTGTTCTCCGCCACGCTGCCGAAGCGCATCCTTGATCTCGGCTCCCGCTACCTGAACAAGCCGGTGACGATCCAGATCGAGGCGGACGACGTTTCCGTCCCGCTCATCAGCCAGAGCTACTACGAGGTCGCGCCGCGCGCCAAGCTGGAGGCGCTGACGCGCATCCTCGACCTGGAGGACCCGGCCTCGGCGATGGTCTTCTGCCGCACGAAGCTCGAAGTGGACGATGTGGCGCAGGCGTTGCAGGGGCGCGGCTACGCGGCCGAGGCGATCCACGGCGACCTGTCGCAAATGATGCGTGACCGCGTGATGGCCCGCTTTCGCGCCGGGACGGCGACGCTGCTGGTTGCGACCGACGTGGCGGCCCGCGGGCTGGACGTGGAGCACGTCAGCCACGTCATCAACTACAGCATGCCGGGCGACCCGGAATCCTACGTGCACCGCATCGGGCGCACGGGACGGGCGGGTCGCACCGGCGAGGCGATTTCGCTGGTGACACCCCGCGAGAAGCGGTTGCTACGCTGGATCGAGCGGCTGGTCGGGCAACGGCTGGAAGCGCGGCGGACGCCGACCGCGACCGACGTGGCGGCCCGCCAGCGGGAGCGGCTGGCCGCCACGTTGCAGGAGATCATCGAGATGGAGGAGCTGGAGGGGCCGATGTCGCTGGTCGACGAATTGGCCGCCTACTACGACCCCAACCTCATCGCGGCCGCCGCGCTGTCGCTGCTGATGGAGCCGGAGCCGGAGACGCCGGAGTTGCCGGTCAGCAGCGTTGGCGCCGAGAAGGGCATGACGCGGCTCTTTATCGATGTCGGCAGCAAGGACGGCCTGCGGCCCAGCGACGTGGTCGGCGCGATCGCCAATGAGGCGCAGATTCCCGGCAAGGCGATCGGGGTGATCGAGATCAAGGACACCTACGCGTTCGTTGAGATCCCGGAGCATCTCGTGCTGCGCGTCGTGGCGGCGCTGGGCCGCACGCGCCTGCGGGGGCGTGAGGTGAAGGTGGAGGTGGCCACGCCCCGCGAGGGGAACGACGACCGCTCCCGTGGCGACGGTCGCTCGCGGGAAGAGTCTCGGCCGAAGGGGAAGCAGCGGGCGTGGACCTAACCCCCCGGCCCCCTTCTCTAAGAGGGTGCGGCAGCACTTGAAGGGGGAGATTGTGGATTGCGATTGATTGAGGATGGGGATGCCGAGGGATTTTCGGTTCGGGGTGTCGGTCTTTCAGGCGGAGACGGGGGAGGCGTGGCGGGAGAAGGCGCGGCGGGTCGAGGGACTGGGCTTCGACGTGCTGCTGATCCCCGACCACATTGGCTCGGAGCTGCTGAGCTATGCCCCGGCGCTGATGGCGGCGGCGGATGCGACGACGACGCTGCGGGTCGGGCCGTTCGTGTTGGACAACAACTTCCGACACCCTGCCTTCGTGGCCCGTGACGCGGCGACGATCGACCTGCTGTCCGAGGGGCGCTACGAGCTGGGCATCGGCGGCGGCTGGTTGCCGGCCAACTTCGAGCGCACGGGCGTCCCGTTCAAGACGGCGGGCATCCGCGCCGGGCGGCTCGAAGAGAGCGTGCTGATCATCAAGGGACTGTTGAAGGGCGAGCCGTTCAGCTTTGCAGGCGAGCACTACACCATTGCCGAGCTGGCAGGCTTCCCAAAGCCGGTCCAGCAGCCGCTGCCGATCATGATGGGCGCGGGCGGCCCGCGCGTGCTGGACTTCGCGGCGCGGGAGGCGGACATCATCGGCGTCACGCCACCGGCCCTGCCACAGGGCGGCCTGAAGCTGGCGGTCGAGGCGGACAGCGTGGACAGGCAGATCGCTCGCATCCGCGCCGCAGCCGGGGAGCTCTTCGACGACATTGAGCTGAACATCCTGATGCAAGAGGTGCTCGTGACCGACGACCGGCAGGCGGCGGCTGAGGAGCTTGCCGCGCAATGGGAGAAGCCCGCCGCCGACCTGCTGGATTCTCCGCACCTGCTGATCGGGACGCACGAGCAGATGGCCGAGGACCTGCGCCAGCGGCGGGAGCGCTTCGGCTTCTCCTACATCGCGGTGTTTGAGCGGGATCTGGACGCGTTCGCGCCGGTGATCGCGAAGGCTCGGAGTGCGTGATGTGCGGGCGAGTGCCGGGTCTTCGCGTCATCGGCGACCAGCGTGTGCCCTCGGAACCATCAGGCCGACGCCGGCGAACTGCGCCGTCAAGCAGGTGAAGCCGATGGTAATCGTGGCAAGCCAGGCGACGGTTCCCAGCATGACGCCGAACATGATCTCGCCGCCGTATTCCGCCTGCGCCAAGAACGAGTGCATCGTGGCACGCACATCGCTGGTGGTGCGGCGGTTGACCCAGATCCTGCTGACGGCGCGCGTGACGGTCAACGCGACGCCACCCACCAACAGCACACCTGCGTCGCCAAATATGGCAATCTCGATCCTGCTGTAACGGTCGGCGCTCTCCTGTCCACTTGCCCGGTGGCTGGGGGCGCCTGCACAGGCACGATGACCGAGATGCCGCTGCCGCTGGCCGCTGAGAACACGCTACACTGAAGCTAATGGAACTCGGGAGCGGAAAGGACGAGAGCCATGCTCGGACCCATGCTGGCCGCTCACCCTCCGTTCGTTGGGCGGGAGCGGGAACTGGCAGCCTTGTGGGAACGCTTGGCATTGGCGAGGCAAGGTCACGGTGGTGTCGCGTTCGTCGCTGGCGAGCCGGGTATCGGCAAGACCCGGCTGGTTCTGGAACTCGCCGCGCGTGCCCGGGTGGAAACCTGGCTCGTCATGGTCGGACGAGCCTATGATTCCGACGGCATGCCACCTTATCTGCCGTGGGTGGAGGCACTCCGTGAGCACGTCCGCGCCTGCCCCGCGACAGAGCTGCGGACGCAACTTGGAAACGGCGCCGCCGATGTTGCGCTCATCGCACCCGACGTAGGCTCGCGGCTGTCTGATCTGCCAGCGCGTCCATCACAAAGCCCGGAGCACGACCGGTATCGCCTGTTCGAGAGCTTCACGGGGTTCCTCGTCAATATCGTGAAGTCCCGAACCGATGCCGCTGGTCTGCTGCTCGTGCTCGACGACCTCCACTGGTCCGACCGCCCGACTCTCCTGCTACTCGGGCATCTCGCCCGACGGTTGGCGGCGACCCCAATTCTTATCGTAGGAACCTACCGAACTGTTGATCTCGATCGGACGCACCCATTTTCGGCAGTACTGGCAGACCTGAGCCGCGAGCGACTCTCTGAGCGGGTGCTTCTCCGGCCCTTCTCCATCGCGGAAGCGGCCACGCTTGTCGAGGAGTTGACCGGCGTTCCGGCTGCTCCAGTCGTTATCGAGGCCATCTACCGCGAAACGGAGGGTAACCCGTTCTTCCTCGAGGAGGTCGTGCGGCACCTTGGAGCCGAAGGCAGGGATATAACCGACCCGCGTTCCGTTCCGGCCCGCTGGGACATCCCTGAGGGAGTGCGTCAGGTGCTCGGGCGCCGCCTATCCCGCCTCAGTCCGGTGGCAAATCAATTGTTACAGATCGCGGCGGTTCTCGGGGACGGCTTCCGCTTCGACGTGCTGGCAGTGGCCAGCGGTGTCGATACTGGACCGCTCGTCGACGCCCTCGAGGAGACGGTGACGGCCGGCGTGATTCGAGAAGAGAATGGACGCTACCACTTCACCCACGCACTGATCCGGCAGACGGCCAACCACGAGATGAGCGCCCCGCGGCGTGCAGGACTCCATCGCCGGGTTGGACAGGCGCTCGAGCGGCTTCACGGCGGCCACTCGGAGCCACACTTGGCTGAGCTGGCTCACCACTTCTGCAATGGCGCTCAGATCGAGGATCTGCCGAAGACGATCGACTATGCCCGCGGGGCTGCCGAGCGCGCCGTCTCGCTACTTGCCTACGAGGAGGCCGCCCGCCTTCACCAGCTGGCGCTCCAGGCGCTCGACCTCGCCGACGCGCCGGACGAGGCGCAGCAGGGCGAGCTGCTGCTGGCGCTGGGCGAGGCCCGGCGAAAAGCCGGCCAGCTCAGCGAGGCCATGCAGGCATTCCAGCGCGCAGCCGGGGTCGCCCGCGCCTCGGGCGACACCGAGCGGTTAGCTCGCGCTGCGCTCGGTTACGAGGACGCCCTGCTGCCGACCGGGCTGCCGCGCGCCCCGGCCGGGGACCCGTCGGCCCTGCTCCTAGAGGAGGCGCTGCGCGCGCTCCCGCTCGACGAGGGCGTGCTCCGGGCGCGAATTCTCGCCGGCCTCGGGCGGGCGCTCTACTTCGCCGGGGCCGGAGGGCGAGCCGCCGCGCTCAACGACGAAGCCGTGGCGACGGCGCGGCGGGTCGGCGACGCCGGCGCGCTCGCCTACGCGCTGAACACGCGCTGCATGGCCGTCTGGGCGCACGAGGACCCCGCGGCGCGTCTCGCCACCGCGACCGAGTTGCTGCGCCTTGCCGAGGAGGTCGGCGACCGCGAGATTGCCCTCGAGGGCCGGCGCTGGCGCCTATATGCTCTGCTGGACATGGGCGATACCGAGGCGGTCGACACGCAGATCGAGAACTACGCGCGCGTCGCGGCCGAGCTGCGGCAACCGCAGTACCTGTCGCACGTGGCGCTGTGGCGGGCCATGCGAGCCCTGATGGACGGTCGGTTCGCCGAGGTCGAGACACTGACCAAGGAGATGCTGGAAACTGGCCGGCGAGCCCAGCGCCGCGAGGCGGACCTCACCTTCGTCGCCCAGATGTTCGTGCTGCACCGCGACCGGGGCGACCTGGCCCAGCTCGCTGACCTCGAGCCGATGGTCCGGGAGCAAGCCGACGGCAATGAGGCGCACCCCGTTCGCCGCGCCCGGCTGGCGTGCCTACACATGGTGCTGGGTCGGCCAGTCGAGGCGCGCGCCGAGTTCGAGCGGCTGGCTCGCCGCGACTTCACCGACCTCCCGCGGGACCTGGCCTGGCTCTTCACGGTCGCGGAGCTGGTGGAGGTGTGCGCCTACCTCGGCGACGCGCGCCGCGCCGCGGCGTTGTACGAGCTGATGCGGCCATATGAGCGGTGGAACGTCGGCAGCAATGGCGTGGTCTGCCCCGGCCCCGTCTCGCACTACCTGGGCCTCGCTGCCGGGACGCTGGGCCGCTGGGACGATGCGCTGGCGCACTTCCAGACCGCCGCCGCGCTGGCGAGGCGCATGGGTGCGTGGCCAGTGCTGGGGCGGACGCTGGAGGCCCACGCCGCCGCGCTCCACGCCCGAAACAGAGGCAAGGACGCGGCCCGCGCGCGCGAGCTGCTGGAGCAGGCGCTGGCGATCTTCGACGAGCGCATGATGTCGGGCGACGTAGCCCGCACGCGGACCCGATTGGCTGAACTTTGGCCGACCGGGTGGGCCTCACGGCCGACCCGTCCCTCCGGCCTGACAGAGCGAGAGGTCGACGTGCTGCGTCTGATCGCGGCTGGCAGGAGCAACCGGGAGATCGCGGACGAACTGACGCTGAGCGTGCGCACGATCGAGCGGCACATCACCAACCTGTACGGCAAGATCGACGCCCGTGGTCGGGCCGACGCGACCGCCTACGCGTTCAGACACGATCTCATCTAGCGTCTACGTGTTTCCCGCCACGTCTCGTTGGGGGAGCGCCTGCCTCGGCGGGAGGGAATTGCGAGTTTGCTCGGAAGTCGGCAACTCACCACCTGGCTAGCATGGTCATCGAAAGGAGGGCCATATGGCGACTCAGGTGGAAGAACAGACTCAGACTGCTGGAGCCCATCTATCTCCGGAGCGCGTCCTGCAACTCGGACTCGGCTTCTGGGGCTCGAAGACGTTGCTGAGCGCGGTTGAGCTCGATGTCTTCAGCGTCCTGGCGGACAGCCCCCAGGATGAAGAGACGCTGAGGCAACGGCTCGAACTGCACCCGCGCAGCGCGCGTGATTTCCTCGACGCGCTCGTGGCGCTCGGCATGCTCGAGCGCGATCGCGATGTCTACCGCAACACACCGGAGACCGACCTGTTCCTGGACCGAGCCAAGCCATCGTACGTTGGTGGCCTGCTGGAGATGGCGAATGCACGGCTGTATCCGTTCTGGGGTTCGCTTACCGAGGGACTACGTACTGGAAAACCGCAGAACGAGGCCAAGACAGGCGGCGACTTCTTTGAAGTCCTCTACCAGGACCCGCAGTTGCTCGGACAGTTCCTGCACGCGATGACCAGCCTCAGCTCGGGCGTGGCGCTCGTGATTGCGCGGAAGTTCCCCTGGGAGAAGTACCGCACCTTCGTCGACATCGGCTGCGCCGAGGGATGTCTCTCCGTCCAGGTTGCCTTGGCGCACCCGCACCTCACCGGCGGCGGGTTCGACCTGCCGCCCGTCCAGCCCCACTTCGAGGCTTTCGTCGCAGCGCACAGCCTGGGCGAGGAACTTCGCTTCTACCCGGGCGACTTCCTCCGTGAACCACTACCCGAGGCGGACGTGCTGGCGATGGGACGCATCCTCCATGACTGGGGTGTGGAAGAGAAGCGCATGCTGATCGCCAAGGCCTACGAGGCGCTGCCGCCGGGCGGGGCGCTGATCGTTTACGACGCGGTGATCGATGACGAACGACGCCGTAACGCGTTCGGGCTGCTGATGAGCCTGAACATGCTCATTGAGACACCCGGTGGCTTCGATTACACCGGGGCTGAGTGTCAGCGCTGGCTGCGCGAGGCGGGCTTCCGGGAGACGTACGTCGAACACCTGGTCGGCCCCGACTCCATGGTCGTCGGCATCAAGTGACGGTGTTGCGGCGACGCTCGCTCAAGTCGACCAGCATCCCTGGCAGCCGCGATTAATTGCAGCAGAACGAAGAAAGAGGAACGACGATGCGCAGGCTCATCACAGCCTTCGGCATGGTTGTAGTGTTCCTCGTCCCAGCAGCGGTGCTCGCAGCACCCGGACGCGTCACGGACTCAGACAACCTGAAGCATTTCGTCACCATTCGGCAAGCGACCGCAAAACATCATGACGTCTCTCAGGCGCTTGCTGACGGTTACGTCCCGGTGTCCCCGTGTGACGAGCACCACGGGGTTGGCGCGATGGGCATCCATTACCTGAATCCTGCGCTCGCGATGGATCTGGTCCTGGACCCTCTTGCTCCCGAGCTTCTGCTCTACATTCCATCGGGCAACGGACTGAGGCTGGTCGCGGTGGAGTACTTCGTGGCGGATGTAGGACAGCCGCACCCAACCCTGTTCGGTCAGGCATTTGACGGACCAGTGGCTGGCCATGAGCCCGCCATGCCGCCTGAACTCGTGCACTACGACTTGCAGGTCTGGCTATGGCAGGCGAACCCGGCTGGCATCTTTGCCCAGTGGAATCCTGCCCTTCGCTGTTAGAGCCAACCCTCATGATGGCCGCTACCGCACAACACAGGAGGTGTTGATGTACGGCATCCGAGCAGATATCCAAGGCATGACAGAACCGCAATTCGAGCAGATCATGCAGCAAGTCCAAACGCAGCTGCAGGCCCAGCCAGGTTTCATCACGCATCTCGCCGGACCAACACACGAGGGGGGATACGTCATCCAGGCCTGGGTACAGGAGATAATGCAGCCGATCTTTCAGGCTGCGGGAATCGCGCCTCCTCAGATTCAGGAGCTCTCGGTTCTAAACTCGGTCTCTTCCTGAGCGATACAGGACGAGACCTGATCAGACGGACCCGGCACTGCTGCCGGGTCCGTCTACGCCCCATCAGAGTCAGGCTGGCGCCGTCCGGTACTGCAAGCTCTGCATGGGCGTGCTCGTTGCGCGTCGATTGCTGTCTCCTTGCGAGTGCGGATCAGCAAGAAACCACGCTCCAGCGGCTCCGCCGACCAGCCCCCAAGCGCGCTCCCGCCGTCAACACCGACGCGAGGCGCACGTTGGGCGGCGCACGCCGATCGAGCCGCACCTCTGACGCGACGCGAACGACGGGGCGCGGATCAGCGCCAGACAGTCCTGCGCACTATGCGCTGCGTGCTTCGATCCCGACGAACGCCATTGTCGCGTCCAGCCCTGCCAGCGTGGTCTCGTCCAGCGAGGGGCCGGGGCGGCGGACGAGGGCGCAGTCGATGAAGCCCCGGCGGCGCAGGATTTCCTTGCGGATGGCGAGGCCGACCTTGGGCTGGCCCTCGTAGATCAGCAGCGGAAGGTGGCGGTAGAAGGCTTGCTCGGCCGCGCGGCGGTCGCCCGCGTGCCAGGCGCGCCAGACCTCGACCAGTGTCTCGGTGTACGCGAATCCGGTCATCGTGCCGCTGGAGCCTGCGCGCAATTCGTCCAACAGGTACATGCCGCCGATGCCGCCCACGATGGTCGCCTGCCCGTCGACAAGCGCCAGCGTCTGCGCGATGCGCTGCGGGGTCGGCGCGTCCTCCAGCTTGATGGTCGTGAGGCGCGGGACGTCCGCCGCGAGGTCTGCGAGGGCGCGCGGCGAGAGGCTGACGCCGTTCAGCGGCGGGTAGTCCTGCAGGATGATCGGGATGTCGAGCGCGTCGCCGATCTTCTGAAAGTGGGCGGTCAGCCCCGGACCGGCCTGCACGAAGAGTGGCGGCGCGATCATGACACCCGCCGCGCCCGCCTGCTGCGCCTGGAGGGAGGCGGCGATCGTGGCCTCGGTTCCGTCGCGGGTGGTCCCGGCGAAGATCGGCACGCGCCCGGCGTTGACATCGATGACGGTCTCGATGACCTGCCGTCGCTCATCGTCGGTCAGCTTCTGCGTTTCACCGGCCACGCCGAGCACGGTGACGCCGTCGATGCCCATGCCGATCATCGCCTCGGTCAGCCGTCGCAGGCTGCCGAAGTCGAGCGCGCCGCCCGCGGTGAACGGCGTTGCGAGCACGTGGTTGACGCCTTGAATCATGGCCCCTCCCCCCGGCCCCCTCCCCGACGCGGAGAGGGGGAGCTAGTGTCGACGATGTCGCTGCCACTTCGCACAATACTTGAATGATTGTCTTAGACCGCCGAATCCTTGCACCGCCAGTTGGCGGTCTAACTCCACGCGTCCCGCATCCCGCGTCCCGACTCACTCACCTCCGCAGCAGGCCCTTCAGCAGGAACAGCACGTTGGCAGGGCGTTCTGCCAGGCGGCGCATCAGGTAGTAGTACCACTCGGAGCCAAACGGGGTTGCGACCAACACGCTGTAGCCGCGGTTGAGGAGGTCCCGCTGCAGGTTTGCGCTGATGCCGTACAGCATCTGGAACTCGAAGCGCTGGGAGGGGATGTCGTGGCGCCGCGCGTAGCCGATGACGTGCTCGATGATGCGGGCGTCGTGGGTGGCAATCGCGGTGAACGAGTTGCCCTCCAGCATGCGGTGCGCGAGGCGGATGTAGTTGCGGTCGACATCGCGCTTGGCGGAGTAGGCAACGTCAGGCGGCTCCAGATAGGCGCCCTTCACCAGCCGCAGGTTCGGCTTGAGCGGCAGCAGGCTCTCGAGGTCGTCCGCTGTGCGGAAGAGGGCGGATTGCAGCACCGTGCCGACGTTGTCGTGCCCGGCGTCTCGCAGGCGGCGGAAGATGCGCAGCGTGGCGTCGACGCGGGCCGATTCTTCCATATCGATGCGGATGAAGATACCGAGGCTGGCCGCGTGCGTCGCGATGCGAACGACGTTGGCGTAGGCGAACTCCTCGTCGAGGTTGAGGCCGAGCTGGGTCAGCTTGAGCGCGATGTTCGTCTGCAAGCCCTCGACGGCGATGCTGTCTAGGATGGAGATGTACGTCTCGACGACGCGGGCGACCTCGTCGGCGTCGTTGAGCGCCTCGCCCAGCAGGGTCGTGTTCGTGCGAAAGCCCTGATCGTTGAGCCGCCGCAGGGCCGGGATGGCTTCCTCCCACGACTCGCCTGCCACGAAGCGCGCCGCGCCGAGGCGCATGCCGTAGCGCCGCACGAAGCGGGTCACGACGCGGTTCTGCGTGGCGAGCAGGATGAGCTTGCGAAAGAGCGCGTTGGGGGAGATCGAGATGCCCCGGCGCCGCCGCGCTCCCTGAGTCTCCGCTTGATCCTGCGCCAAGGCTCGTTCTTCCTCTCGCTGGAAGGGACGCCACCGGTGTTACCGGCGACGTGCCGGTTTCCTGTGGTAGCCGCAATCGGAGAGTATGCCCGGATTCGTCATTCCGTCAACGCTGGGATGGGCTGCATGCTCGCTCCTCGGTCGTAGGTGGGAGGCCTGGGTCAGCGCATTTCCGGCTCGGCGCCGCGACGGCTCGTGAGGGGCGCGAAGAGACGCCGGGCACTGGCATGCCCGCGGGACTGTCGCCACCGATCACCGCCGCGCTGGCGTCGACGCGTGAGAGTCCCAATGGACGCAAACGGGGGCGACGCGCTGCGCTGACAGGGTCTCTCCCTGCCAATATGATTCAGGTCGCTCGTCGGTTAAGGATCAGGTGGCCCGGAGACCGTGTCCCAGGTCGGCGCGCTCTCGTGGCTCGTGCTGTGGGAGACGTTGAACGCTCCCGTGCCGTCGGCTCGGCCATCAACGGGTCGGCCGCGTCTGACGCGCCGGCCGAGGTTGCGCTTGCCAGCAGCCACCCCAGCATGACAACGGCGGCGATCGCGGTTCGTTGAGCGTGCATGGCAGGCCATCCATTCCCAGCGTCCCGGCCGCTACCAGTCGGGATTGCCATCGACGCCGGAGTAACCGCTCAAGTTGATCTCGCCCCAGCCCTCGGCGTTCACGACGCGTAGCTCGGAGTCGTTCCCATCCAGCGTCGTGAAGGCAATGCTGCCGCCGTCCGGCGACCAGACCGGGAAGACCTCCAAGCGGTTGGGGTCGTGCGAGGCCAGTTCCAGTATGCTGCTGCCGTCCGCGTTGATGACGAAGATCTGGTACGGACCAGGCTGGGCCATGATGGCCAGCCGCTCGCCATCCGGCGACCAGGCGATCGAAGAGATGCCGCGCACGGTAGCGATGACCGCCTGGTCCGTGCCGTCCGCATTCATCACGACGAGGTCATCCATGTCCTCGCCGCGCGCGAAGGCCAGCCGCGTCCCGTCGGGCGACCAGGTCAGGGCGTAGCCATCCTCTGCGAGGAACGTCAGGTCCGATCCGTCTGCCAGCACAGTGTAGACCTGCCACGGTTCGCGGCAGTCCGCGGGGTTTGGCTCATTGCAGACGCGCCCGACGCCAGCGATGCGTGA
>DATKCN010000154.1:0-26841 GCA_035513175.1 Thermomicrobiales bacterium
GTCCCCGATCGACTCTGCCTCGAGCTGAAGTCGCTCAAGCTGTACTTCTGGTCATACCGCAACGAGGGCGCGTTTCACGAGGCGGTTGTGAATCAGATTTTGAACGACCTCGTCGATGCGATGTCGCCGCGCGAGGCAACGGTCGTCGGCAAGTTCAACGTGCGCGGCGGGCTGTACACGACGGTCACGGCGACGCATGCCGCACCAGACCGCGGCTGACAGCAGCGGAGGTTAGCGACAGGCATGCCCAAGCGAGCCGCGGCGGGCGCGGGAGTCCCGACGTGAGCAGCGACGCGCTCATGGAGAGCATCGAGGCGGGGGCGAACCCGCCACACGACGTCCTTGAGTCGCCCGAACGTGACAACATCATCGACGCGGCGCTGTTATCGCGTTCTGGCAGGGCGTGGCTGCGACGCTATCCGCTCCTGGACGCGCCGCTGGCCGACAGGCTGATCGCACGCGAGGCAGACCTGCGGTTGGAGCGACGGGACGCGTCGCTCTCCTGGGTGGTGGAGAGAGCCAGTCTCGACGCCGTTCTCCAGCACGCGACCGCCATCGCCGGTGGTCCGGCAGCGGCGGCGTTGTGGCGCCGTCTGGACGGCGACGGCGAGGCGTTGGAGGAGCGCGCGATGTCGATCGTCGGTTCGGGCGATGGCGCCGCGGCGCAAGCGACGCTCGTGCACCTCGTGATGGATCCGATGAACCCGCACGGCCTCGATGACGAGCGGCGCGGGCGAATTGCGCGCGCCGCGCTCGGTTCGCCGGAGGCCGGCATCCGGGGCATGGCGGCAGAGCACATGCTCGCGCACGACCCGGCCGAGCTGCTGACCTCATTCGACGACCGCGTCCGCGACCCATCCGAACGGGTGCGCGGGGTCACCTGGCTGGCCGCGTTGCAGCTCGCGCGAGACGACGCGAGGGACAAAGCGTTTCACGTCATTCTGAATGACGAGGAAGAGTTAGAGATTCGCCGCAGCGCGCTGATCGCCGTGGGAACCCGGCTCCCGACGAGCGATCTCGTCGAGATGCTGAGCCTGCTGGTGACGCACCCAGTCGAACCGCTGGCGCGTGACGCGGCGGAGCTGCTGTTCAGAGAGCATCGTCATCCCATTGTGGCCGAGGCAGCGCTTCGTAGTCCACACCAGCAGGTGCGCGAGATCGCGGAAAAACTGCTCGACCCGCTGCGCGGATCACCGGCCGCCGGGGGATCACGCCCGGGGGACACGGCGCAGATTTTCAGCGACATGATGCGGCAGATCGAGCAGCGCGCAGATGACCCCGACTGCAAGGGCTCGGGTGGATCGTGACGCGCGATAGCCCCTAAGGTCGTTGCGGATACGGAGCGCGCTCCGCAATACTTCACGATCGCGACAGGGCGACGATGGGGAAACTCGAGGCAGGTGGGACACGCATGACTGAACAGACCGGGACGACGACAAGCCGATTCCAGACACGCTACACCGAGGTGGAGCTGTTCTGCCGGAAGTGCCACGCGAAGTGGTCGCCGGTGGTCGCGAACTTCATTAACTTCGGAACGGATCCGAAGGGCCGCGAAGGGATCCTTCGAAAGACGATTCATCACGGATTCTGCCCGGTGTGCAAGACGCACGTCGACATCGATCACGTGTTCGCGGTCTACGATCCCGACGAGAATCTCGTGGTGCAGGTGCGACTGCCGTGGGAGTTTCGCGCGGGAGGCGGCGAGGAGATGTACTGGACGCGACTCGAGCAGTTCATCCTCGATTGGGCCGACGAGGACGTGCGGGTGGATGTCGCGTTCGGGATTGCCGATCTGATTGAAAAACACCTCGGAGGACAGGCCGCGGTCGACGCGGCGCTGGAACGCTCCGCGCAGGAGCGTGAGGAGGGGCTTGCCGCGGGCTCGCTGGTCGGCGATGCTCAGCGTAGCAGCACGGCGTGACGCGCCGCTGGCGAACACGCGACCACATCGACACTTGACGAAATCATGGAGCAGTGAGCGACGACGAGGATAGTCCTCCTGAACGCGTCCCGACGCAACGCCGCCGTCGCATGCGGCGGCGCTTCAACGATCGCGACTTCCTTGTCACCGAAGGCTTCTTCTCCGGAACGGCCACGGCAACGCACAACGCATTCTTCATTACGCTGCTGGTGCAGTTGGGGATCGGCAGCCTGGCGCTTGGCATCTTTACGTCCCTGAACGGGCTGCTGACGAACGCGTCGGGTCTGGCCGGCAGCCTGGTGGCGAGACGGGTGACGAATCGTCGGACGCTGACCGCGCTGTCGGGAGGGCTGGGCCGGGCGGGCTTCCTGGTCATTGCGGTGTTGCTGCTCGTTCAGGGCCGGAACGTCAGCCCCCCATTGCTGATCGCGATCGCTCTCGCGTCCGTCACGTTGATCGGCATCGGCGCTCCGATCCTCACGACGATCGTGGCCGACACAGTGTCGGCACGGCAGCGCGGGTCGTTTTTCGCCACGCGCTTCCTGGCCAGCGGCATCGGCGCCGCCATCGTGGCGATCGGTGTAGCGGGGCTGCTGCGCCAACTGTCGTTTCCGCACGGATTCACCGTGGCGTACGCGCTGGCCGCGATGGCAGGGATTGGCTCGCTGTTGGCGATACTGTCGCTGCGCCATGGCAGTTACGCCGCCACGGCACATGGATCGGGCGCCGCCGGAGGATCGTTCGGAACGGTGTCGGCGCTGATGTGGCGTTACGCGTGCGCGACGTTCGTCCTGTGGTTCGGAGCGGCGCTCGTGGCGCCGGTGCTGACGCCGTACATCCTGAACGACCTCGGGGCGAGCCCATCGTTTATCGGACTGATGACGGCGACGAACGCCATCGTCGGTCTGCTGGCGCAACGCTACTGGGGACGGCGAGTAGACCGGTTCGGGTCGTTTGCAGTCGTCAGCGTCGCGATGGTCGGGGTTTCGACGCTGCCAGTGCTGTACGCGCTGACGCCGACGTACTGGTTCGCGCTGGGATTCGAGGTGATCTCGGGGATCGCGTGGGCGGGGTACGCGCTTGGCAATCTCAACTACGCGCTGGAGGTGGCTCCGCCACACGAGCGAGCGCGATACACGTCCATCGCCAGCGCCGCGGCGGGGCTCGGCGCGTTCGCGGGCCCGTTGACTGGCGCGGCGTTGCTCAGCGTGCTCGAGCCCCAGACGGTACTGTTCATGGCGGGAGCGATCCGGCTGTCCGCTTTCGCGGTAGTGCAGCTGGCGAGGCCAGGCGCGCGCGACAGCGCCGATGTTGCGCCAACCGCCGGTCGCGCATAGCATTGCCGTGCGGCGCACGGAGCGCGCAACGCGCAGATCCAGAGAGAAGGATGCTCGTGACGAACGCCATGGTGGAACGGGTAGATTGGCACGGCGCCCGCGCGGAAGTGACCGATCATCTCCGGAATCTGATCCAGCTTGAGACCGTCAATCCGCCGGGAAACGAGACGAAGGTGGCGTCGTATCTGCGAGCGGCAGTCGAGCCGGAGGGGCTTACGGCGACGATACTCGAAGGCTCCGACGGCCGCGGAAACTTCGTCACGCGCATTAGAGGGAGCGGGAACGGACGGCCCCTGCTGCTGATGGCCCACGCGGACGTCGTGTCGGTCGAGGCGGACAAATGGCAGCACCCGCCGTTCGCGGCAACGGTCGAGGACGGCATGATCTGGGGGCGTGGCGCCGTCGACACCAAGAACCTCGTCGCCAGCGAGCTGATGGTCATGCTGCTGGTCTCGCGGCTAGGCTTGACACTTGATCGCGACCTGATCATGTGCACCTTCGCGGACGAGGAGGCGGGCGGGCGGTTTGGCGCTGACTGGATGTGGGAGAACCACCGCGATCTGATCGACGCCGATGTCGCAATCAATGAGGGTGGCGGGCACGCCATGGAGGTGATGGGCAGGCGCTTCTACATGTGCCAGACGGGCGAGAAGGGCGCAGCGCGCATGCGCGTGATCGCCCGCGCTGATCCCGGGCACGCGTCGGTGCCCCGCGACGACACCGCGATGCTGCGCATGGGCCGCGCGCTGATCAAGCTGACCGAGCACCAGTTCCCGACGATCATGACCGCGTCGGTCGAGCGCATGTTGCTTTCGATCGGCGAGTCGATCGGCGGGGACATGACGGGAACGATCAGCGACATCCTGTCCGAGCCGACGTGGGAGAACCTCAACCGGCTGCCGATCGGTGATTTCGAGAAGCTGAGCCTGCGCGCGACAACCCGCAACACGGCCGTGCCGACGATCATTCACGGCGGGCATCGCATAAACGTGATTCCCGGCGAGGTCGTATGCGACGTCGACGGCCGGGTGCTGCCGGGACAGGACCCGGCGGACTTCGTCAGGCAGGTGCAGGACATGCTGGGTCCAGACGTTATCGTCGAGCCCACGCGTGGCTCGACCGGCATCGAAGCCGACCCGGACTCGCCCCTGTTCGACACGATTCGCAGCGTGATGCAGGATGTCGATCCGGGATCCGACGTGGCGCCGTTCCTCGTGTCGGGCGGGACGGACGCAAAGTCGCTGCCGGGGGTCAAGGTGTACGGCTTCAACCCCGGCCGCGTCTCCACTGTTGAGATGACCGGCGCTCACAACCACGACGAGCGCGTGTCGATCGACAACGTGGAGTACGCGACCCGGTGCCTGTTCGACATCGTCACCCGTTACTGTTCGGCGCGATAGGGAATGAGCCGGTCCAATGCGGCGCTCATCCTGTTCGACATCGATGGCACGTTGCTGCGCACGGGCGATCACGAGCATGGAGCGGCGTTCAGGCACGCGTTTGAGACGGTCTACGGGCGGCCAGTGACGCTGGAGGGCGTGCCTCTGGCGGGCATGCTGGACGCGCAGATCGCGCGCATCCTGTTCGAGCATCACGATCTGGAACGCTCAGACGCGGACGACCGCCTGCACGAGATGATGGAAGCAATGGGCCAACGCTACGCTGTCGCGATCGCCGAGCGCAACATGCGAGAACGGCTGCTGCCGGGGGCGGTCGAGGCGGTCCAGGCGTGCATCCACCGTCAGTGGCCGGCCGGTGTGCTGACCGGCAACGGCCAGGCCGTTGGCCACGCGAAGCTACGGGCAACCGGGCTGGACACGCTGCTGACGTTCGGCGCGTTCGGGGATTCGGCGATGGAGCGCGCCCACCTGGTCGAGATCGCGCTGGACGCGGCGCGGATGGCGACGGGACAGACGCACGAGCGCGATTGGACGGTGCTGGTCGGCGACACGCCGAACGACATCAACGCGGCCCGGCAGGCAGGCACACGGGTGATCGCGGTTGCCACCGGGCGGTTTGACGCGCGGACGCTCGCGAGCCACGATCCCGATGCGTTGCTCGACGACCTTGGCGACACGACCGCATTCGTCAGCGCCGTACAACGAGTGCTGGCGTAGCGCCGGGGTTGCGACCAGCGCGCCGTTCGATCATCATGTGCATCTGAATTCTCGGACGTTTAGAGACGAGGGGCCGCGGATGATTACTACATACATCGGAACGACCGCTGGAGTGCTGCGTCTTGAAAACGGACAGGCGATTCCGCTCGGTCTGGACGGCGAGCGTGTCTGGGCGATCCATGCCTTTCCGGGAGGAAATGGAGTTGACGTGGTGCTGGCCGGCAGCTACGGCGAGGGCATGTTCCGCAGCGTAGACAGCGGTCAGACATGGGCTTCGTCGAATGACGGGCTGACGGCGTCGGCGTTTCGCATGATTGGTCCGGATCCATTGCTGCCCGGCGCGATTCTGGCTGGGGCGGAGCCTGGGCTGCTGTTCCGCAGCGTCGATGGCGGCGAAACATGGATCGAATTGAGCGGGCTACGCGCGCTTGACCGGCACGAAGACTGGTATCTGCCGTACTCTCCACGAGCCGGGGCTATCCGTAATGTCTATGCGCCCGTGGGGACCGACGCTCGACTGCTCGCGTCAGTCGAGGTCGGCGGGCTGCTTGACAGTCACGATGGCGGCGAGACGTGGTCGTACATCGAGGTTGGGATTGACGACGATATGCACCACATCACCGGCCATCCCGATGACGGCGACGTGCTGTTCGTATCGCTGGGTTACGCGTCGCTGCGCGTCAAGCGCGGTGAGGTGGACGGAGCACGATTTGGCGGCATTGCCCGGTCGTTTGACGGAGGGTCAAGCTGGCAAAAGGTTGAGACGGACTACACTCGCGCGACGCTCGTGCCGCCCGGGCATCCTGATCTGTTGCTCGCAGGACCAGCGCCGCGGGTGGGTGAACAAGGGCGGATCGTTGTGTCGTCAGATCGTGGCGACACGTGGGAACCTGCGTCCGGGGGCATCGAGACGCCGATGGAGGACATGGTGGAACTGTTCGTGCCTGCGCCGGACGGCAGCGTCTGGGCGATCTGCTCCGGCGGAAGGCTGCTGAGCGCGGAGCCAGGCGAGTGGCGCTGGACTCCGGTCGTGCCGGACGACGGCTCGATCATCGCGCAGTCAGTGGCGTTCGTCACTCGCGAGTGACCAGGCAGGCAGTCAGTCGCCGCGCGCCGTGGCCGACCGCGGCGCCGCATGCCGCGTCGACGGGGTCGGACGGGGCGCATCCAGCGACATCGATGCGCCGCCAAGCAGGCGCAGCCCGTTTGCGACGACGATGATTGTGCTGCCCTCGTGCCCGATGACACCGATGGGGAGTGGCGTCAACCCCGCGAACGTCCCGATAGCCAGCACGGCGATGACGGTCAGCGCGAACGATAGATTCTGGACAATGATGCGCCGCGCCTTGCGGCTAAGCGCAATGGCGTAGGGGAGCATCGACAGATCGTCGGACATCAGCACGATGTCGGCGGTCTCCAGCGCGACATCGGTCCCGGCCGCGCCGAGGGCGACTCCCACCGTCGCGGCCGCGAGCGCGGGCGCGTCATTTACACCATCGCCAACCATCACGATGGCGCCATATTCGAGCTTGAGCCGCTCGATTTCGTCTAACTTGGCGCGCGGCATCAGCTCGCTGCGAACATCATCGATGCCCGCCTGGCGCGCTATCGATAGGGCGGCTTGCCGGTTGTCTCCGGTGAGCATGATGATCTTCTCGACGCCGAGCGCCCTGAGCGATCGTACGGCGTCCCTCGCCTCCGGCCGGATCGTGTCAGCAACGCCGATGGTTCCGAGGGGGCGCGCGCCGTCACTATCGCGCACGGCGACAAACATCGTCGTGTTGCCATTCGCGCGGAGCCGCGCAGCCGTGTCCAGCACGTCGACGGACAGAGGGACGCCGGCCTCTCGCATCAGCGTTTCTGAGCCGACGTAGACCGTGTCGTCCCCGACTCGTGTCTCGACCCCTTGTCCGCCATGGGCGAACAGATCGCCGGATTCGGGAATCTCCACGCCGCGCTCAGCGGCCGCGAGGGCGATCGCGCGCGCGAGAGGATGCTCGGAGCGGGCTTCGGCCGCGGCGGCGAGCGACAGCAGCAGTTGTTCGTCGATACCGGATGCCGCATGAATCGCGGTAACCCTTGGCTTGCCGACGGTGAGCGTTCCGGTCTTGTCGAACGCCACGACGCGGGTTGCTCCCAATGCGTCGAGCTGTGCCGCGCCCTTGACCAGCACGCCGCGCCTGGCAGCGTTTGCCAGAGCCGACAGGATCGACGCTGGAGTCGAAATGACGAGTGCGCAGGGGGAAGCAACCACCAGCAGAACCATCGCCTGATAGAAGGTGTCGGCGAGATCTCTGCCGAGCAGCGCGAACGGCAGCAACGCATACAGCGTGGCCGCTGCGATCACACCGCCCGCGTAGACGCCTTCGAAACGATCGGTGAAGCGCTGGGTTGCGGACTTCTGGCCCTGGGCTTCTGCTACGATGGCGATGATCTTCGCCAGTGTGCTCTCGCTGAAGGCGCGCGTCGCCTCAACGGTCAAGGCTCCCGATCCGTTGAGCGTGCCGGAGAAGACGCCGTCACCGACGCGCTTGTGGTTTGGCATTGACTCGCCGGTGATGGTCGACTGGTCTACCGACGACTCCCCGGTAACGACGACGCCGTCCACGGCGATGCGCTCTCCCGGGCGGACGACGAGCAGATCGCCCACGCGGAGATCCTCAACCCTGACGACACCCTCAACGCCGTCGCGCAGGACGACGGCATCGTCCGGACTTAGCTCCACGAGCGCTTGTACGGCCCGAAACGTGCGCGCCATGGCGTACGCCTGAAGCGCGTTGCCCAGGGAGAACAGGAACAGCAGGATTGCGCCTTCGGCCCACTGACCGATAATCGCAGCCCCCGCCGCCGCAACAACCATCAGCAGATCGATGTCCAGCCTGCGGCGCCACAGCGAGCGGCATGCGCGAATCGTGCCATGAGCGCCACCCGCGAGGTACGCGACGGCGAACAGCGCGCCCTCGAGCCGTGCGCCGACGACATCGAGTGCTCCAAGCAGCCACGCCGCCGCCAGCGCCGTTCCACAGGTTAGTGTCATCCCGATCAGCAGGAACCCGTGAACGCGGCCGCTGTCGGCAACAGGCTGCTGCCTGGGAACCAGCTGTCTGCCGGCGGTATGCCGTGGCTTCATTCCCGCTCCTTCGACCGCGACGCGCGGGGGCGACGCGCATGCGGCGCCACCAGCAGCGTAGTCCTGACGTGTTACAAGGCCGTGCCGTCATCGTCGCAGGGGTGTCAGTCCCATTACAGTCGCGGAATTAACGCAATCTACGTGTGCACGCCGTCAGGGTTCGGAAGTGACCGAAGGATCACGCCGCTGCGTGGCCGCGCGTTCCATCAGGTCCAGGTTATCGCTCGTCAGGCCATCGACGCCGAAGCCGAGCACACGATCGAGCTGCTCGTCAGTGTTGATGGGCCACGTGACGACGGCGTCGACGAGCGACTTCAGGCGCGCCACGATTGCGTCGTTCAGAAGCTCGTTGTGGATCGAGACGGCGTCGCGCCAGTCGTCTTCCAGCGCTCCCCAGGCCGCGGCGAGCGCTTGCTCCGAGCCGATGGAGTGAACGATGGAAATGTCCGGATGGGCGCGAAACGGTTCCAGCAAACTCCAGTTCGGTGAACAGACTATGATCGGCCGCGCGCCACCGTCTCGCCTGACCGCGTGGATCAGAGCGCCGGGCAACGCCAGGTTCCTGCCTTTCAGATCGAACATGATCGGCAGGGACCGAGGTGTAGCACGCAACAGCTGATCCGCTTGCCACGGACGCCCTGGTCGACGCGCGATCCACCACCGGTCCCAGATGATTGGCAGCGGACCCAGGGTCTTCGAGTGACGCACTTCGAGCCGGCCGCGGTGCAGCCAGACATCGGCCTCCAGAATGTCGGCGCCCGCGCGTCGCGCGGGTTCTACGAGGTCAGGGGAGTTGCCGTAGCGATGGGCGATGATGACCGGACGACGTCTCCCGCGCCAGAAGCTCCGCGCCGGCGAGGAGGACTCGTTCAGGCTGACAGGCAACGATCCCTCACCGTCGATCATCGCTTACGAAGGCGGCGCCGCGCTGATTGATCGGCTCCAGCGAGCCGGTACGACATCGCGGCGACGAGCAGCACGACGAAGTGAACGCCGACAAGCAGCGCGAGCCAGCGCGGTTCGGCGGCCGAGACGGCGCCGCCAACACGTTGGGCTTCGGCCTGCTGATTCCAGACGAACAGCGAGAACATGATCGCGACGGCTGACACATACACCAGCGTGGAATGTCGAGCGATTGCCACGCGCAAGGTTCTGACCGGCGCGCAACCGGCGACGACCGCGATGGTGTGCTTCACGCGCTCTCCTACGAAGGACTGTTCTGGATGACGAGACACGCTGCTCTGGCCGGAGCCGTCGCGCCGCAGCCATGCTGACCGCTGCGATCTCCAGACCATCAATCGTACAACCCGTGAGGTCGCTGTGTTTCGGATGTCGAACGCGGGTCGTCGAATCGGGATGAATTGCGGGGGCGCATACTCACGACGTTCTGAGCAGGAACGGCACGTGTGCTCGCCTGCCGGACGGCGCCGGTCGTGAGGCAGCTTCAGCGGACGAGTCAGTCGGGCGGCTGGCTTGACTGGAGCGCTGCCGCTCGTTCGCGCTCGACGAGGACACGGCGCAGAATCTTGCCCGACGCGGACTTTGGAATCTGGTCGATGAACTCAACGAGGCGGATGCGCTTTTGAGGGGCGACCCGCTGAGAGACATATCCCATCAGCTCTTCGGCCGTCACGTCGGAACGCAGGACGACGAACGCCTTGGGCAGCTCGCCCGCGGCCTCGTCAGGATGCCCGATGACGGCAGCGTCTGCGACGGCCGGGTGCGACAGCAGGTGGGCCTCCAGCTCCGCCGGGGCGATGGAGTAGGCGTTGTACTTGATCAGCTCCTTCAAACGGTCGACGATATAGAAGTAGCCGTCGTCGTCCGCGTAGGCGATATCGCCCGTGCGGATCCAGCCGCCGTCGACGAGGGTCGCGCTGGTTGCTGCCGGGTTGTTCAGGTAGCCGAGCATGACCTGTGGGCCGCGCACCCATAGTTCGCCGGTGACGCCGCGCGCGACGGGTTGCAAAGTATCCGGGTCGACGATCAGCGCCTCGGTGCTACGCGCGCAGACGCCGATCGAGCCGTCCTTCGCGCGGCCCTTGGGCGTCAGATGGGTAACAGGGCTCGTCTCGGTCATGCCATACCCCTGCACGACCGCGCAGTTGAGGCGATCGGCGCATGCCCGGCTGAGCACGGCGTCGAGCGGCGCGGCGCCGCAGAAGATCGTGCCCAACGACGTGAGATCGTAGTTGTCGACGGACGGATGTTTCGCCAGTCCGAGCACGATCGGCGGCACGAGGAACGCGCGCGTGACGCGATAATCCTGAATCAACTGAAGGAAGGATTCCATGTCGAAGCGCGGCATCGTCACGATCGTGGCGCCGCGCGACAGAGCCGCGTTCATCAGTATCGACATGCCATAGATGTGCCAGAACGGCAGCACCGCGATCAGGACATCGTCAGCCTCGATGACTTCGTCGCCCTCGATGACGCAATCGTGAGCGACGAGGTTGTAGTGGGTCAGCATGACGCCCTTTGGCAGTCCCGTCGTGCCGCTGGAGTAGGGCAACACCGCGAGGTCTTGCCGGGGATCAATCGAGACCGATGGCGGATCGGTGGTGTGCTCGAGGAGCGCCGAGAACGGCGTTGCCACGCCAGAATCGCCGAACACGACGACGTGCGCGACTCCCGCGATCGCGGCGGCCTCGCGAGCGACGGCAAGCAGCTCGGGCGCCGTGAAGATCAACGTTACACGGGCATCGCGCAACTGATTCGCCAGCTCGGGAGGGGTCGAGAGCGGATTGGCGGTCGTCACCACCGCGCCGATCGAGACAACGGCGAGAAAAGCGATGGCGAATTCCGGTCGATTCGAGCTGAAAATGGCGACGACTTCGCCTTTGCGGGCGCCCATCTGGTGCAATCCTGCCGCAACACGGTTTACTGAAGACAGCATGCGGGTGTACGAAAACGATTCCCCGGTGGAGCCGTCGATCATCGCCGGCTTGGCTCCATAGCGCGCGGCGTCACGCAGCATCCAGGCTCCGACCGGAATGTGCGGTATCTGGGCGTCGGCGAACGGGCTTCGAATCACGTGGCGCTCGGTGTCGGATATCAGCGGCACGGCCATGGGGCGGCTCCGTTCCTGCTAACTGTCCCTGGCGAGCGCCGAGTGGAGGGCGGCGCGACGGAGTGTGCCGGAGACCGGGCTGTTCAGTCTCGTGCCAGTGTGCACGGGGCGTTGTCAATGTCAATATGCGGGGATCGCCCGATTTACCACGGTGGACGCAGTAGAATTGGACGCTCTGACGGAAGCCAGCGCAGCGCGGCCAATGCCGCCGCTGGCCAGTGTCCCGAGTCCGAGCGCACGGGGGATTCGTGCCTGACGAGCCGACGACGCATGATGAGAGCTACGAGTTTCGGGACCTCGTCCGTGAGGTTCTGTCTCCCGGCGCGCTCGGCGCGCTGGAGCAGCTTTCCGGCCGCATCCTGGAGATTTACGACCTGCCTGAACTGCTCGACACGCGCCTACCCGTCGAACAACGCGACGAGCACGCGGAGCGGCTCGTGACGCGCGTTAAGCGCGTGATTCGCCTGCTGCCTCCGGACATCTCAACAACGCCGAATGAGGTGTTTACTGCCATCGAGTTCCTGCAGTACGAGATCCACGGTGAGCCAATCGTGATCGGCCAGGCGATCCTGCGCCTGGAGATCCTGGCAGAGGAGATTCGCGACAGGCCGTTGCTGCATGACCTGATGATGGGGCGCGCGAACTGAGCGACGGTCAGTCGGGATCGAACGCCAGTGTGAGCGTGGCGGCGGGCGCCGCCAACTCCGCGCCCGGATACTCGTGCCGAGCCGCCTGGACGATCTCCTCAAGGTCCGTCACACTGGGGCTGACGTGCGTCAGCAGCAGACGCTGGACGCCGGCGCGCACCGCGAGGCGTGCCGACTGCCGGGCGGTCATGTGCCCGCGCTGCAGGGCCCGATCCTCCGCGTCGTCATCCGCGTACATCGCCTCGCAGATCAACAGATCGCTGTCCGCGACGAACGGGACAAGCCCGTCGAACAGACTGGTGTCGGTGATGAGAGAGAGCCGCAACCCGCGCCGCTCCGGTCCCATGACCTGCCGGGGGGCGACTCCGTCGACCGTCTCGCCCCGTTGCAGACGGCTCCAGTCGGATCGATCGACACCCAGCTCGCGAGCACGGTCCGCGTCGAATCGACCCGCCCGCGGAAGGTCCAGGCGGTAGCCGAGGCACGCCACCCGGTGACGCAGTGCGAGCGTGGACAGGACGATGTCCGGCGTCAATGGAAGCACGCAGCCGCCATCAAGCTCAATGACGCGCAGCTCGAATGGGGTCCCGCCGACGATCGAGAGCAGCTGACCGACGATGGCGCGCGTATCAGGAGGACCGTAGATCGTGACGGGTTGCTCGCGGCCACTGTGGGCGATCTGGAACAGTACGCCCGGCAGCCCGGCGACGTGATCCGCGTGCAGATGGCTCAGGAGAATCGTGCCGGTCGGACGGAACGGCCAGCCGGACGCGCGCCAGGCGACCTGCGTGCCTTCGCCGCAGTCCCAGAGGATCGTCTCCCCTCCAGCGCGGATCAGCGCCGCCGAGAGCGGCCGGCCTGGCAGCGGCATCATGCCGCCGATGCCCAGCACAGACACGTCGAGCATCAGCGCCCCGCTTGGGGAAGTTCGGACATGTCAGGGAAACGACATCGTCAGTGGCGGCTGGCCATGCAGCTCAAGCACGAACGTGTCGCCCTTCGCGATGGGAACCGCGCGCCCAAGTGAACCGGAGAGGATGATGTCGCCCCGGTCGAGGCCGACGCCGAATTCGTCCAGCTTGTTCGCCAGCCAGGCAACGGCCGTCGCCGGGTTGCCGAGGCTCGCGGCTCCGACGCCTTCGACGACGAGTTCGCCGTTCTGGCTGATCAACATGCCGAGCGCTCGCAGGTCGGCTCCGGCCAGCGACGCGTCCCACGGACCCAGCGTGAAGGCGCCATAGGACGCGTTGTCTGAAACGGTATCGACCAGCTTGAACTCGCGCCGGATAATGCGGCTGTCGACGACCTCAAATGACGCGGCTACGGCATCGGTCGCCGCCTGGACGTCCGCGACGGAGACATCCGGACCCCGTAGCGGGGACCCGAGCAGATACGCGATCTCGCCTTCCAGCCGTGGCTGGATGAAGGCGTCGTGCGGCATCGTAGCCACCCCAAGCGCCGCGTGTACGAAGCGCGAGGACCACAGCGCGCCGAAGTCCGGCTCGAAGACGCCGGCCGCCTCCTGCATCGCCCGGCTGGTGAGGCCTATCTTGCGGCCCAGGACGCGCTCGCCCCGACTCCTGCGCAATTCCGTCCAGGCGGCCTGTATCGCGTAGGCTTCCGACACATCTGAAAGCCCGACCGCCTCACTGAGCGGCGTGATCGGGACGCGGGTCTCCCATGCTGCGTCGAGCATGCGCGCCAGTTCAGCTGGATCGCGGCGTGTCACTGAGCAGTTCTCCGTCGATTGCGAATCCGGCGCGCTGCCGGTTACGATCACCTGGCGGCGCACGCGGGTTGTCGCGTGAGATTACCGCATCGACACGTCGACAGCACGGAGGGGTCATGACCGGACGTCCCACGACCTGGGCGACGAACGCCGTCGTCGCGACGCCGCACCACCTGGCCAGCCAGGCCGGGCTACGTATATTGCAGGACGGGGGAAACGCGGTTGACGCCGCGATCGCCGCCAACGCGACGCTCAATGTGATGTACCCGCATCAGTGCCACATCGGCGGGGACCTGTTCGCGATCGTGTGGGAACCGGCGGCGCGACGGCTTCAAGGGCTCAATTCGTCCGGGCTCGCCCCCGCCGGTGAGTCGATCGACAGGTTGCGGTCACTGGGGCACACGTCGATTCCGGAACGAGGCGCACTGACGGTAACCGTGCCCGGGACCGTCGCCGGGTGGCACGCGCTACACGAGCGATACGGATCTCTCGGGCTCGACCGGCTGCTGGGGCCGGCGATCGGCTACGCGCGCGACGGCGCGCCGATGCCAGGGAACTTCATCGGCGCGGTCCAGCGGCTGCGGCACGTGCTGGAGGCGAACGACGCGGCAAGGGACGTGTTCCTCTCCGGCGTCACACGGCCCGGCGACATCATGCGCCAGCCGGCCCTGGCCGAGACGCTGATCCGTGTCGGGCAGAACGGCCCGGATGGGTTCTACCGCGGCCCCGTGGCGGACGACATCGTCGCGACGCTGGGGGGCGGTGGTTCCGTAATGTCGCATGACGACCTGGCGGGGTTCCAGCCGGAGTGGGTGGAGACGGTCTCAACGTCATATCGCGGCTATGAGCTGCATCAGCTGCCCCCGAACACACAAGGCGCGACGGTGCTGCTGATGGCGAGCATCGTTGAGGGCTGGGACATGCAGGCGTTGGGTCATGTCTCAACTGACGCGGTCCACGCGGCCGTCGAGACCAAGCTGCGGGCGTTCGCGGAGCGGGACGCATCGATCGCGGACCCTCGTTTCTACGACGTGCCGCTGGAGCGCTTTCTCGACAAGCACTTGGCGGCAGCGCATCGCGACGCGATTGAGATGCAGCGCACAGCGGCGACGAGCCATCCCAGCGATGACGGTGACACGGTCTATCTGTGCGTCGTCGATCGCGATGGGATGGCGGTGTCACTTATCCAGAGCGTGTATCAGAACTTCGGGTCGGGGGTCGTCGCGCCCCGCTCCGGCGTGCTGTTCCACAATCGCGGACGGGGGTTCACCCTCGATGCCGAGTATCCGAACGCGCTGCAGCCGGGGAAGCGGCCGTACCACACGCTGATCCCTGCCATGCTGATGTGTGAGGGCAGACCGGCGCTGGCATTCGGCACGATGGGAGCCGACGCACAGGCGCAGGTGCAGCTTCAGCTGTTGCTGGGCTTCGTCGATCATGGGCTGCTGAGCGATCCGCAGGCGGCTATCGAGGCTCCGCGCTGGGTGTCCGGCGCGGACGCCGGCGCCGTTCCGTGGCTGCGCATCGAGCCGCGCTTCGGAACGGATGTCGCGGACGGGCTTCGGTCGCGAGGGCATAACGTCGTCATCGGCGAGGACTGGGATTCAGGGATGGGACACGCGCACGCGATCGTGATCGACCACGAGCGGGGAGTCCTCGGTGGAGCGTCCGATCCGAGGAGCGATGGCGCGGCGGTGGGCGTCTAGTCGGGACCGCCGGCGAGCGCCTAAGAATCGCGAACCAGGTGCGGGAAGTGGCCGTTGTCATGTGGGCAGACGTGCCCATCCGCGTCGATCGGCGCGCGGCATCGCGGGCAGGTCGGACGCCCAGCGGACACGACCTGTTCGATCTGCCTGGCCATGATTGACGCGAGCTGCAGTGAGAGCCGGCCCACGAAGTTGGGCGCATCGTCCTCGCCGGCTTCGGCATCATGAATGAACAAAGTGACGACGGAACGCTGCTCATCGTAGCCGACGGCGAGGCGGCCGACCTGTAGCTCCGCCGCATTCACCGGGGCGGGGCCGACTGGTCCCGGCTCGATGTCCGCGACTTTGGCCTCGTCAACTCCAGCCGCGGCGAGCTGTGCGATCATCTGCTCGAACGCCATGCCGAGCGCCTGTAGCTGCTGCTTTTCCAGCCACAGCACCGCGGCGTCGAGTTGCGTTCCAAGGATCATCCGAAACCGCCGTTGGCCGGGAACTCCGATCGCTTCGGCCTCAGCCCTCGTTATCTCGTCGAACTCATGACGCTGAAATGCCACGCTCGCTCTTCCGCTTCACACTGACCGCCGATCTACCGCGCGCGAGCGCGCGTCCCGTCAATGGTACACGCGCGGTCGATACGCGGGAGCATGTTACGATACGCCGCGACTTGCCTAATCGTGAACTGGAGACACCGTGGCGACAGCCCGCCGATTTCACGATGCGAGCCTCGATTCCAAGATCGAGGCCGCTCAGCGGCTGCTCGACGCCCGTGGCCTGATCGACTCGCTGGCTACGCTCGTCCGCATCCCGAGCGTGCACGACCCGAAGCGCTCGAACGGCAACGAGGAAGCGGCGGTCGATTACCTTTCCGGTCTGCTGGACGGCTGGCGTCTCCCGTACACACGGCATGACGCCGCGCCGCGTCGTCCGAACCTGATCGTCGATCTGCCCGGAGGTCGTCCCGGACCGATTCTAATACTCGAGGGTCACACCGACGTCGTCACTGCCGGGAACCGGAGTGCCTGGAGCGTCGACCCGTTTGGCGCCGAGATTCGGGAGCGCCGAATGTACGGGCGCGGAGCGGTGGACATGAAGGGCGGGCTGGCCGCGATGATCTTTGCCGCACGCGCGATCGCGGAGTCGGGAGCATCCTACGCAGGCACGATCCGGCTGGCGATTCTGGCCGATGAAGAGGGACTCATGCTGGGCGCGAAGCGGTTCGTGCGCGACGGATATCTGGAAGGCGCGACGGCAGCCATCATCTGCGAGCCGGAGGGCGACCGAGTCTGCATCGCGCAGAAAGGCTCGATCCGGATCAGGGCAGTGCTGGTGGGGAAGATGGCGCACGGCGCCATGCCCGAGGAGGGCGCGAATCCGATCGTCGCGCTGGGAGAGGTCATTCACGCGTGCCGGGCGCTGGAACGCGACATACAGGCAGAGTGCGGCGAGGATACGCTGCTGGGCAGCTTCTACATCACGCCGACCGTTGTGCTGGGTGGCGAACGCGAGCAGGGGAACGTCATTCCCGCTGAGGCGGAGCTGATGCTCGACATACGCACGACGAGTGGGCAGGACCACTGGGAGCTTCTTCAACGCGTCGAAACGGCAATTGACGCAGCCGCGGGAGGCGTCCCGGGAGTCAGCGTTGTCCACGAGATTGTCGACGACCGCCCCGCAACCTCCACCGATCCCGACGATCCGATCGTGCGGGCCGTCGTCGCGGCCCACGAGCGGGCCACCGGCGACACGCCCCCGTTCGGCGGCGTGCCCGGCTCGACGGACGGCACAATATTCTGGGCTGCCACACGCATCCCGCTGGTGACATACGGACCCGGCAGCACGACGTTGCCGCACCAGGCAGACGAATACGTCGACATCGATGATGTCGAGCGCTACGCCCGGACGTACATCGACGCCGCGCTGAACTACTTCGCGATGAAGGAGCACGACTGAGATGCATATCGTCGTCGTCGGCGCGGGCGCGATGGGTGGACTGCTTGGAACGCGCCTCGCAGCGTCCGGACAAGATGTGCTGCTGTACGACATCTGGACGGAGCATGTCGAGGCGATAGAGCGACTGGGGATGAGCATTGAGGGTCTCGACGGCACGATCGTGCGATATCGAGTGCGCGCCACCGATCGCCCGCCGTTAGCCATAGGCGGCGCCGACCTGGTGCTGGTCGAGGTAAAGGCGCATGACACGTACGACGCGTTGCGTCCATTCAGCGAGGCACTCAAACCTGACGCGTACGTGCTGTCGCTCCAGAACGGGCTAGGCAACATCGAGCAAATGCGCCGCGCTCTGCCACATCACGAGCGCATCCTGATCGGCACGTCGGCGCACGGCGCGACAGTGCTGGGGCCGGGGCGTATCCGGCACGCGGGCAGGGGTCCGACCGCGATTGGCGATCCCACGTTGCCCGCCACTCCCCGCTTCGATCTGAGCCGGATCAAAGCGACGCTCTCAGGCGCCGGCTTCGAGACCGAAATCGTCCCGAACGTGCACTCCGCCGTCTGGGCCAAGCTCATTTCCAACGTGGCGATCAACCCGCTGACAGCGCTGACCGGCCTGAGAAACGGCGAGCTGCTGGACGACCCGGACATCTGGTCGCTGGTGGAGCAGGTCGTCGCCGAAGCGCTGGCGGTCATGCATGCGGCAGGTGTGCCGCCGATGACCGACGACCACCTGCAGCATGCCAGGCGCGTCATGGAGGCGACGCGCCCGAACGTCTCGTCGATGCTGCAGGACATTCGTCGCGGAAAGCGCACCGAGATCGAGGCCATCAATGGGGCGGTCGTCCGGCTCGGCGAGGAGCTTGGCGTTCCGACCCCAGTCAATCGCTGGATAACCGCAATGGTGCGCCGCCGTGAGATCGACGCGCGCCGCGGCATGGAGGCAGCGTCAGCGTCATGACAGACACTCTGACAACACGCGAGAAGATCACCGCTCCGGCGGTGCTGGCGATGAAGGGGAGCGGCCGCAAGATCGTGATGGTGACGGCGTACGACTACCCGACGGCGCGGGCGGTCGAGCTGGCCGGAATCGACGCGATCCTGGTCGGCGACTCGCTGGGCATGGTCGTGCTCGGATATGAGTCGACGATTCCGGTCACGATGGAGGACATGCTGCACCACACGCGGGCGGTGATGCGCGGCATTTCGACCGCGCACGTCGTTGCCGACCTGCCGTTCATGTCGTATCAGATCTCCGACGAGCAGGCTCTCGGGAATGCCGGGCGGCTGATGAAGGAGGGCGGCGCGGACGCCGTCAAGCTCGAAGGCGGCCGGTCGATGGCGTCGCGCATCGAGGCGATCGTGCGGGCGGGCATTCCGGTCATGGCGCACATCGGGCTGACGCCGCAAGCGTCCGCGGCGCTGGGCGGGTTCAAGGTGCAGGGACGCTCGCTCGACGCCGCGCGAGCGATGATTGAGGATGCGCTGGCGGTCGAACGGGCAGGCGCGTACGCCGTCGTGCTGGAGGCGATTCCACGGCAGCTTGCGCGAATCGTCACCTCGCGGCTGGCAATCCCAACGATCGGGATCGGCGCGGGGGTGGAGTGCGACGGGCAGGTGCTGGTGAACGCCGACCTGCTGGGCTCATACGACCGCTTCACGCCCCGCTTCGCCAGGCAGTACACGAACCTGCTGGATGCGATGCGCGTGGCATTTTCATCGTTCGCCGATGAGGTCAGATCTGGAGAGTTCCCGACCCAGGAGCATGGCTTCGCGATGTCGCGCGAGGTGATCGCCGCCCTCGAAGACACAGACTAGCCATTCCGTCCTCATTCCTGCCAATGGCGCCGGCCTGGGGCTGATCGTTCCCGATCCGGCTTTTCGCGCGTGGTACCATCCTGTACTCGATGCTCTGGACGACCCGCGCACCTGCGTGTCCCTCAGGGCGTCGCGCGCCAATCGCTCGTGGCGCCGGGGCTCTGCTCGCAATCGACGTTCGACGCCATCACGCGAGCTCCGCGAACACATGCATGGGCAACGCACTGTAAATCGACATGTTCGGTTGGCATCCTTGCCGCTCCTGGAAGGTCAATGAGTGTCCCGCTTATCGAGAGTCGTCATTGTCGCCGTCGCGCTTCTGCTGATGTCACCCTCCGGCCTGCAATCAGTCTCGGCGCAACAGACGTCCCACGATATACGCATGCCCCGTTACTTTGACACGACGGGTTTCTGGGTGCAGGGACCATTCCGAGAGTACTGGGAAACCCATGGCGGCCTGTACATCTTTGGCCTACCAATCACGGGCGTCTTCGCCGAGGATGGCCTGTACAAGCAGTACTTCGAGCGAGCTATCTTCGAGTATCACCCGGACCATTCAGGGACACAGTATGAAGTCCTGTTGCAACGGCTCGGCGCAATGCGCGTAGAGGGCCGGGTAAACGAGGAGCCGTTTGTTCCCATCCACGCCCAATCAGACGCTAACTGCTCGTTCTACGCCGAGACGGGACATCGACTGTGCTTCGGATTCCGCTGGTTCTGGGAAACGAATGGCGGATTGTCGAATTTCGGCTATCCGCTGTCTGAAGAGTTTGACGAGCGGAATCCGGCTCCTCCCGCCGGTGACGGCGAGATTCACACGGTACAGTATTTTGAACGAACGCGCTTCGAGTATCACCCCGAGCACGCTGGCACGCCTTACGAGGTCCTGCTGGGACTGCTGGGGACCGAGTACATGCAGGCGCACGGAGCACCAGCCGGGGCGACACAGCGCCAGGACCCAGCCCTGCCTCCGCCCGACGTGACGACTGGAATGCTGCATGGACCACACGTCGGGTACGGCTACAACGCGTTCATGCGGGCCGATGAGCGGCCTGACCGCGTCGAGTACAACGAGCGCATAATCGACATGATGCATGAATCTGGATTCGCGTGGCTTCACTTTCAAGTGGAATGGAACCAGTTCGAGACATCGCCTGGGACCTATAACCCGATCCCGCTCGATCGCATCATCCAGCAGACTCACCAACGTGGCGTCAAGGTGCTGCTGAGCATCATCGGCCCGTCACCGGAATGGGCCGGAGCGGCCGGGGGAATACCGACCGACACGAGCGGGTTCGTCGGCATGACCCGCTTCCTCGCCGATCGATACCAGGGGCGAGTCCACGCGTGGGAGATCTGGAACGAGCAGAATCTGGCGTCCAACGCGGGTGGATACGTCGACGTGGGACCCTACGCCGGACTTCTCAAGGCCGGCTATCAGGGAGTAAAGGAAGGCGACCCGAACGCCATCGTGCTGTTCGGGGCGCTCACTCCGACCGGGGTCGACAATCCGACGATCGCAGTCGACGACGTGCTGTATCTGCAACGCGCATATGCCTGGAACGGTGGCGAGATTCGGAACTACTTCGACGTGCTCGGGGCCCACCCAGGCAGCAACAACAATCCGCCGGACACGATGTGGCCGCACAACCCAGGTCCCGGCGAATGGACGACGCACGGTAGCTTCTACTTCCGGCGCATCGAGCAGCTCCGGCAGGTGATGGTGGACAATGGCGATGCCGGCAAGCAAATCTGGCTGACCGAGTTTGGCTGGACGACCGCCAATCATGCAGCAGGGTACGAATACGGAGCGGACAACAGCGAGCAAAACCAGGCTCGCTATCTCGTCCGCGCGTACGAAATCGCCAAGACCGAGTGGCCATGGATGGGCGTCATGTTCGTATGGAACCTTAACTACAGCGTCATCACGCCGGAGCACGACGAGAAGCACCCATGGGCAGTGCTCCATGATGACTGGTCGCCACGTCCGTCATACACGGCATTGCGCGACATGCCGAAATAGCGGTCAATCAGAGGCGTCGGCAGCCCTCGGCGGCATGTCGAGGCGTGTGGATGACGCACGGCACGCGGTCGATCTAAGGGGAACGAATGCGACGCGCAAAGGCACGAAGCATGAGGCGCTGGCTCGCGGTGCTGGCCGTCACGGGATTGTTGATCGCCTGCGCAGGCGGGGGCAACGACACAACGCCCGCGCCGACCGCGGGGGTTCCATCGACGACGACCGGCACAAACCCACCGGAGTCCGGGGCGTCCGCCACGCCTTCGGATCAGACGGCAACCGAACAGACAGGCACGACGACGGCCCAACGGACACCTCCGGCGACGAACATCCCGAACGCGACCGCGGCGGCTGATCCGGCCGCGACATCGTCCGTCGAAGGCCGGGAGAGCGACTTCGCGTACGGCTGGAACGTCGCACTTCGAGGGGACGACGGGGGGACGGAGCATAACGAACGCGCGATCCAGGCGGTCCAGGACTCCGGCTTCGGTTGGGTGCGCTTTCAACTCGAATGGCGACAGTTTCAGCGACAGCGAGGCTCGTGGGATCCGCTTCCGATGGACAGGGTCATCGATCAGGCGCACGAAGCTGGATTGAACATCCTGGTCGTCGTCGCCAAGGCTCCGGAATGGGCGCTCGATCAGAATGGCACCGACTTCCTCGCGGACTACCACGAGTTTACGCAGTTCATGGCGTTCGTCGCCGACCGGTACCGGGGGAAGGTGCAGGCCTGGGAGATCTGGAACGAGCAGAATCTCGCGCACGAGATGGCCGGAACGGTGCGGGTCAATGATTACTTCAATCTCCTGCGCGCGGGACACATTGGCGTCCGGCTCAGCGATCAGAATGCGCTCGTGGTGTTTGGAGGGCTGACCCCAAACGGCGTGAACGATCAGGCGATCGCGATCGACGATCTGCTTTATCTTGAGCGGATCTACGCGTACCGTGACGGTCAGATCGCCCTGTATTTCGACGTGCTTGGCGTTCATCTCAACAGCACGCACAATCCGCCGGACACGATGTGGCCTGACAATCCGAGCGATCAGGACGGCTGGAACGATCACGAGAGCTTCTACTTCCGGCGGGCCGAGCAGTTGCGGGAAGTCATGCTGGCGCATGGCGACGAATCGCCAATGTGGATAACCGAGTTCGGGTGGACGACCGAGAACCAGTCGGCGGGATACGAATATGGGGTGAACAACTCCGAGGAGGACGTCGCCGAGTACCTGACGCGAGCGCTCGAGATCGCGCGAGACGAGTGGAGCTTCGTAACCGGCGCGTTTGTCTGGAATCTGAACTGGTCGACGCTCTCGACGCCCGACCAGGAGATTTACCCCTGGTCGGCTCTCTACGGTGATTGGTCGCCGCGGCCGGCATACCTGGCGCTCCAGGCATTCCTCAAGGACTGATACGGTTACGGCGCAAGTGTGACGCAACACCTTGAGCTCAATCGGTCGCATCGCCATGCGCCCGAATGAGATCACGCACATCTGTCGCCGGCCTTGTGAAACCTCATGACTGGGTTGATTGCTCGTAGACGGCATCTGCGCTCAACGCGGCGCCCGCGTCAGCATCGAGTAGCCAGACCACTTTCCCGGATGGCTGAACGTGCGCAGCGGGCGGGCGCTCCTGGTCCGCCGGGCCGAAGACGCCGCGCAGAGCGTCTCGCTTGTTTGTTCCCGCGGCGAGGAACATGACGAGCGCCGCGTTGTTCAGCACGGGGTAGGTAAGTGTGATCCGCTTCGTCCCCAGCTGCGGCACGTGGTTCGCGACGACCCACCGCCGGCGTTCATGGAGCGCGTCCGTGCCGGGGAACAACGACGCCGTGTGCCCGTCTGTCCCCAGCCCCAAGACGATCGCGTCAAAACGGGGAAACTCCGGCGGCTTCACGCCGAACGTTCGCTCAAGCTCGGCCTGATACGCTTGCGCGGCGTCAACCGGATCGATTTCGCCACGCATACGATACACGTTGGGTTCCGGGATGCCCGTCCGGTCGAGCAGCGTCTCGCGCGCCATGCGGTAGTTACTGTCCGCATCGTCCGGGGGCACACTGCGTTCGTCGCCGAAGTAGACGTGGACGCGAGACCAGTCAATGCCTGGCGCCTCGGCCAACAGCTCGTGCATGCGCCGAGGAGTGCTGCCTCCCGAAAGCGCGACGCGCACGTCACGGCCCGCCGTGGACGGCCCCAGTGCGTGGGCAAGCTGGCGGGCTGCGGCCGTCTGCAACGCTTCGACTGAATCGAAGACCTGGATCGTTACCTTAGTCATGCGTGGCTCTCAAACGGGCGACGATCCCGGCGACGACATCGAGCGACTCATCGAATACGGGGTCTCGAGTGTGGAGCAGCAACTCTCTGCCGATGAGATCACACAGGCGTGGCTCCTGGTCACGCACGACGCGCTCCTGACGCGCGGCGCCGGCGGTCTCGATTGACACGGCGGCGAGATCACCACCGCGCCGCCGGATCGCGATGCGGACGGCGTTGCGTCGCGCGCTGGCGAGGATGCGGACCGATCGGAGGCCCACGCCGACGCTGGTTTGCGGGTTGAGGTTCACCGACGCCTCGTCGCCGCCTGGAGTGGCGAACGACACCGAGATGCCGTCCGGCGTTTGAATCGCGGCATGCAGCGTCCAGCCCAGACGCGACGCGATCCAGCCGATAATCAGCAGCGCCTGAGCCTCGGCGTTCGGGTCGTAGGCCGCCTCGATGCGCTGGATGTCCCAGACGAGGCCGATCGTCAGTGGGTGGTCAAACGATTGGGTAATGAGCTCTCGCCACGAGGTGGCGCGGGCCCAGTTCAGATCCGTCCCCGTGCAATGGCAGTCTTCGTGATTGAGGAACGTGTGGTATCCGCTCAGAGAGTCAAGGGCGGACTCAGCCTGCGAGGTATCGACGATGATGCGCTCCACGCTGGCTGTCAGGCGACGAAACCGCGGGGACCCGAAATCGGCGCTGCCCACCCACCACATGAACGATGGCACATCGAACAGCTCCAGGGGGGCTAACAGGCTGGGAAGCGCGCCGACACGGTCTGCTGGAGACCGCAGCTCGATTATCTCGTAGCACGCGGGCCGTCCACCGTCGATCGCGCGACAGTGGGCGGTAATGTGCGCGTCGAGCCGGGTCGTCGAATCGCCCAGCTCGATAACGATCGCGCGGGAGGGCATCTGCTCGACCAGTTCATCGAGCGTCGCGCGCGCGGTGCGCGCCTCTGCCTGCCCGTGCGCGATGACGACCAGCGTCAGAATGCTCGTGCGCAGCGGAATCTGGCCGGTGCGTTCCTCGACCTGCCGCGAGATATCGCCCCAGACGCGCGACAGCTCGCTGGTCACGCTGTCGACGTTGACCGTTCGCAACTCCCCGGAGTCGATCTGGATGCGGCGGGATGCAGGATTCATCGGCTTATGGCTGCCGCCATGAGCGACCCTCCATCTTGAGGAACGCGTCCGCCTCTACCGGCCCCCAGCTCCCGGATTCGTACGACGGCAGCTGGTCGATCTCGATGCGGTCCCAACCGTCCGTGATCTGAGTCACGATGTCCCAGGCAGCCTCGACCTCGTCGCGGCGCGTGAACAGCGTCCCGTCTCCCAGCATGGCGTCCAGTAGCAGCCGTTCGTAGGCGTCGGGCGATTGCACGTTGAAGGAGGCGCCGTATTGGAAGCCCATGTGCACCGAACGCAGGCTCATCATCGGGCCCGGCACTTTTACCGCGAACTTGAGCGCGATGCCCTCGTCGGGCTGGATGCCCAGCGTCAGCACGTTCGGCTCCATGCCGTCGGCCGCGTTGCCACTGAAGAGCAGGTGGGGCGCTCGTTTGAACTGGATCGCAATCTCGGTGACGCGCTTCGGCATGCGCTTGCCGGTGCGCAGATAGAACGGAACGCCCGCCCAGCGCCAGTTATCGATGAACAGCTTGAGCGCCGCGAACGTCTCCGACAGCGAGTCAGACGCGACGCGCTCCTCGTCAAGGTATCCGGGGACTGGAATGCCCGATTCATATCCCGCTCCATATTGGGCCCGGACGGTGAAGCGCCGCACGAGATCGGGCTTGATCGGGCGGACGGCGCGCAGCACCTTCACCTTTTCGTCGCGCACCGGGTCAGCCGACAGCTCGACCGGCGGCTCCATGGCGACGAGGGTGAGGAGCTGCAACAGGTGGTTCTGCACCATGTCGCGCATGGCTCCGGTCTCGTCGTAGTAGCCGCCGCGGCCCTCGACACCCAGCGACTCGGCGACGGTGATCTGCACGTGATCGACGTACTGCCGGTTCCAGAGCGGCTCGAAGATGCCATTGGCGAAGCGGAACGCGATGATGTTCTGCACCGTTTCCTTGCCGAGATAGTGGTCGATGCGAAACACGTCCTGCTCCGCGAATACGTTGTTAACGTTGCGGTTCAGCGCGCGCGCCGTTTCCAGATCGCTCCCGAATGGCTTTTCGACGATTACCCGTTTCCAGCACGTCTCACGCTCAGTGGTCGCGAGACCGTGCGCGCCAATGAATGCGACGATGTCGTCGTAGTAATCCGGGGGAGTCGCGAGGTAGAAAAGGCGATTGCCGAGCGTCCCGCGTTCCTGTTCGAGTGTCGCGAGATGGTCGTCGAGTCGCTGATAGGTTTCACCCTCGGTAAAGTCGCCGCGAAGGTAGCTGATGCCGTCAGCGAACGAGCTCCAGACGGCGTCGTCAATCGGCCTTCGTCGCGAGAACTCGTTGACCGCATCACGCATCCGCTCGCGGAAGCCGCGGCCTGTCATGTCCTGACGGGCAACGCCGACGACGCTGAAGCCGGGTGGCAGCAGCCGTTCAAGCGCGAGATTGTAGAGAGCGGGGATGAGCTTGCGCCTGGTCAGGTCGCCGGACGCTCCGAAAATGACCATGACCAGCGGGTCAGGCGTCCGCTCGATCAGCAGCCCCTCCCGTAGCGGGTTCAGCTGCGACCGCGCCGAATCGGCGATGCCGGGTTCGGTGGTAGCTCTCGATGCGAACGACATGTGGCGTCCAATCGGCACCCGGAAGACGCACGCTCCCGGGCGCGTCTGCTATGACGGCGGAGCGTCTCCTTCGCGCACGACGGCATGACCACCGAACTGATTGCGCAACGCCGCGAGCACCTTGTTGCTGAAGGCGTCGTCCTGGCGCGACGCGAAGCGGGCCGCCAGAGAGAGATAGATCGCCGGAGCGGCGACGCCGAGATCGACCGACTCGGCCACGGTCCAGCGACCATACCCGGAATCCGACACGTACCCACGAATCGACGCCAGCTTCGGGTCTTCGGCGAAGGCGCGCTCCGCCAGCTCAAGAAGCCAGGAACGAATGACCGACCCGTGATTCCACAGATCGGCAATGGAGCGCAGATCCAGGTCGTACCTGGACTTTTCGAGGATCTCGAAGCCCTC
>DATKCN010000155.1:0-12000 GCA_035513175.1 Thermomicrobiales bacterium
GGCCGCGCTGCCGATCCCAATTCAATCCCAATTCCCAATCTCCCCCTCTCCGCGCCGGGGAGGGGGCCGGGGGGTGGGGTTCCCCGCGCTACACTCCCCCCGTATCGGAGAGGGAGCCCACTATGACAACCCGAACACGCATCGTCATCATCGGCGGCGGCAGCTACAACTGGACGCCGATTCTGTTGCAGGACCTGGCGCTGACGCCCGGCGTCGCCGGGGAGGTTGTGCTGCACGACATCGCTCCCGAGCCGCTGGAGGAGATGCGGCGCCTCGGCGGGCGCATCATCGAGGCCGCCGGGGCCGACCTTGCCATCGACGCCACGACCGATCGCGCCGCCGCGCTGTCGGATGCCGATTTCGTGATCGTCACGATCAACGTTGGCGGGCTGGGCGCCATGCGCAACGATCTGGACATCCCGGCAAAGTACGGCGTCTTCCAGTCGGTCGGCGACACCGTCGGGCCGGGCGGGCTGGCGCGGGCGCTGCGCAACATCCCAGTCATGGTCGAGATCGCGCGCGACATGGAGCGCCTGTGTCCCGATGCCTGGATGCTGAACGTCTCAAACCCCATGGCGACCATCACGCGGGCCGTGACGAAGACGTCGTCCATCCGCGCTGTCGGTCTCTGCCATGAAATCGACAACGTGCGCCAGACCCTGCTGACGATGTTCGAGGCTGCCGAGGACGAGCTCGAGCTGGTCGTGGCCGGCACGAACCACCTGCCGTGGCTGCTCGACCTGCGCGTGCGCGGCGAGGACGGCTTCGCCATGCTGCGGGAGCACACGCGGGCAGGTAAGCCGATCCCGCTCAAGCCGGGCTACACGGGACCGCGCGAGCCGTTCCAGGACCACTGGCAATTGAAGCTGGCGCTGTTTGATGTCTTTGGCGCGCTGCCCGCTGCCGGAGACCGGCACCTGGCAGAGTTCTTGCCGTACTTCCTGAGCGAGCAGGCGCGACGTGGCGCCGACTTCGGAGTGCAACTGACTACCATCGAGCAGCGCATGGCGATTGGGCAGGACGCCCGCGCCCGCTATGCCGCCTGGCTGGACGGCACCCATCAGCCCACGCTGGCGCGCTCCCACGAGGCCGTTGCTCCCATCATCGCCGCCCTCACGCACGGCCGCTCCGTCAAGACGGTCGTCAACCTGCCCAACCATGGCCAGATCGACAACCTGCCCCGTGACGCTGTCGTTGAGACCCTCGGCGCCGTCGGTCCGACCGGCGCCCACGGCATCGCCGTCGGCCCGCTGCCCTCCGGCGTGCTCAACACCGTCCACCCGCACGTCGTCAATCAGGAGATGATCGTCGAGGCCGCCCTCACCGGCGACCGCCAATTGGCCCTGCAAGCCCTCCTCAACGACCCGCTCGTGCGCGATTTCCGGTCAGCGGCGGGGATGCTGGACGAGCTGCTGGCCGCGCATGCGGCGTTTATTCCGTGGGTGTAGCAATTCCGGCTTCGTAGGGGCACATGGCAATGTGCCCGGTGGGAGCGCGCTCGCGCCGTTCGGCAGCAGCGTGTCCGGCATATCGTTGCATCCCGCACGGTCGGATGTCCAGCCGGGCGCATTGCCATGCGCGCCTACGAAGGCGCTTCCATGAAATGAATGATCTCCGCCCGAACCTCGTCAGGCTGATCGCGGTAGGAGAAGTGGCCGCAGTCACGAAGCAGAACGAAGCGCGAGCCGGACATGGCGTCTGCTATGGGCTTGACGCATTCCACGGGGATGAAGTCGTAGTCGCCGTGCACGATGAGCGTCGGGACGGTGAGATGGTTGAGACGGGAGAGCAGGTCGTAGCCTTCCGCGAGCCACGTTTGCTGGAGGAGCCGATGCTCGATGGCTCGAGCGCGGAGAATGCCGTCGCTCGTGGCATTGGCCAGCAGATTGGCAACGAACGACTCAAGCTGATCCGGTTGCCTGATCGTCGGGCTGAAGTGGACGCGGTAGTAGGCGGCGGCGTCGTCGGGATCGCCCGCCAGATATCCGGCGTTGGCTGACAGCGCATGTAGCTGCTCGACGATGTCCGGGGTGTTGTCGCGGCGTGACTGGACAAACGCCGTCAGGTCGTGCCGTGTGATCGGCGCCGTGTTCATCAGGATCAGGCGCGACACGCGCTCGGGATGACGCGCCGCGTATTCCAGCGCCAGCAGCCCGCCCCACGAGTGCCCCAGCAGCGCGACGGACTCCAGCCCGAAGTGCTCCCTGACGCGCTCCAGATCCTCCATCTCAGACGTCAGGCTGACATCCGCCGGCTGCACGCCAGCGGCGGACCGGCCACGGCCCCGCTGGTCGTAGTAGATGAGACGGAAGGAGTCGGACAGCCAATCCAGTTCGGGCAGCAAGTACGTGTGGTCGAATTCTGGCCCGCCGTGCAGCACGATAATCGACTTTCCCTGCCCAACTTCACGGTAAAGCAGCGTCGCGCCATCGACCTGCACATACCCCTCGCGTGGCTCACGTCCGTTCGCGGAAAGGCTCTCTCGCATCGCTCACGCTCCTGACTATGCGACCGCGCTCGGAAAACTCGATTGTACGGTCTCAGCAATCGACCACGGTGAATATGACAGAATGAGTGGCTCCAGAATTGTCATGTTGAGCCGCGGCGAAACCCCCCTCAGTTGTGGCAGTTGCGGCTTCTGGGCGGGCGAACCGCGTGGCGTCCGAGGCCTGGAGTTGTGTCGGTTGCGACGTCACCATGACAAGCCGAGACAGTGGTTCCGTGACGAGATCACTGTGTCCGACTACTCAGCATGGCAGGCATGCCGCGCCCAGCCCGATTGGCCTGCTGTCTCGGCGAGCGATGTGAGCGAACCTGATCCCTGTGCGAATGTCTCATCCACGCGGTTCGCACGTATAGTAGTCAGCACACCGGCGCGCGACTCGGTGCGCTAGCCAATAGATATGTTTCCAGCCGAGGGAGACCTGCATCGTCACGGCGACCTGGGGGATCATCCTCCGCCGCTTCCAGACCTACACGCTCGTCCTGACGGTCGCCTTCGTGACGATTCTGCTCGCGACCACCCTGCTCGCCAGCGGCCCGATGTACTCCGAGGCCGTCTACCTGGCCGGGGCTCAGCGCACCTTGCAGGACGCCGAGCCCGCTGACGTCTCGCTGCTGGCGACGACCCGCGCGCGTGGTCCCGCCTACGCGGCCGTCGACGAGCGGGTGACCCCCGCGCTGACGCCGCTGCTCGCCGGGGGCGGAGAGATCGCGCGTTCCGGCGCGTCGGAGTCGTATGCCCTGCCCGGCCAGGAGACAGTCAGCCAGCTCGCGTCGTTCCAGTTTCGGGACGGTCTGGAGCAGTACACGACACTGTCTGCCGGGAGCTGGCCGGTGGAATCCGGCGTCGCGGGCCACGTCGAGGCGGCGCTGCCTGCCGCGGCGGCGGAACTGCTTGAGATCGAGGTCGGCGACACGCTGCTCATGGTCAACCGGGTCGACCAGACCGAGGTCACGGCCACGGTCAGCGGCATCTTCGACATCGACAACATCTCGGACCCTTACTGGCACGCCGAGACGATGGCCGTGGAGGGAGTGATCGAGGGATCGTCCTTCAACACCTACGGCCCGTTCTTCGTCCCCCGCGAGGTGTTTCTGGACACGTTCACGACCCGGCCCGCCACGCTGCAATGGCAGGCGTTCCCCCGCTACGACATGCTGGCCGTCGACGACCTGCCCCACCTCCGCGCCGAAGCAGGGCTGGCGGCCGGGCGCGCGAACGCCAACCGGGGCGCCGCGTCGGAAGTCACCGTTACGACGCGCATCCCGGCCATCATTACCGACATCGAGCGCTCGCTGCTGGCGACCCGCTCGGGAGTGCTGATCCTGACTATTCAGCTGGCGCTGCTGGCCGCCTATGCCCTCTTCCTCACCGCCGGGATTCTCGTCGATCAGCGCACGGTCGAGACGGCGCTGGTCCGCTCGCGGGGCGCCGGTGTGCGGCAGATGCTTGTGCTTGCCTCCTTCGAGGGCTGCCTGCTGGTTGCGCCCGCCGTGCTGCTGGGTCCGCCACTGGCCGCGCTGGCGCTGCGGTTGCTGAACCGCTTCGGTCCGCTGTCGGGCATTGGATTGACCCTGCGCCCGGAATTAGCGCAGACCTCGTGGCTGCTGGCGCTGGCCGCTGGGGCAGTCTGTCTGCTGACACTGACGCTGCCGGCCACCTTCTCGGCACGCTCGGTGCTCGACGCCCGTGCGGCGCGGGGTCGCGAGACGGGCACGTCGATCTGGCGGCGGGGTGGGCTGGATGTGATCGTCCTGGCGATTGCCGGGATCGGGCTGTTGCAGCTTCGCCGCTACGGCTCGCCAATCACCGAAACGGTGCAGGGCAGCGTCGACATCGACCCGCTGCTGGTGGCGGCCCCCGCGCTGGGATTGCTGGCCGGCGCCATCATCGCCCTGCGCATGATCCCGTGGGTGGGACGCCTCATCGAGCGCGTCACCACCAGCGGCAGCCGCCTGCCGCTGGCGCTCGGCGGCTGGCAGATCGGGCGGCGCCCCCTGCGCTATTCCCGCTCGGCGCTGCTGCTCACCCTCGCGCTCGGCATCGGCCTGTTCGCCGCAGCCTATACCACCACCTGGCGCACCTCGCAGGACGACCAGGCCGGCTACCAGACCGGCGCCGGCATCCGCCTGCAACCGAGCCGCCGGCCCAGCGCGATCTCTGAGCTGCACCTCACCCGCGCCCACACCGCCATCGACGGTGTCACCCTTTCGATGCCCGTCGACACCTATAACGTCAACCTCTCGCGCACGCTCGGCTCGGCAACGCTCGTGTTGCTGGACGCTGATCTCGCGAGCGACATCGTGCACTTCCGCGACGATCTGGCTGCCAGCTCGTTCTCCGAGCTGATGGACCGGCTCGTCACGGGCCGTCCCGATCTCGTCACGATGCCGCTCGCCGGCCAGCCCGCGCGCGTCGCCCTGGACATCACCGCGGATTTCCCGCCGCCTTGCCCCGAAGAGGCGGCGTTTGACGGTCCCGTGCAACCCCCTGTGACGCCACCGCCAGACCCTCCCGCCCCTGATGCCTGCATCGACCTCTCCATGTTTCCGGACCCGCGCTTGTACCATCCGACCGTGACCCTGTCGATCGTCCTGATCGACGGCAACGGCAATCTGCACGTGCTGCGCGGAGAATCACTGCGCGATGTCAACGCTCCGCGCCGCTACGTCTTTCTGCTCGCAGCGGGCGATGGACTCGCGCCGCAGTACCCCCTTCAGCTTGCCGCGGTCGAGCTGAGCTCCAACACGCCACAGTTTGTGCGAATTGAGGACGCCGTTACCCTGCATTCAATCGCGGTCAGCGACAGCCTGACGGGCGACGATTGGACGCCGGTGGAGCCGCCGGACAGCTGGACGTTGAGCGCGTCCACAATGCTCAGCGGCCAGGGGTCGCCCCCGGTCGCGGGCATCGACGAGATTCTCGACGATGGAACCATCTCGATCACGATTGATCTCGGGCACAGCTATCTGAGCAGCAGCCTGCCGGTCTACTTCTCGATTGCGCCCGAGGGCTCGGACTCGCTGGCCGCGCTACCGGTAATCGTGAACGAGCGCCTGCTGGAGATCGCGGCGCTTGAAATCGGCGACCGCATCACCGTTGACTTCGCGGGCGGCGAGCGGACGCTGGAGGTCGCCGGGACGTTGCAGGCTTTCCCGACGCTCGATCCCGTTGCAGGGCTGGTTGTCATCGCCGACTCAGAGACGCTCGGCGCATTGCAGCTTTCCGAGCCCGGCATCGCGCCCCGCGTCCCCCGCGAACGCTGGCTATCCGTGTCCGACAGCGCCGCCTCGGCGGCTGCCGAGACGCTCTCCGCCGCGCCGTTCTCCTCCTCCCGCGTGCAAGCGCGCGTGCTACGCTCCCAGTCGTTGCAGGCCGACCCCGTCACCCTCGGCATGATCGGCGCGCTGTCGATCGGATTCGTCGCGGCGGCGATCTTCGCCGTGGCCGGATTCGCCATCAGCGTTACGACGACCGCACGCGAGCGGCTGACCGAGTTCGCCCTGCTGCGCGCCATCGGCCTCTCCCCGCGCCAGCTCGCCTCGTCGCTGATGTTCGAGAACGGCGTGCTCGTTGTCGTCAGCCTCGTGGCAGGCGCGACCCTCGGTCTGCTGCTGTCCTGGCTGGTCCTGCCGCTGATCACCGTCAGCCGCTCGGCCGGCGCGGTGTTTCCGGCGGCCATTGTGATCATCCCGTGGGGCACGATCGCGCTGCTGATGGCGAGCATCGTCGCGGTGCTGGCCGCCGCCAGTCTGCTCATCGTCATCTCGCTGCGGCGTCGCGGCCTCGGCGCCGCGCTGAGGATCGGGGAGGACTGAGCGATGCGCGCGCCCGCCGAACGTCGCCTGCCCGCGATCATGGCGCTGCCGCGCGTGTCGGGCATCACGTTGCGCCGGCTGCCGTCGGAGCCTCGTCTGCTGCTGCTGGCGCTGGTGGTGTGCGCCAGCGCGTTCATCCTCTCGGCGACTCCCCGTTACCTGGAGCGGGTCTCGGACGACGGCATTCGGGAGGCAGTGAGATCCGTCCCGGCACGGCAGTCGAGCATCAGCGTCCTGATCGAGGACCGTATCGGTGTCAGCAGCGACGGCAACTCCTTTGCCGATCTGCTCCAGCGGGGGGAGGCGTACCACGCCGGGCTGCCGGACGCGATTCGCTCCGTGACGGCCTACCAGGGCTACGTTGCCGACACGCCGGACCTGCAGGTCATCGACGGTCACGGCGGCCCCCTCTACGGCTCTCAGCTGCTCTACAACTTCCTGGCGCTGCGCTATCAGCACGGCGTCTGGGAGCATGTGACCCTGACGGCAGGTCGCATGCCCGCGCCGCGCGAACAGGTGACTCCCAGCGAGGCGCTCGGCATGGAAGTGCAGTTCGACGCGCCAGTCCAGCTGTTCGAGATCGTGATGTCGGAAGCGACCGCCGTTTCCATGCATGCCGGGCTGGGCGACCGCTTTCTCGTAACGGCCAACTTCGGCTCGGTCTTCGTCAACAGCCCGCAGGTCGGCCCGGCTGGCCAGCGCCAGCGCTTCGTCGTCGAGGTCGTGGGCTTCATCACCGTCGACGACCCGGATGCCGCCTACTGGCTGGGCGACACGCAGCTTCACTGGCCCGACCGCAGCCAGGCGGGCGAGCAGATCTTCAGCTACGGCACGGCGCTGGCGGGCGAGAATGAGGAAATCTACCGTGAGCTGTACCGCAGCACCCTCGACAACTCCGCCTCTCCCCGCGACTGGCTCTATGCCTGGAGTTTCCCCGCCGTGCCGGCCGCGTTCGACTCCAGTTCCAGCGGCTCGCTGGCCAATGAGCTGCGTCGCCTTGAATCGACGCGAGGCCCGGTCGAGGTGCTGAGTCGCGATCCATCGGGAGCACAGATTCGCAGCCAGCTTCCGGCTATCATCGACACCTTCGCCGCGCAACAGCAGATCTTCGCGACGACGCTGGCGCTGGCCGCCGCCGGGCTGGTGGCGCTGAGCCTGGTGTTGCTGGCGCTGCAGGCCACGCTCATTGTCGAGCGGCGGCGGTCAACTGCCGCGCTCATGCGCGGCCGGGGCGCGTCAACCGGGCAGTTCGTCGCGTCGCAGCTCATCGAGGGCCTGATCGTGGTCGTCCCTTCGGCGGCAATCGGGTTGCTGGCTGCAACCATGCTCGTCAACGCCGGGGAAGCGGCGGCGCCGCGCGCCATCGCGCTGGCGCTGGCCGTGGCGGTTATTCTGCTGCTGACGGGTGTGGCCTGGATGCGGCTGGCCAGACCGCCGCTGCGAGATGTCGAGCGTCCGGCGCCGTTCAGCGGCAGGCGGTCGCAGCAGCGGATCGTCATCGAGGTTGCCGCGATCGTGATGGCGCTGCTGGGCGTGGCGCTGTTGCGGCGGCGCGGGCTGGACAGCGGTGAGGTCAGCGACCGCGGCGGCCTGCTCAGCGTCGATCCGTATCTCGCGCTCACGCCGGTGCTGCTGGCCATCGCGGTGGGGCTGGCCGCGGCGCGCGTGCTGCCGATGCTCGCGGCGGGCCTGTCGCGCGTCGTCGCGCGGCGTCAGGGGCTCGTGCCATTCTTCGCCTTGCGCCGCATGCGGGGCGCGTCGGGTGAATCGGCGCTGCCGCTGATCGCGCTCGTGCTGGCCGTCGCCGTCAGCTCGTTCAGCCTGATCGTGGCGGACAGCATCAGCCACGGGCAGCGCGAGGCTGCCCTGCTGGCGACCGGAGCAGACTATCGCGTCGAATCGGCGTCGGGTGGCGACCTGCTGCCAGAGGGACTGGACCTCGCCGGGCTGCCGGGGATCGAGGCGGTCGCGATGGCGGCGGTGGTGACCGGGGTGGCGGCCCGCACCAGCGCGCCGACGCCAGACCGCGTGACGCTCATCATCCTCGAACCGGAGGCGTACCAGCGCGTGATCGCGGGCACGACGCTGTCAAGCGTCTACGATGTGCAGCTCGACGCGCTCGCGAACGCCCAGCGTGGCGACGCGGTTCCCAGCCTCGTTTCTCCTGGCTGGATAAATCATCGAGAGCTGCGCGTGGGCGACGCATTCGAGGCTACGATCGGATCGCGGAAGATCCCCATGGTTGTGCAGGGACCCGGGCTCACCCCGCCGGGCATTGCCGGGGGCGCGCTATACGCGATCGTCTCCCGCGCCGACATCGCGCGCGCGGACGCCGCGTTCGCTGAACAGCGGCCGACGCACATCTACGCGCGGGTTGGAGACGACGCGGAGGGCGCTATCGCGGCCGCGCTGGGCGGGCACGATGACGCGACGCGCATCGTGTCACGCGCGGGGCTGTACGAGCAGAGCAGGGCCTCGCCGCTCACCGGCGGGGTCGCGACCGGCTTCCAGCTGACACTTGCCGTCGCGGCTGCCTTCGCGGCGCTGTCGTCAATCGCCGCGCTGGTGCTCTCGGCCCGGCAGCGGGGCCGGGACCTCGGCTTCCTGCGCACGCTGGGCATGTCGCAAGGGCAGGCGCTGCGCATGGTGCTGGCCGAGCACGTCCCGCTCGTGCTGGCGGCTACGCTCATCGGGGGGTTGCTGGGGGTCGCGACGGCGTGGGCCATCGAGCCCGGCTTCGACCTGAGCCCGTTCGCGGGGCTGCCGCCGGGGCAGACGCCGTTGCAGGTCGACCTGCCCGGCATCGCCGCCGTCACCGTCGCCATCACCGCCGTCGTCGCGCTCGCGACCGGCCTGTTTGTGCTGTTCACCCGCCGTGCCCAGCTCGGGCAGCTGCTCCGCGCTGGCGATGAGTGAGCGGAGCGCCTTGACCGCGAACGCCCCTGCCGCTACCGTCGTCCCCAACGCACGGCGACTGTTCGCGCGCCCGGAGAGGCCGGTGATGACGGCGAAGGAACCAGCGGAGCCATGGCCCTCGACGCCGCGTTGATCGCGGCGCTGGTTATCGTCATCCTCGCGGGCGTCACCTCGGGTCTGACCGGCTTCGGCTTCGCGCTCATCAGCGTGCCGGTGCTGCTCGTTATCTACGAGCCCCCCGCCGTCGTCACGCTCACCATGGGCCTGACCTTTTTCACCTGCCTGGTCATCGTCGCCAGCGCATGGCGTTCGGCTGACGTTCAGGTCGTGCTGACGATGCTGCCCGGCACGGCAGCCGGGCTGTTTGCCGGCGCCTGGCTGCTGGCGCTGGCCGGCTCGGCGACCATCAAGCTCGTGGCTGGCGCGGTCGTGGTGGTCTTCTCCCTCGTGCTGCTGCGCGGCGTCCGGCTGCGTGGGACGCATAGCCGGGCGGCGGCGCTTCTGGCGGGCGCGACCAGCGGCGCCCTGGCGACGATGACCGGCCTGTCCGGCCCGCCGGCGGTAATGCTGCTGGCGGCCCGCGCCTACCCGCCTGACGCCTTCCGGGCCACCATCGCCGCCTACTTCGTCGCGCTCAACGTCATCGGCTATGCCGCGCTGCTCTGGCAGGACCTGCTGACCAGCGATCAGCTCGGCGTCACCGCCGCCCTGCTGCCCGCCGCGCTGCTCAGCACCTTCGCGGGCACGCGCCTCTCCCGTCTTGTGCCCCCGCCCATGTTCCGCCGCCTTACCCTCATCCTGCTCTTCCTGACCGGAGCCATCGGCGCCGTCACCGCCGTCCTCGCCCTCCTCTGACCGACCCGATCGCCCACTGCTCCCGCGCAAAACCCGAAGTTGCCATGGAAGAAGCCGTCGCCCGGACGCAAAGCCGTAGGTTACGCTGTCAGTCGATGCCGGTTGCGCAGAGCTACACGCGAAGGGAGACGGCTCGGATGCAGGATACCAGGACGACCGCGATCGGCGTACCGCCGCGACGCTACGTCGGCTGTGATGTGCACAAGGAGACGATCACCGTGGCCGTGGCCGACGCCGGACAGACCGATAGCACGGTTGTCGCCACGCTTCCCAACACCCCCCGCCGTCGTGCAGCGGCTGCTGGTCCGGCTGGAAGGTGGCGGGCTGCTGCAGGTTCGGTTTCGCACTCGATCTCCGGCTGCTCGGTCCGCGCGTCCACGCCGCGCTCAGCTACATCCCGATCGCCGCCTTCGCTGCTCTCGCCGCCGACATGCTCGCCTTCACCCTCACGCGCTTGCTCTGATAAGGGCCGAGGGATGGGGGACGCGGGATGCGAACAGTCCGCCACGCCAGCCCAATCTCCCCCTCTCCCAGCACTGGGAGAGGGGGTCGGGTCGTGAGGGCGAACTCCCGCGTCCCTCATCCCCCGTATAGTTCCCCTATACAATTCGCATGTTTAGATGGGAGCACTCGTGACGGGATTCGACGCTACTGGCAAGCTCGGGACGGTCTTCGAGACGTTGGATAGCTTCGTGTCCGGTGGGCAGCTCAACGCCGCCGCCGTCGCCATCGCCTACCGGGGCGAGCAGGTCGGCGAGCACCATGTTGGTGAGGCCGCGCCCGGCATTGCCGCCGACCACGACACCCTCTGGCCGCTGGCGTCGATTTCGAAGCTCTACACCGCCGCCGTCATCATGGCACTCGTCGAGCGGGGCGTCATCACGCTGTCAATGACCGTTACGAGCGTCCTACCCGCGTTCGACGGCGACGGCCGCGAGCAGGTCACCCTGCGCCACCTGCTGACGCACACCTCTGGGATCGTCTACGAATCACCCGAGATGGAGCAGCGCCTGCTCGATCAGTGGAGCATCGAGCAGATTACCGAGGAGTCCTACGCCTACGCGCTGTTGTTCGAGCCGGGCAGCCGCCACAGTTACAGCGATTACAACTACGCCCTGCTGGGCGCCGTGGCCGCGCAAGCCAGCGGAATGCCATTCACCGACCTCGTCCACTCGCTGGTGCTGGAGCCTGGCCGTCTGGCCGACACCTTCATGCCGCCGCCGAAGAGCGAGTACCCGCGCCTGGCGCGCGTCGTCGGCCCTTTCGCCGAGGGGACCGAGAGCGACATGTACAACTCGCCCTATGCGCTCAACCTCGCCCATCCGGCTTTCGGAACCGTCGCTTCCGTCAGCGACGTGCTGCGTTTCGGCCTGCTCTTCACCCCCAACGGCTCGCGCCGCATCCTCTCCGAGGCGACCGTGCGCGCCATGACCCGCGATCAGACCGGGGGCCGCGCGCCTGGCGGCTTCCCTGGCTTGGACGCCGGCGCGCCGATGCCGTGGGGGTTCGGCTTCCACATCAAGGGCAATCTCGGCGGGCACGGCGACCTGCTCTCCCCGGAGAGCTTCGGGCACGGTGGCGCCAGCGGCTGCGTGTTGCAGGTCGATCCAACCAACGATGTCGCCGTCGCCTACGTGTCGAACAAGCACGCGCGGACCGGACGCCCTCCATTCACCCGCAGACAGGTCAGCATCGTCAACACTGCCATCGCGGCGCTGACGCGCCGAGGCTGAACAGATTGCAAGGAGTGCCCCTCGTGTCACGGATGTCCCGGCGCCGGTTCCTGCGGGCGGCAGCGGTCGGCGGAGTCGGGGTGGTAGCGTTCGCCGGTGGGGCGGGAATCCTCGCCATCATGCTGTCTGACCGGTTGGGACGGCGCGGACGCGTGCGCGCTGAGTTGACCGTCCC
>DATKCN010000156.1:0-9680 GCA_035513175.1 Thermomicrobiales bacterium
ACGGTCAGCAGCGCCGCCCGCGAGGGCGCGGCGTTCGGCATGATGTCGGCCGCGAAAGCCTCGAAAACGTCAGGCATTCGCGACGCCGCGCTGGCCGACGCGCCGACGATCTGGGGAACGGCGCCGACGGTGGCCTCCGGGCCATGTGGGTCCGATCCACATGGCTACCAATGTGTCCAGGTGACCGTGTCGTACACCTTCACCCCGTTCCTGAGCATACCGCCGATACCGAACAGTCTCAATATGACACGCACCGTGCAGATGAGGGTAATCAGTTGAGCGCTCGTCCCCGCCGTCGCGGCCAGGCCATGGTCGAGTTTGCCCTCGCCGCGCCGATCCTGTTTCTGATGCTGTTCGGCGTCATCGAGGGTGGTCGCCTGATGTGGACGAACCACGAGCTCACGAACGGGACCCGCGAAGGGGCCCGGGTCGCGATGGTCGGTGGAGCCAACGCAACCACTCCGGCAACGCAAGCCAGCATCGAAGCCGCGATCCTGGATCGCACGGCCGGGCTGGATGCCGGGCGTCTGACCGTGGCCCCGCCCGCGAATCTGGGCGGCGTCCCCGGCACGACGGTCGTCGTGGCCGCGACATACGACTACCAACCGATTATCGGCATGATCTTCGGCATGGGAGTCATCGAGCTGAACGCGCGCAGCGAGGTCATCATCCAGCACTGACGCAGCGCCAGACGGCTCAGCCGCCGGATCGCCGGCTCTGGCAGGCCGTCAGGCTAAACACTCCGGGAGGATAACGATGCGACGCCAGGATTCAGATCGCACGCTGACGCTGCCGCGGGTGACCGGCGGGCCGCGCCGGCGGACCGCCGGTCAGTCTCTCGTCCTGTTTGCCCTCTTCGGCTTCGTCCTGGTCGGCTTCATGGCGCTGGCGATCGATGGCGGCTTCATTCTGGCCGAGCGGCGCCAGGTGCAGTCGGCGGCCGACGCTGCCGCGCTGGCCGCCGCCCGATCGGTGCTGGACCTGCGCCCCCTGCAGGTTAACCCCTCGGGCCAGACATACGGCGCCGCGAACTCCAGGGCGGGCAGCACGGTCGACATCAACTGGCCGCCGCTGTCGGGGCCGCATACGGGCGACCCGTTTTATGTCGAGGCGATCGTCAGCCAGCCGGTGCAACAATTCTTCGTCGGCGCGCTGTATAGCGGCGACTGGTCGGTCACCGCCCGCGCCGTGGCCGGCGTCGAGCCGATCGTGCGCCCATACGCGCTGCTGGCGCTGCGGGACTGCGCGAGCGGTGGAACCGGCATCTACATCAACGGCTCGGGCTCGGTGGACGTGCATACGGGCAGCATCATGTCCAACTGCAACATCGCCCGCTCCGGGCAGTCGAGCGTCGTCACGGCGGGCGGCACGATCGACGCCGCCGGCACGATCGATCCGGGCTCGCTGTGGTCCGCGGGCGCCGGCTATCACCAGCGGCCCGTCGTGAATGACCCCGTCATCGAGTCCGGCATCGTGCCCCCGTCGCGGGACGCGGCCAAGACGGTGGGCAACGTCACGACCAGCGCGCAGCTGCAACTAGCCGTCACGAACATCCAGCCTAATGGCCGCTGTCCGGGCGGCGCGACCTGCGTCATGGAACCAGGCTACTACGGCGGCAACCTGAACGTCGACGTGCACGGCACGCTGCAGATGAAGCCTGGCATCTACTACTTTGGCGACAGCTTCACGCTCACCACGACGAGCGACAACGCGGTCGTGCAGGGCCTCGGCGTGCTGCTCTACATCACCGACAGCGCGGCGTTTACGCCATCCAACGCGGCCATACACTTAGCCGCCGCCCCAACGTCGCTGTACTCCCCCAATGGGCTCGACGGCATGGTGATGTGGATCGCGAACTGCACGCCGTTCATGATGATGGCGAATGGCTCCTTCACGCTGGAAGGCGTGCTCTACGCCCCCTGCTCGCAGGTGCGGCTGTACGGCTCGCCCGGCTCCAACGGCGTCCAGGTGATCGTCGGCAACCTGGAGCTGTCCGGCGGCGGCTCGTTCGACATTCTGTATACCGACTACATCAGCGCAAACTCCCCAATGGTCTTCCTGATCGAGTAGGCCGAGGCCTGCACGCGCCCCGAGGGGCAGCCCGGTCGCCGTGCTGCCCCTCGGGCGGATCGCGTGAGCCAGGGCCGCCGCCCGCGGAGGCTTGGGAGCCGGGTCCCGACCTGAACCGGGACCCCCGTACCTCCGCCGGTGGGACAAACGATTCTGTTCCAACGTACCGGGCTGCCAGTACCCTCAGGTTAATCAGCAACGTGTCCGGGTCGTCGATGCCACCGACTGGTGTGCGGCGGCCACGATGCGTTGGGAATCAGGAGGCGCATCCATGCATACGCGAGGTCCGACCGGATCGTTCATACGTCGGCCGCGGTTATCCCGTCCGGGGAGACGCTTATCATCCCCTGGGCAGGCGTTGGTTCTCTTTGCACTCTTTGCCTTCGTTATCGTTGGCTTCATGGCCCTCTCCGTCGACGGCGGCTTCATTCTGGCCGAGCGTCGTCAAGTCCAGACAGCCGCTGATGCCGGGGCGCTGGCGGCCGCCAAGGCGGTGCTCGACAACCGGGCCGGCATCATGGTTTCCAGCGGCCAGACCTACGCGGCCGCGAACGCCGCTCCCGGAGCGGCCGTTCAGGTGCTGCGCCCGCCGGCCACCGGCGCCTACGCTGGCAACAATGACTACATCCAGGTCGTCGTCACGCAGGACGTGCAGCAGTTCTTCGTTGGCGCGCTCTACACGGGCGCGTGGAACGTCACCGCGTCAGCCACCGCCGGAGTCGAAACCGAGCCTGCCAACTACGCGCTTATCACGTTGGAGCGCAATGCGACGCCGGGCATCTACCTGAACGGCACCACCGGCATCGTGATCACCGGCGACGAAGCCAGCGCAATGGCCAACACGAACATCCATTCCAACGGCGTGACGTCCTTCACGACAACCGGCACCATCGACGCGAACACAACGATCGCGGTCGGTGGCGGCGCGTGGAATCCCGCCGGTCGCATCCGCGAGAACCAGCCACAGATCGACGACCCGCTGGGAGCCGTGCCCGTGCCCCCTAAGGGCCCGGCCCGCACCTTCGCCGCGGACTGCCCGGGCGACGTCTGCCAGCCGGGCTGGTATCGAAACCAGGATGTCACGCTCAGCGGGACGTGGACGTTCGCGCCAGGCGTCTACTACTTCGAGAACACCGACGTTGCCCTGCAGAACACGAACGCCAGGATTCAGGGCACAGACGTGCTGCTGTACTTCGACAGCAACAGCTCGTTCGACCCCAAGAACGGCGAAGTTCACCTGACCGGCGACCCGACGCCGCAGTACGCAGGCGGGCAGCCGGGCATGGTGTTCTGGTACGACCGCTGCAATACCCTCGACATGCAGGGCAACGCCGAACTGTATTTCAATGGCATCTTCTACGCGCCCTGTGCGCTGGTGCAGATGCGGGGCACGCCGGGCCAGGAGTCGGTCAACGGCCAGCTGATCGTCAGCAGGCTGGACGTGCGCGGCACGGCGGACCTGGGCATCGTCTACCACTCGTGGGTAGACACGGATCGACCACGCGTCTACCTCGTCGAGTAATCGTCACGCGCTCGGTGCTTGGCCGTCCGGTCCCCAGTGGGGGCCGGGCGGCGCGTCACGTTCTGAAGCGGCTCACGAGCAACCCACCGGCAATCGGCAGCAGCACGCTGTCGAACGTGCTGTCCGCTTCGACCTCGTCGCGGTATGGCTGGGTCTCTTTCGGGTGGGACAGAATGTTGTCGGCCACGACCAGCGAGCCGGGGCGGATGAGCCTGCGCACCTCGCGCAGGTAGTCCACGTAGCGTCCCTTGTCGGCGTCGATGAAGACCAGGTCGAACGCTCCGCCCAGTGCCTGCAGCGACGCGACCGCCGGTCCCTCGACGATTGTCACGACGCGCTCCAGACCCGCCCGCTTGACGTTCTGATGCGCCATGTCGATCTTGCCCGGCTCGATCTCCAGCGTGACCAGCGCTCCCTCGTCCGCTTCCCGCGCCAGGGCGCGGGCCATCCAGAGCGCCGAGTAGCCATTCGACGTGCCCACCTCCAGCACGCGCCGCGCGCCGAGCAGGCCGATCAGCCAGGCCAGCAAGGCGCCACCCTGCGGCCCGACGTTCCACATCCCGCCCTCGCGCTCCGACAGCGCTTCCAGCTCGGCCAGCAGCCCATCGATATCAGCCTGCACGCGCTCCGCCCTCCTGCCCCGCGGCGTCCGCTCGCGAATCGTTCGTGCGACAATAGCACCAATTCCCACGCCGGCGTGCCGCGGGCGAGCGGGCGAGCGGACAGGTGGGCGCCACGTGACGGCGCCAGACGCCCCGGTCGAGCCGACAGGTTGAAATGAGGAGACGGCATGCACATCACCCGCTATCGTCTGAACGACATCGAAGCGGTCGGCGTGATCGAGAACGGCATCGTGCGTGAAGCGCGCGGCGACATCTTTGGCAAGCTGTCGGTCGGGCCGGAGATTGGGCCCATCGATGAGGTCGAGCTGCTCGCGCCGGTGACGCCCAGCAAGCTGATCGCGATTGGGCTGAACTATCAGGACCACATCGCTCAGGACGCGCCACAGTTCGAGGTCCCGGCCAACCCGATCGTTTTCCTCAAGCCGCCGTCCGCGATCGCCGGTCACAACACGCCCATCGTCATGCCGCGCGGCGTCGAGCGCACCGACGCGGAAGCGGAGCTGTCGATCGTGATTGGCAGGCAGGCGCGCCACGTCAAGGCCGCCAACGCCTATGACGTCATCCTCGGCTTCTGCCCCGGCAACGATGTCAGCGCGCGCGATTACCAGTTCAAGGACGGGCAGTGGTCGCGCGCCAAGGGCTTCGACACCTTCGCGCCGCTGGGCCCGGCCATCGTCACCGACGTGCGCGCCGACGACCTGGCGATCTCCTGCCGCATCAACGGCGAGACGAAGCAGTCGTCCTCGACGAAGCACCTGATCTTCGACGTGCCGTACCTGATCGAGTTCCTGAGCCGCGTCATGACCCTCATGCCGGGGGACGTGATCATGACCGGCACGCCGGCCGGCCCGCCGAAGCTGGAGCCGGGCGACGTGTGCGAGATCGAGATCGAAGGTCTCGGCGTGCTGCGCAACACCGTCGTGCTGGAGGATGAGCTGTAGGCGAGGGCCGAGGGGCGCGGGAGGACGGGAATCTAAAGGCGCTCATTCCTTAACACCACCAAATGATTGCCTTTAGATTCCCGCACTGTGGGGGCCGCTCGCGGCCAACCCCGCGTAGGGGAGGCCCCGGGTGGCCTCCCGGTTTGGGCGTCACGGTCGTTTGCGCGGTGGTCCACGTTGGTCCTCAGATGCCGGACCGCCCGGCCGTCCAGACCGGGGCCGCCCGGTCTGGGTTCCCATGCAGCCCGCGCGGTGGTCCACGTTGGTCCTCAGATGCCGGACCGCCGGGCCGTCCAACCCGGGAGGCCACCCGGGGCGTCCCCTACGTCGGATCGGTGATCGCCCTCCCTATCCCGTTGCCGTGTTATCAAGCAAAATGTGAATAACCGTCTCAAGGACGCCAAGCCTTAACAACGACACTTGGCGTCCTTGACCGTGCCGCTCCTCGCAGCCCTCGACCCTCATCCCTCGCCCAACGGTTGCGCTCTGCCGCCGGAGTTCGTACACTCGGAAGCTGATCGATCGTCATTCGCCGGTGCTTCCATAACATAGGCACATGGGCAGGTCCAGCTGGAGACCCTCGTGACCCGTTCCCGTTTCACCTCGCGCGCCCGCGCGTCCAGATTGCTGCTCGCGCTCGTCGTGCTGCTGGCGGCCGTCATCACGCGGGCGCCGTCAGGGGCGATCGCGAACGATCTGATCGAGCCCCAGATCTGGGCCGAGAACGCGGTCATCCTGTCCGACTTCAATGAGGTGCTCTACGACCACAACGCGCACCGGCGCGCCGCCCCGGCGTCGACCACGAAGATGATGACCGCCATCCTGGTGGCTCGTCACGGCAATCTCGACATGGAGGTGCTGATCGACGAGTCGGACATCGTCGGCGAGGCGTCGATGGGGCTGTGGGTCGGCGAGGTCGTCACCCTGCGCGGCCTGCTGTACGGCCTGTTGCTGCCGTCCGGCAATGACGCGGCGCACGCCGTCGCCCGCACCATCGGCTGGCGGGCGGACACCGAGACCCCGGAGGAGGCCGTCCAGAACTTTGTCGACATGATGAACGAGACGGTGCGCGAGTTCCAGCTGCGCAATACGCACTTCCAGAACCCGCACGGACTGGACGAGTGGGGCCACTACTCCACCCCGTTCGACCTGGCGATCATTCTGCGGGCCGCGCTGAACTACCCGATCATCAAGCAGATCATGACAACCCGCGCCGCCCACATCGACGGGCACGACCTGTGGAACGGCAACCGCCTGATCACCATGCGCGACGACATGCTGGGCGGCAAGACCGGCTACACCGAGGACGCGGGGTTCTGCCTGGCTGCCGCCGCCTTCCGCGACGGCCGCTTCGTCATCGCCGTCGTCACCCGCGACAACGGCGACTCCTGGTTCTGGGATGTCAGCAACCTGCTCGACTATGGGCTGGAGCTCAACGCGCGGCGCGGCATCCCGCCGTTCGCCAACCCGGCCCGCGCGGGCACGCAGTTCACGCAGTCACCGGACGTGTACCGCATCCGGCAGGGGTCGCCGTAGCGAGGGCCGGGGGCCGAGGGGTGGGGAACGCGTAGGGGAGGCCCCGCGTGGCCTCCCGCGTTGGCCGCCACCCCTCCCGGCGCGAGATGTCCAACGCCGATCACCGCGTTGGCGACCGATGTGTCCAACCTGGGAGGCCACGCGGGGCCTCCCCTACGCGTTACGCGTTACGTCCCCCTCGGCCCTCGATACGCCACAACGCCGTCGACGATCGTGATGTCGGCGTGGATCGTGTCCAGCGCGAGCGGGTCCACCTCGAACAGGTTGGCGTTGAAGACGGTCACGTCGCCGAGCAGGCCGGGGCGCAGCGTGCCCTTGCGGCCCTCCTGGTGGGTGGCCCAGGCGCCGTGGCGGGTGTAGGCCAGCAGCGTCTCGTCCAGGCTGACGCGCTCGTCGGGCTGCATGACCAGGCTCGGGTCGTGCTCGGCGCGGCTGTTGACGATGGCCCACAGGTTCTTCGCGGGGTCGGCCGATTGCACCGGCGCGTCGCTGGAGACGGCCACCGGCACGTTGCGCTCCAGCAGCGCGTTCCAGGGCTGGTACCAGCGCAGGCGCTCGGGGCCGAAGCGCTCGATCAGCACCTGGTAATCGTTGGAGGCGAAGCGCGCGCCGGGGACCGGGATGACGCCTTCCCGCGCGAAACGCTCGATCAGGTCGGGCCGCAGCAGCGAGGCGTGCTCGACGCGGTGGCGGATGCCGGGGCGCGGCAGTTTGGCCTGCGCGTCCCGGTACGCGTCGAGCGTCAGCTCGACGGCGGCGTCGCCGATGGCGTGCACCGCGCACTGCAGCCCGGCCAGGTGGGCGCGCATGACCCGCTCGCGGAACTCCTCGGGCGGGAACATCCACAGGCCGGTGTTGCCGGGGTCGTCGGCGAAGGGCTCAGAGACCTTCGCGGTGCGCTGCCCCTCCGTGCCGTCCAGAAAGAACTTGATGGCCGCGACGCGCAGCCAGTCGTCGCCGAGGCCGGTCTGCAGGCCGAGCGCCTCGGCGGGCTCCAGCATGGCGCGGTGTCCGAGCATCAGGTTGAAGCGCGTCCTCGGCCGCGAGCAATCGGCCCGCAGCCGCTGGTAGGCCTGCACGACGTCGCCGGAATTTACGCTGGCGTCGGTGGCCGAGGTGATGCCGTAGGCCAGGAACTGGTCGACCGCCCGTCGGAGCCGCGCGTCGATCTCGGCCGGGCCCGGCTCGGGCGCCAGCGCCTCGACCGGCGCCATGGCTGTTTCGGCCAGCAGTCCGGTCAGCGCGCCGGCAGCGTCGCGCTCCAGATAGCCGCCGAACGGGTCGGGCGTGTCGCGGGTGTAGCCGGCCGCGCGCAGGACGGCGCTGTTGACCAGCAGCTCGTGACCGGAGCGGTGAGTCAGCGCGACGAGGTGCTCGGGCGCCGCGGCGTCCAGCTCCGTCAGCGTGGGCAGGCGCTGCTCGGCGAGCGACTGCCGGTAGTAGCCCCAGCCGCTGACCTGCTGGCCGGCGGGGGTTGTGGCGGCCCGCTCACGAACGCGCGCCAGCAGCTCCGCGACCGAGCGCGCGGTGGTGAGGTCGAGCCCGAGCAGCTGCTCGCCGTACAGCAGCGGGTGGCAGTGCGCGTCGATCAGGCCCGGCGTCGCCAGCCGTCCAGCGAGGTCGATGACCTCGGCGTCCTGCCCGGCAGCGGCGCGAGCCTGGTCCGCGTCATCGCCGACGTAGGCGACGCGGCCCCGCCAGATGCCGACCGCGCTCGCGGCGGGCCGCGCCGGGTCGGCGGTGAACACGCGCCCGTTCACCAGCGCGACGCTGCCTGACTCGTACTCACCGGCAAGCATGCCACCACCTCCACCATGCGCGCGCAAGGTCACAGGGCCTGGATGACAGCGGAGCGGGCGGCTGCCGCTTCAGCGGGGTCCCGCCGCATGACACGGGACGGGCGCCATGCGGGGCGGGTCAATCGCGGCCTGGTTGCCGGCCGACGCGCAACTCCTCGATCCAGCGCCTGATCTGGCTCTCCTCAATGAATACGTCGATGACCTGATCGTCCTCGGTCTCGGTTGTCTGGGGGCGCACCAGGGCTTTGACGCGCGCGCCGCCCGGCACCTGGTTGATGACGATGTCGTGCCATTTCTCCTCGTCGATCACCCGGCCGACGACCCGCAGCATGTCCTGATTGGATATCGGCGCATGCCGCGCCGCGGGCTGGCCGGTCTCGGCGCGCCCCCTGCGGGTATAGGCGTCCTCGAGGATGCTTTCGATTTCATCGTTCTTGAAGAGGTACGAGCGGGAGTACAGCCGCGTCCCCCGGTGGGCTGCTCTGACGGCAATGCCCTTCGCCAGCAATCCCTCTGGCAGCTCGACGATGGTGACGTTGTGGTAGAGGTTCACGTCCAGATAGTGGCCGATAGCCCGCAGCGTGTCCTCGTACTCGATACGGTAGCGGCCCGACTCGTCCAGGATCATGACGGCGCCCCCTGCCTGAGCGCTCGGTGGCGGCGCGGAAACACGGCATTGGCCCCAGTGTAGCCGATGCCGGAGAACGCCGCCCGGCGCGGGACAGGCATTGCCCATTCCGCGCCCGCCGGCGCGAGCCCGCTACGCGTCAACCCCCAGGTAGCCGCGCAGGAAGTACAGGATGAACGCGGCCGCGATCACGTACATGACCGGGTGGATGTCGCGGAACTTGCCGCGGAAGATTTTCACCACCGTTCAGACGACGAAGCCGGCGCCGATGCCGTTGGTGATGTTGAACGTCAGCGGCATCATGACCATGGCCGCCAGCACCGGCAAGCCGATCTCGATGTCGGAGAAGTCAACGCCCCGCGAGCGGATGATGCGGCCATCGGCCATGACCTCCTCGCGCGCGGAGATGATGCCGCACATCATCCAGCCGACGATGATGAGGGCCGGGGCGGCGGCCCGCCCCGTTGACGTGACGATCTGCGCCTGTCGCTGCTCATCGGCGCCACCCCGGCATTCGATCCCCCTTCCACGCGTGCCCCACCACGCCCGTGCCAGGCAACC
>DATKCN010000157.1:0-3699 GCA_035513175.1 Thermomicrobiales bacterium
TCCTGCATGACCGGGCCGGACCAGGACGCCATCGACCGCCTGCCGAGCTTGGAAGGGCTCAAGACCGAGGTCGTCTACCAGCGCCAGCACCGCATCAGCTACCTGCCCGCCGTGCAGCTCAGCGGCGCGACGCTGGTCGAGATCGGCGCGGAGCCGGAGATACACCCGGCCGAGCTGGAGATGGCCATCACCGAGAAGACCGCCGCCGTGCTCTACATCGCCGGGGAGCATCTCAGCGAGGGCGCATTGCCGCTGCCGGAGGTGATCGAGATCTCCCACGCGCGGGGCGTGCCGGTCATCGTCGATGGCACGGCCCAGCTGCCGCCGACGGAGAGCCTGTGGCGCTACACCCGTGACCTCGGCGCCGACCTGGCCATCTTCAGCGGCGGCAAGGATTTACGAGGCCCGCAGGCCAGCGGCCTAATCGTCGGGCGGCGCGACCTGATCGAGGCCAGCTTCCTGAACGGCACGCCTCATCCCCGCATGGGCCGCCCGATGAAGGTGGGCAAGGAGGAGATGCTGGGTCTGCTGAAAGCGGTCGAGCTGTACCTTGAGGAGGATCAGGCCGCCCGCATCGCCGGGTTCGAGGACACGGTGCGCGGCTGGATCGCGATCTGCAACGCGCTGCCGGGGGTGAGCGCCCGCCGCGAGTTCCCGAACGAGGCTGGGCAGCCAATGCCCCGCTGTGTCGTCGAGGTCGATCCAGCCGTTGTCAATCTCACCAGCGACGAACTGGTCGCGCGGCTATGGGAGGGCAACCCCCGCGTCGCCGTCAAGCCATACGGCGCGCACGGCGTCTCGATGACGCCGGACACGCTGGCGGCTGGCGACGAGCGGATCGTGTCCGAGCGGGTGTGTGAGGTCGTAACGCGTAACGTGTAATTCGTGATGGGAGGGTATCAGGGCGCGGTCCGAAGTGCCGCGCCCCGTGCCCCCATGTTATCCGATAAAGACGTTCCATCTCGAGAATGTCGATGTCTCAACGTAGATGATCGGGTCGGTCCCGTCGAGCAACGAACCCCCAAGGTGCTCCCACGTCACGCCCACCAGCCGCCCGATGTAGAGGTCGCTCGGTGAGCTTCCGGGCGGGAAGGAGCTGGAATCGTAGTAGAGCCCCAGCCGAGCCGTTTGTCCCGGCTGCATCGCGACACCGTTGGGACAGTTCGGGTCGTACCGGTTGGCCGCTGTCATCTCGATGTCGTGCTGATTGCTGGCCGGCGGGTCGATGTTCCCCATCGCCGGAGCAAGGGTGGAGATCGTGATCACAGCGTCGCAGGTGAGCGCTCCCTCCGGGATCATCAGGATCAGCCGTCCCGGAAGGTCGATCACAATGCCGCTCTCCGCGCTGACGTTCCACTTCTGGGAATCCGGATACTCCAGCGTCAGGTTGACGGTCGCTGGCGCCGAATCATTCTGACCATCGTTTGCGCGGTAGCTGAACGAGTCCGTGCCGGCGTAGGCGAAGTCGCCGGTGTAGATAACTGTCGCCGTGCAACTCACCCCCGATCCGGCCGGCGCGCAGGACGCCTCGGGCTGCAGCGTGTCGAGCTCACCGTTGGCCGGTGGGGTGACGATCTCGAACGTGAGGCTCGCGCTGTCGCTGTCGGTGGCGCTCAGGACGATCTGGGTGGGGGCGCTCGGAACCACCGTCGCGCTCAACGGCTCAGCAACGGGCGCGTGTTCGCCGGCCTCGCTTACGCCAGGGCTGAAGACCTGCCAGGTCGAGAGCTGGCTCGTGCCGAGGGTGATCGCGCCGCCGTCAGCCTCTGCCTCGAGCAGCTCCCAGAGAAACGCGTCGTCCGCGCGTCCGGCGACCAGGTCGTCCTGACCGGCGCTCGGCGGGATCGAAGCTGGATCGAAGGGCAGGCTCAACTCGGCCGGGGCGAGCAGGGTCGCGCCCGACAGCCCGATCTCATGGCCGGCGCTGACCGGAACGTAGCCCTCCGGCGGGTCAGGCGTGTCACGCGTGGGGACGATGGTGACCAGCGTGTCATGTGAGAGCGCGCCGGGCGGGATCGTCACCGTGACGCCGTTGAGCTCGACCGTGCCGCCCAGCGCCGCGACGACCCACTCAATGGCGTACTCGAATCCGCTGTGATAGCGCCAGGTGTCGTAATGCTGGCCGACGTTGCCCGCTTCAACCTGCCAGCCGGGCGGGTTGTCCGGCGTGTAGGTGAGGCAACGGCGCTCGAAGCACTGCATCAGCACGTCCTTGTAGACGTTCGCGACCTTGACCGTCGCCCAGTACGGCTCCGCGATCGGGCGCCCGGTGGCGTAGTACGGATTGATGAACAGCGGCTCGTTGACCAGCCCCGCCTGGCTGCGGACAAGCCCGGACGAGAGCATGAAGTCCCAGAACGGCGCCGCGATCGAGTGGTCGGTGACGTCGTCCACGACTGCCACGACGATGCCGCGGGCCGCCAGCGCAGGGTCGACTTGCACGTTGCCGTCCTGGGAGAGCCGGGTCATGACCGGCGCTCCGACCCCCGCGGGCTCGGCGTCGAGCAGGCCCAGGAAGGTGGCGTAGGTCGGACCGTTCGGGTCGTCGCTGTCACCGGCGACGTTGACCGTGGCGGGATCCAGTTGCAGGAACACATCGTCACCGATCTGCATCCGGCCGCTGATCAGCTCGACGACCAGCAGGCCGTTGGTGACGTACCAGAGGCCGTCATCGACGGCGTCCGGGTGGGTGATCTCCATGCGCGACTTGTCGAACATCTGGGTGACGCGGCCTGGCTGGCCGGATTCGAGGTACGGTTCCCAGCGCAGCCCGGTGTTTGCGTCGGGTCCCCACATCCAGGTGCGGGGGGTCAGCAGCTCGGCCACCGGCCCGTCGGTGCGGTCCCAGACGCTCAGAAAGGGCGCGTTGCCTGGCGGCACGGCGAGGGCGGGCGTCGCGGACGCGAGCGCGGTTGCGAGCAGGATGGATGCGACGACACCGCGAAATAGCTTCGTGAGCATGATAGTGCTCCTCATATATGAATACGTTATGGGAAAACTGCGAGTCCGTGCCGGATCGATACGATCATCGTACGCGCATGCCCGTCTCGATGCAATGCCCAGGCACGCCAGTTAGGATTCGGATTCGTCCCGGATGGCGAGCGCGAAGCCGATGGCATCCTCGAGGCTCATGCCCTGCCCCTGCGACCAGCAGCGCTGAAATGGTTCCTCGCCCAGCCTGTCGCGGATCGACTGAAGGCGCGGCTCGTACTCCTCGCGCACGAACAGCTCGACGTCCATGAGCGGCGCGTTCAGGTCTACCCGTAGCGTGGCCGCCGCCCCGAGGACACGCGCCGCGTCCTCCAGCCGCTCCATCTCGGACAGGCTGGCGCCGATCTCCTCCAGGCAGGAGACGGCGCTGAGGCGGTTGCCGAGATCGCGGCAGATGACGAGACTCTGCTGAAAGTAGCGCAGCGCCTGAAGGTAGTCGTCCCGATCGCAGGCGAGGACGCCCAGATTGAGCAGCGCCGTCGATGTCCACAGCTTGTCCCGCATCTGACGCGCGAGCGCCAGCACCTCACGCAGTGACGCATCGGCCTCGTCGAGCTGTCCCGTCTGCAGGGCGATGATGCCCAGGTTGCCCTGCGCCGCCGCGACGGAGGAACGGTCGCCCCTGCGTCGCGCCAGCGTCAGGCTCTCCTCCAGCATCCCGGTCGCCTGCTCGATGTCGCCCCGCATCAGGGCCACCAGCCCGAGATT
>DATKCN010000158.1:0-47632 GCA_035513175.1 Thermomicrobiales bacterium
AAGGAGTTCATCGAAAGCCGTGGCATGGAGACCGGCGCCTGGCGCGGAGAGATCGACGAGCACCCTCCAGGCACGCCGTAACGCGCCACGGGTGAACCGCAGCCATTCCGACGTAACGCGCCGTGGGGGGAGACCCTCACGGCGCTGTCTCATGCCCGATCGCAGGCGGACGTCGTGCGGGGGATGTGATCCGCGCGCGATATTGCCTTGAACGAGGGATCGCCGGTAGGCTACAGGCATGGTGAAACGTGTCGTTGAGCAGGCCCAGCCGCTGATAGCCGGCGTGCGCCGCGTCTACGCGGTCGACGTGCTGCTGCGCGCCTGGGCGGACTTCGCCCGTGGCGACGGCACGATCTACGCGGCGGCGATCACGTACTACGTGCTTTTGTCGCTCTTTCCGTTCCTGATCTTCGTCGTGTCGGTGTTCGGTTTGATTGCGCGTGACGCGGCCATTCAGGAGCGTGTCGTCAACGAGATTGTCGACCAGCTTCCACCGGGGGTGAATCTCGACGCGCAGATCGAGGGTGTGGTCTCCGGTGTGGCGGGCACGAACCCCGGCCTGCTGGGGCTGCTCGGACTAATCACCGTCGTCTGGACCGCGAGCGCGGTGTTCGGCGCATTGCGACGGGCATTGAACCGCGCGTTCAACGTCCCAGCCGCGCGCTCGTTCGTTCACGGGCGGATTCGGGACATCGCCAGCATCATTGCCGTGGCGCTGCTGATCCTGCTCTCCATGGCTCTGACGGCGGTTCTCCGGATCACGCATGCCGTCGCGTCCGACTGGTTCGGGGACTGGCTGGTGAATCTTGGATGGTGGGCAGTGTCGCTGCTGGCGCCATTGATCGTGTCGTTCGGCGTGTTCATGCTGATCTACCGCTGGGTGCCAAACCATGCGCTGGTGGCGCGCGATCTTTGGATCGGCGCGCTGATCGGCGCCGTTGGCTTCGAGTTGGGCAAGAACCTGTTTTCGCTGTACCTGGAGAACTTCGCTCGGTATGACGAGGTCTACGGGACGCTGGGCGGCGCGATGGCGTTCCTGTTCTTCGTCTTCGTGATGTCGAATCTGGTGATCCTGGCCGCGGACATCAACTCCGAGATCGCCCGAGACCGCGGCAGGCATCGTTCCAACGAGGGGTAGCCGGGAGCATCCCGCGGCGCGATCCATCGTGTAAGGTAACGAGTGCACGGTCCCCGAGGGGACGACGCGGCATGCTCGTCGCGGAAGCGTTGTTGCGGGTCGCGGGCGCGCGAAGAAGGGAATGGCATGAGCGCACCAGGCACATCCACCAGGCCCGAAGATCGCGTGACGACGTCAGGCATTTTCATCAAGCCGCTGTATCGGGTCGACGACACGTCGGGGGAGCCGGAGCCGGACCCTGGACAGTTTCCATTCACGCGTGGCGTCTATCGCGACATGTACCGTGGACGCCTGTGGACCATGCGCCAGTACGCCGGCTTCTCGTCCGCTGAGGAGACGAACGCGCGCTTCAAGCTGCTACTGGATCGGGGCCAGACCGGCCTGTCGTGCGCCTTCGACCTGCCGACGCAACTGGGGCTGGACGCCGACGACGCGCGCGCGGAAGCGGAGGTGGGCATCGTCGGCGTGTCGATCTCGACACTGGACGACATGCGCCGCCTGCTGGACGGCATCGAGCTGAACGCCGTGACAACCTCGATGACGATCAACGCCCCCGCCTCGATTCTGATGCTGATGTATCAGATCGTCGGCGAGGAGCAGGGCGCCAACCTGTCGAAGCTGGGCGGCACCATCCAGAACGACATTCTCAAGGAATACGCCGCGCGGGGCACCTACATCTTTCCGCCACGCGCCTCGATGCGGCTCGTCACCGACACGTTCCGCTACTGCGCCGAGACGCTGCCGAGCTGGAACACGATCTCGATCTCCGGCTACCACATGCGTGAGGCCGGCTCGTCGGCGGTGCAGGAGGTCGCCTTCACGCTGGCCAACGGCATCGCCTACGTCGAGGCGGCGCTGGCGGCCGGGCTGACGATCGACCAGTTCGCGCCCCGGCTCTCGTTCTTCTTCAACGCGCACAGCAACTTTCTGGAGGAGGTCGCCAAGTTCCGCGCGGCGCGGCGCATGTGGGCCAACCTGGCGCGGGACCGCTTCGGGGCGCGGGACCCGAGGTCGATGATGATGCGCTTTCACACGCAGACGGGCGGCTCGACGCTCACCGCCCAGCAGCCGCTGAACAACATCGTGCGCGTGGCGTTGCAGGGGCTCAGCGCCGTCATGGGCGGCGCCCAGTCGTTGCACACCAACGGCTACGACGAGGCGTTGTCGCTGCCGACCGCCGAGGCGGCGACCCTCGCGCTCCGGACCCAGCAGATCATCGCCTACGAGAGTGGCGTCGCCGACATCGCTGACCCACTGGCGGGCTCCTACGCCGTCGAGGCGCTCACGGACGAAATCGAGCGGCGGGCGCTGGTGCTGATCGACGAGATCGAGAAAGCCGGTGGCGCCGTGGTCGCCGTCGAGCGGGGCATCATTCAGGACGCCATCGCCGAGAGCGCCTTCGACTGGGAACGCGCGGTGGAATCCGGCGAGCGCCGCATCGTCGGCGTCAACTTCCAGCGCGACGAGCACGAGACGCCCGTGCCGATCCATCACGTCGACGGCAGGCGGGTGCGGCGTCAGATCGAACGGACGCGTGTCTACAGGGAGGAGCGCGCGTCGGCGCAGCGCGTTGACGCGCTGTCAGCGGTGGCGGAGGCCGCGCGCGGCACGGACAACCTGCTGCCACTCATGCGCGACGCGCTGCTGGCGGGCGCGACTTTGGGCCAGATCTGCGACGCGCTGCGGGCGGAGTGGGGCGAATACCGGCCGGGTTACTGAGCCGGGGCTGGATCGCGCGGCGCCGGCTTGTGAAGGCGCGCCGCACAGCGCGCGGCACGGAAGGAGCACGATTGCAAGACACGACCTCGTCCATGCCATCGCGGGTCGAGCTGTTCGAGGCCCGCAAGGCGGCGCTCGACGAGCAGTCGGCCGCGGCAGCTCGGAAGCAGGGGGAACGCGGCAAGCTGTCCGCCCGCGAGCGGGTCGAGCGGCTGCTCGATCCGGGCTCGTTCGTTGAGTTCGACGCGCTGGTGCAGCATCGCTCCCACTACTTCGGCATGGAGCAGCGCAAGCCGTATGGCGACGGCGTCGTGACCGGCATGGGACAGATCGACGGCCGCGATGTCGCCGTCTTCTCGCAGGACTTCACGGTGTTCGGCGGCTCGCTCGGCGAGGCGTTCGCCGAAAAGATGATCAAGATCATGGACGCCGCGCTGAAGATCGGCTGCCCGATCATCGGCATCAACGACTCGGCCGGGGCCCGCATCCAGGAAGGCGTCGAGGGGCTGGCGGGCTACGGCGAGGTGTTCTGGCGCAACGTGCAGGCCAGCGGCGTCGTGCCGCAGCTCTCGATCATCGCCGGGCCGTGCGCGGGCGGCGCGGTCTATTCTCCCGCCATGACCGACTTCGTCTTCATGGCGCAGGACATCTCGCAGATGTTCATCACTGGTCCCGATGTCATCAAGACGGTGACCGGCGAGGATGTGACGCACGAAGCGCTCGGCGGCGCGATCACTCACAACTCGAAGTCGGGCGTGGCCCACTTCGTCGGCGCCGACGAGGAGGACACCTTCGATCTCGTCCGCGCAGTGCTGTCGTTCATTCCCTCCAATAACCTCGACGAGCTGCCGTCCTGCTCGCCGTCCGACGACCCGCAGCGGGCCGACGCCGAGCTGGACACGCTCGTGCCGGAACAGTCGACGCAACCGTATGACATGCACGACGTGATCGAGCGCATCGTGGATGACGGCGAGTTTCTGGAAGTTCAGGCGCTCTGGGCGCGCAACATCATCATCGGCTTCGCGCGGCTGAATGGGCGGCCGGCAGGGATCGTCGCCAATCAGCCGAGCGTGCTGGCCGGGACGCTCGACATCGACGCCTCGTCAAAGGGCGCGCGCTTCGTGCGCTTCTGCGACGCATTCAACATTCCGCTGGTGACCTTCGTCGACGTGCCCGGCTTCCTGCCGGGGGTGACGCAGGAGCACGGCGGCATCATCCGCCACGGGTCGAAGCTGCTGTACGCGTATTGCGAGGCGACCGTGCCGAAGGTGACGGTCATCACCCGCAAGGCCTACGGCGGCGCCTACGTCGTCATGTGCTCGCAGTCGATCCGCTCCGACCTGAGCGTGGCGTGGCCGACGGCCGAGATCGCCGTGATGGGCTCGGAGGCTGCCGTGCGTCTCATCAACCGCCGTGAGATCGCCGCTGCCGGCGACCCGGCGGCGAAGGAACGGGAGCTGGTCGAGAGCTACCGGGAGCAGTTCGCCAGCCCGTATCAGGCGGCAGGCCGGGGCTACATCGAGGCGGTCATCAACCCCAGCGAGACGCGGCACTGGCTGATCCGCTCGCTGGACGCACTGCGCAACAAGCGCGAGGAGAGGCCGAAGCGCAAGCACGGAAATATTCCGCTGTGACATCGATGCAGGACAAAGACGATCTCGCCGAGGTGGCGGCGGCCATCGTCGCGGCGTATCAGGCGCTGCGACGCCCGCCAGAACCAGATCCGAAGGCGACCGAATGGAGAGCATCCGGGCAGGTCGCGCCCGCGTGGGGCTCTGCGGGTCGCCGCCGGGGCTGGAAAGATGTCGATCGCGAGCGCGGTTAGGAGCGGTGATCGACGGGTTCGAGAGCTTGGAGCGCGTCGACCATTCAAAGGACGCCAAACGCGACACAGGGTTGACGGAATGACGGAATGACGGAATGAAGGAAAGCCGCGAGACGTGACAGCTCAGACGCGACCGATCCGCAAGGTGCTGGTGGCCAACCGTGGCGAGATTGCCATCCGGGTCATGCGCGCCTGCCGCGAGGAAGGCATCGCCAGCGTCGCGGTCGTCTCCGACGGAGAGCGCGATTCGCTGCACGCGCGCTACGCCGATGCGTGCGTGACGCTGGAGTCGGAGCATCCGCTGCCGTACCTCGACATCGACGCCGTGCTGCGCGTCGCGACCGAGACGAACGTCGACGCCATCCACCCCGGCTACGGCTTTCTGGCCGAGAATGCCGCCTTCGCGGACGCCTGCGAGCAGGCCGGCTTCGTCTTTATCGGCCCGCCAGCCAGCGCAATCGCGACGATGGGAGACAAGGTCCGCGCCCGGAGTGCCGCGCTCGACGCGGGCGTGAACGTCGTCCCCGGCACGGACGGAGCCGTTGACGCCGAGATGGCGCGCGCGTTCGGCGACCGCGTCGGGTATCCGATCGCGTTGAAGGCCGCATCGGGGGGCGGCGGGCGTGGCTTGCGGGTCGCCCGCTCGTCCGATCAGGTCGACGAGGCGTTCCGTGGCGCCAGCGGCGAAGCGGCGCGCTACTTCAACGACCCGGTCGTTTACGCGGAGAAGTACCTCGACCATCCCCGTCACATCGAGATTCAGGTCATGGCCGACCGGCACGGCAACGTCGTCGCGCTGGGCGAGCGCGACTGCTCGATCCAGCGGCGGCACCAGAAGCTGGTCGAAGAGAGCCCGTCGCCGGTCATCGACGCCGCGATGCGGGCCGAGATGAACCTCGCCGCCGAGATACTGGCGCGCGCCGTGGGCTACGTCAGCGCCGGGACGGTTGAATTTCTGGTGCAGGACGGCCAGCACTACTTCCTGGAGATGAACACGCGCATCCAGGTCGAGCACCCAGTCACCGAGCTGGTCACCGGCATCGACCTCGTCCGCGAGCAGCTCCGCATCGGCGCCGGGGAGCGGCTGTCATTCGACCGCGCGCCGGACCCCTGGGGGCACGCGATCGAGTGCCGCGTCAACGCTGAGGATCCGGGCCGCGACTTCCAACCGACCCCTGGCACGCTGCGGAGCTTCATCGCCCCAGCCGGGTTCGGGGTGCGGATCGACACCGGCTTCGTCGCCGGTGGGGAGATCGACCCGCGCTTCGACTCGCTGATCGCCAAGCTGATCGTCTGGGGCCGCGATCGCGAGGAGGCGCTGTCCCGGCTGGCGCGCGCGCTGCGCGATTTCGAGGTCGAGGGGGTCGCGACGACGATCCCCCTCTATCAGGCGCTGATCCGGCATCCGGCGTTCGCCAGCGGAGATTACGACACCGGCTTTCTAGAGCGCTCCGGCATCCTGTCGCGCATCGCGCCGTTCGTCGTGCAAGAGGCAGCGGGCGCGCCCGGCGATGGAACGATCCTCGTTGAGGTCAACGGGCGACCGTACCGCGTCGCCTTCCCAGACGGCGCCGTGAGTGGGGTTCCGGCAGGCGCAACGGCGCGCCCGCACCGCGCCACGCGTCGCCCGGGAGCGGCGGTCGTCATGGCGACAGGCAACACGTTGACCAGCCCGATTCAGGGCACGGTGCTGTCGGTGGCGGTTGAGGCGGGCGTAACTGTCGAGCAGGGTCAACTGATCTGCGTCATCGAGGCGATGAAGATGGAGAACGAGATCGCCGCACACCAGTCCGGCACTGTCGAGGCGCTGCACGTCAAGGCGGGTCAGTCGGCGAACGCCGGCGCGCCGATTGCCGACATCGTGCCTGCATGAACGAGCTGCCACCGAGATGAACTGCGACGCGTCGGGCATCGACTGCGCCGTGGCGGCAGTCCGGCGCGCTCGATCGACAGCCGAGCGTCTCGCGAACAGGGTATCCGCGACGCACGGAGTCCTCCAGCCGGGCGAGCACAACTCACCCCAATGGCTCGGCGGCTTTCCGCCTGATCGGAATCGTCCACTTCTCGTTCAGAGACAACCGCTTCGCACTTGTACGTACACCCTGCACGTGTCATACTGTGGACAACTGTGGGGGAAAGTGGGGATAAGTGGGGTGGAATGTGGATATCCCCCGCCTCGCGGATCAATTGCGCGCCGGAAGGAAGCGACGCGGTGTTCCTCGGACGGCACGATCACACTCTGGACGCGAAGGGGCGCCTGGCGCTGCCCGCGCGCTTCCGTGAGAAGCTGACCGAGGGCGTCATCATTACCCGTGGCTTCGACGCCTGCCTGCTCGTCTACCCGATGGAAACGTGGGCGCCGCTGGCCGAGAAGGTGGCCGCGCTATCGGTGACCGATCCGGACGCGCGTGTCCTGCGTCGCATGCTCTTCTCGCACGCGACCGACGCCCAGCTCGACCGGCAGGGGCGGGTGCTCATTCCCGCCGACCTGCGCGCGCACGCGCGGTTGGAACGTGAGGCGACGGTCGTGGGGATGCACACGTTTATCGAGATCTGGTCGCCCGCCGGGTGGGCGGCGCAAGATGAGCTGGTCGAGCGAGAAGGCGCTTCTATTGCCGAGAAGCTGTCGGCGCTTGTGTGATGTGGTGAGCTGACGCGTTCAGAGAAGCTGAATCAATGATGCAGGAGACGAACGGGATGGAGCCGGCCATGCCCGGCGGGATGCCCGTCGATGCGGACGCAATCGACCCCGGACACGCCAGCGTGCTGGCGTCCGAGGCGGTCGACGCCCTCATGCCGCGCCCGGGTGGGGTCTTCGTCGACGGCACGTTCGGTGGCGGCGGCCATGCGCGCCTGCTGATCGAACGCATCCAGCCGGGTGGCAGGATCATCTGCATCGATCGCGACGCCTCTACTTGCCCGCACTTCGACACCCTCGACCGCGCGCACCCGGGCGCGTTGATCTGGGCGCAAGGCACGTACTCCGACATGCGTCGCTTCGCGCAGGAGGCGGGCGTTCAGCAGGTTGATGGCGTGCTGCTCGACCTCGGGCTGTCCTCGTTGCAGCTGGCTGACGCCGAGCGTGGCTTCAGCTTCCTGCGGGAGGGTCCGCTCGACATGCGTTTCGACACGACGCGCGGCGTGAGCGCCGCCGACCTGCTGGCGCAACTGACGGAGCCCGAGCTGGCGCGCGTCTTGTTCGAATATGGCGAAGAGAGCCAGGCGCGGCGCATCGCGCGGGCGGTCGTCCGGGAACGGAAGCGCGAGCCGATCGCGACGACGACACGGCTGGCGGGCATCGTCCAGCGGGCCATCGGCCAGCGGCCGGGCAGCCGCATTCATCCGGCGACCCGGACCTTTCAGGCGCTGCGCATCGCCGTCAACGATGAGCTGGGCGAGGTGGAGCGCGGCGTCGCGGCGGGCATTGACCTCCTGGCGCCGCGGGGTCGCTTCGCCGTGATCTCGTTCCACTCGCTGGAGGACCGCATCGTCAAGCGGGCGTTCGCCGCTGCCGCTCGCGGCTGTGTCTGTCCTCGCGAGGCGCCGGTGTGCGTCTGCGGCCGCGAGCCGGCAGTACGGCTCGTTGGCCGGGCGACGCGTCCGTCGGCGGGCGAGACCGAGCGTAATCCACGGGCCCGGAGCGCGATGCTGCGGGTCGTCGAGCGACTGTCATGAGCACTGGGACCGAACGTCGTCAACGCACCCCGTCGCCCACGCGCTCGCCAGCGCGCGGCAACGACGCGACGCCCGCCGCGGCCGCGCGACCGATGAACGCCGCCATGATGTTTTCGGTCGTCGCGTTGACGATAACGGTCGTCGGCCTGCTGTATCTCGTTCAGACTGCGCAGGTGGCCAGCCTCGGCTATGAGGCGACGCGGCTGGAGCAGGAGCGGGCTGCGGCGGCGCTCGAGAACCAGCAGCTGACCTACGAGGTGGCGAGCCTGGAGGCGTTGCCACGCATCGAGCGGCTGGCGGTCGACACGCTCGACATGCAGGCGGTGCGCGCGCGAATCTTTGTGGTTGTGCCACTCCCGCCCCGGGACGATCTGTCATTGCCCGAGCCCGTGACGCGGCCGGAGCAGTCGCTGGCGCTGCGCGTCTGGGAGCGGCTGACCGGCCAGTCGACTGCCACGAACATGGGAGGCGAGCCGTGAGTGGCGCGCCCCCGGCCCGGCGACCCCGCAACGACGTCCCCCGCTACCGCGTCTGGTCGGTGATGGTCGTTTTCCTGCTGTTCGTCAGCGCCATCAGCTACCGCGTCGTCGGCGTCCAGGTCGTGCGCTCCGAGGAGTTCGGACGCTGGGCCGTCGCCGAGCGCACGCGGGAAAACGTCGCGGCGGCCCGGCGGGGCGAGGTCTACGATGCGCGCGGCGTCCGGCTGGCGACGAACGTGCCGTCGAACCGCGTCTCGGCGATTCTGAGCCAGATTGACGACACGCGCCGCACGGCGGAGCTGCTGTCTCCGCTCATCGGGCGCACGGTTGAGGACATCGACAGCGCGCTGAATGAGCCGGAGCTCGAATGGGTGCTGCTGGCGCGGCGTCTGACGCCGGAAGTGTCGGCACAGATCGTGGCGCTGGGTATTGAGGGCATCGTGCTCGACCCGGAGCCAAGCCGCATGTACCCGTTCGGCACGTTCGCGTCGCACGTGCTCGGTTTCACGACCTACGACCTGAGGGGCGCCTACGGCGTCGAGGGCCACTACGATGACGTGCTCGGCGGCTCCCCCGGCAAGCTGCTGGGGGAGCGCGACGGCGCGGGTAACCTGATCGCTCTGTCGCAGTCGTCGTGGGACTCCCCCATCGACGGAGCGGACATCGTGCTGACGCTCGACAGCGCGGTGCAGTACGCGATTGAGCGGATTCTCGCGGACGTCGTCGCGGAACAGAGCGCGGCGGGCGGGACGATTATCGTGCAGCACACGCAATCGGGCGCGATTCTGGGCATGGCCAGCCTGCAAACGTTCGACCCGAATACCTTCAATCTGATCGACGACCCCACGATCTTCCTCAATCCGGCGATTTCGATGGTGTACGAGCCGGGCTCGACCTTCAAATCGGTCGTCATGGCGATCGGACTCGACGACGGCGTTGTTTACCCAGACACGCTGTTCAATGACGATCCCGGCTATTTCGCCGTGTCGGGACACCCGGCGATTACGAACAGCCAGGGGATCGTCTACGGCGCCCAGACGATGACGCAGGTGCTGGAGCAATCGGCCAACCTCGGCGCCATCTTCGTAGCCCAGAAGATTGGCCGCGACCGTTTCTACCAGCGGCTGGTCGAGTTCGGGTTCGGTTACGAGACCGGCGTCGACCTGCAGGGCGAAGAGGTAGGCATCCTCACGCTGCCGATGGGGGCAGGCTGGAACGACGTCCTGTTCTATACCAACTCGTTCGGGCAGGGCATCGCCGTGACGCCGTTGCAGCTCGTGAACGCTGTCTCCGCGCTCGGCAATGGCGGCCGGCTGATGCAGCCGTACATCGTCGCTGAAGTGCGCGGCGCGGACGGCACGATCATCACGCAACCGACGGTCATCCGGCAGGTGATCTCCGAGGAGACATCGGCGATGATGCGCATGATGCTGGAATCGGCGGTGCTGCATGGCACCGGCGAACTGGCGGCAGTCGAAGGCTATCGAATCGGGGCCAAGACGGGCACGGCGCAGATTCCATCCCCCAACGGGGGCTATATCGAGGATGCCACGATCGCATCAATCGTCGGCTTCGCGCCGATCGAGAACCCGCTGTTCACGGTGCTGGTGAAGATCGACTGGCCGAAAGAGCTGTTCTCGGGTCAGGAAGTGAGCGCTCCGGTCATGGCCCGTGTCTTCGAGGAACTGTTCCTGCTGTACGGGATTGCGCCATTCGCGGCACAGGGGGCGCCATGATCCGAGTGCATGACGTTATTGCGGGGACCGGCGGACGAATTGCCGGCGATCTATCGCCTAATCAGCTGTTCACGCGCGTCGTGCACGACTCGCGCGACATCCAGCCGGGAGACCTGTTCGTGGCGGTGCGCGGCGAGACGATGGACGGTCATCGCTTCGTGCCGGACGCGCTGGAAAACGGCGCGGCGGCTGTGCTGGTGCGCGAGTCGTGGCATGCCCGTTACGACCTCGGCGATCTGCCGGTCATCGTCGTGCCGGACACGCTGGCCGCGCTGCAAACGCTGGCCGCTTACTGGCGCGCGCTCTACGACCTGACGGTGATCGGCATTACCGGCAGCATCGGGAAGTCCAGCACCAAGGAGGTCGTCGCGGCGGTGGCGGCGTCGCGCTTCAACGTCACGCGCAGCGTCAAGAGCTACAACAACGAGATCGGGCTGCCGCTCAGCGTGCTGGAGATCACGCCCGACACCGAAGTCGTCGTGCTGGAGATGGGTGGCGCCTACGCGTTCGGCGAGATTTCAGATCTGGCGAAAGTCGCGCGTCCAACCATCGGGGTCGTCACCAACGTCTCCCACTCACACCTGGGTCGCATGGGCTCGCTGGAGGCGATCGCCGAAACGAAGGCCGAGCTGGTCGACGCGCTGCCGGAAGACGGGGTCGCGATTCTCAACGTCGACGATCAGCGCGTGCGCCGCATGTTCGACCGCGCCTCGTGCCGGGTGGTGCTGTACGGGCTGGACGCGGCGGCGGACGTGCGGGCGGTCGATCTGGAGAGTCACGGGCTGGACGGCATCAGCTTCACCCTCGTGCGAGGCGATGACCGCGTGTCCGTGCGTGTGCCGTTGCTCGGGCGTCACAGCGTCCACACGGCGCTGGTCGGCTTCACGGTCGGGTTCGAGCTGGGGCTGGCGGTCCCCGAGATCCTGCGCGGGTTCGAGCAGCCGCACATTCAGCTGCGGCTGTTGCTGACACCGGGGATTAACGGCTGCACGCTGCTCGACGACTCCTACAACGCCAACCCGACGTCGAGCTTCGCCGCGCTGGCGCTACTACGCGAGCTGACCGCGACACGGCGCATCGCGGTGTTCGGGGACATGCTGGAGCTGGGCGAATTCGAGGAGGAGGCGCACCGCATGGTCGGCGGTCGGGCGGCCGAGGTCGTGGATGCCCTGTACACCGTCGGCGACCGGGCGCGCGTCATCGCGGACGAGGCGCGGCGGATCGACGACACGCTGCCGATCTCGTCGTTCGATGACAAGCAGGCGCTCGCCGATGCGCTGCAGCGGGAACTACGAGCAGGGGATCTCGTGCTGATCAAGGGGTCGCGGGGCGTGCAGCTGGAGACGGTCGTCGCGGCGCTCAGGTCCCCGGAAGGGCAGGATCAGGATTGATCCTGTCGCTCGCGGTCGCCTTCGTGGAGATACGGTCCACGTCCGATTCGTTGCTGCCGCGCGACCCGCTCGACAATCTGGCGCTGTCGCTGGGCCTGTCCGGCGTGGCCTTCATCGTGGCGCTGATCGCTGGACGGCCCTACATCGAATTCCTGAAGCTGCGCCGCGTCGGTAAGCAGATTCGCATCGACGGCCCGGAAGGCCACCAGATCAAGACCGGCACGCCGACGATGGGTGGCGTGCAGTTCACCTCGACGGTCGTGGTGCTGACGCTGATGTTCAACACCTGGGGACGGCTCTCGATGCTGCTGCCGCTGGGCGTCCTGATCGGTTGTTCGGTGCTGGGCGGCATCGACGACCGGCTCAACCTCGTCGGCGGGCAGAACACGGGGCTCACCGCCCGCTTCAAGATGATCTGGCTGCTGCTCTTCGCCGTGCTGACGGCGCTGGTGCTCTACTACCCGCTGGGGCTGCACCGAATGTATGTGCCGTTCCTGGGGCAATTCGAGATCGGCCTGTTCTACCTGCCAATCGCGGTGATCGCCATCGTCGGCACGGCCAACGCGGTCAACCTTACCGACGGTCTCGACACGCTGGCCGGCGGGACGGCGGCGGTCGCGTTCACCGCCTACGGCATCATCGCGTTTCTGCAGGGGCAGGTGCAGGTCGTGACCTTCTGCTTCATGATGGTCGGGGCGCTCTTCGGATTTCTGTGGTTCAACGCGCACCCGGCGCAGCTCTTCATGGGGGACACCGGCTCGCTGGCGCTGGGGGCGTCGCTCGCCACGGCGGCGTTCATGACCGGCCAGTGGCTGCTGCTGCCGATCGTCGGCTTCGTGTTCTTCGCCGAGACCATCTCGGTGATGCTGCAGGTGCTGTATTTCAAGGCGACCAGGGGCAAGCGGCTGTTCAAAATGACGCCGCTGCATCACCACTTCGAGCTGCTCGGCTGGTCGGAGACGCAGATCACGTTGCGCTTCTGGCTGGTCGGCATGATGGCCGGCCTGCTAGGCGTGGCATTGGCGCTGGTATGAGCGGGTGGCGGGGCGAGCTGCAGCTTGAGGGACGACGCGCGCTGCTGCTCGGACTTGGCAGCCGGCAGGGCGGGCTCGGCGTGGCGCGTTACCTGGTCGAACAGGGCGCGCGGGTGCGCGTCACCGACCAGCGGGCTGAGCACGAGCTGCGCGAGTCTCTCGCGGCGCTTCGCGATCTGCCGATCGAGTACACGCTGGGCCGGCACGAGGACGCGGACATTCGCTGGGCGGACGTGATCGTCCGCAATCCGGCCGTGCCGCGCGAGTCGGAATGGCTGCTGCTGGCGCGCGATCTCGACAAGCCGATTGAGATGGAGATGACGCTCTTCTTCCGCGCCTGCCAGGGCGCGATCGCGGGCGTGACCGGCACGAAGGGCAAGACGACCGTCACGACGCTGCTGGCGGCCATGCTGCGCCAGGGCCGGCCGCACGCCGTACTGGCCGGGAACATGGGTGTGTCCGCGTTGTCCCAGCTGAACGCGATCTCCCGGGGCACGCCGGTCGCCATCGAGCTGTCGTCGTTCCAGCTCGAAGGGCTTGACGAGCGTCGCATGTCGCCGCCGGTGGCCGTGCTGACCAACCTGTCACCCGACCATCTCGACCGCTATCCGTCGTTCGGGGAGTACGCGCGGACCAAAGCAGCGATCTTCGCCCACCAGCGTCCGAATGACTGGGCCATCGTCGAGGACGGCGCGCTGCCCGAGTCGATCGAGGGGACGATTGCCGGTCGCCGGGCGACGTTTGGGACGCGTCGGAGTCCGGACGCCGGCCACGCGCTATGGGTCGAGAACGGACGCTTCTGCGGACGCTGGGACGGCGCGCCGGTTGACCTGGGACCGGCAGCGGGCCTGCGCGTGCCTGGCGAGCACTCGCGGCTCAACGCGCTGGCTGCCGCGGCGGCCGCGCTGGCGATGGGCGCGACGGCCGGGGACATCCAGCGCGCGATCGCCGGATTCGGCGGGGTTCCGCATCGCCTGGAGCGGGTGGCGATGATTGCGGGCGTGGAGTACGTGAACGACACGGCGGCGACGGCCCCGGCGGCGGCCATCGCGGCGCTGCGGGCCTTCGCGGGCCGCGAGATCGTCGCGATCGCCGGAGGGTCGGAAAAGAAGCTATCGCTGGAGCCGCTGGCCGGCGCGCTCGTGGCCTCCGCGTCCGCCGTCGTGCTGCTTGAAGGGGGCGCGACGCCCGCGCTGGAGCGGCTGCTCCGGGAGCGCGGGCATCGGTCGATCGCGGGACCGTTCGGCTCGATGGAAGCGGCGGTGGCGCGCGCGAGCGAGCTGGCGCGGCCCGGCGCTTTGGTGCTGCTGTCTCCGGGAACCGCCAGCTTCGGGATGTTCCGTGACGAGTTCCACCGGGGCGAGGCGTTCCGCGCGGCGGTCGGCGCGCTGGAACGGGCGTGCGCGACATGACAGGCACACGGATGTCGACCCCGCGCGGCCGCGCCAGGGCCCGCTACCACGACCCCGAATGGTGGCTGCTGTCGGTGCTGCTCATGCTCGTGATGTTCGGGACGGTGATGGTTTTCTCGGCGTCGTTCCCGGATGTCGCCGTCGAGGAGGGGCTGGCGCGCTACAGCGTGCTCGTTCGCCAGCTCGTCTACGTCGCGGTGGGCTGCGCCGGGCTGATCGTCGCCATGCGCATCGACTACCACGCGTACTACCGCCATTCGTTCTGGATGATGCTGGGCATCGTGGCGCTGCTCATGGCGCTGGTCTTCATGCCCGGCGTTGGCACGGAGGTGTTCGGCGCGAAGCGCTGGATCATTATCGGGCCGCTGTCATTTCAGCCCAGCGAGCTGGCCAAGCCGCTGATGATCCTGTACATGGCGAGCTGGCTGTCGGCCAAGGGCAAGCGGGTCACGTCGTTCTCGCACGGGCTGGTGCAGTTTTCAGTCGTCATGGGGCTGCTGGTCGGGCTGGTCATGCTGGAGCCGGACCTCGGGACGTCCGCGCTGCTGGTGACGGTCGGCGTCGCAATGTTTTTCGTTGCCGGGGCCCAACCGGTGCAGTTCGCCAGCTTCCTCATCCTCGGCGCGACGGCGTTCCTGACGATGGCCCTCTCCGCGCCATATCGCCGGGAGCGCATTTTCGTCTTCCTGAATCCGGACGCCGACGTGCAGAACCTGGGCTGGCAGCTCTACCAGGCTCGGCTGGCGCTGGGTTCCGGCGGGTTGCTGGGGTTGGGTCTGGGCGCCAGCCGGCAAAAATTTTCCTGGCTGCCCGCCGCGCACAATGACGCCATTTTCGCCGTCATCGGCGAGGAGCTCGGGCTGATCGGCTGCGGGTTTGTCGTGATGCTGTTCTGCGCAATCGCGTACCGCGGCTACAAGATCGCCACCCGCGCGCCGGACTCGTTTGGGACGCTGATCGCGGTCGGCATCACGACCTGGCTGATCTTCCAGGCAGCTTTCAACATCGGCGGCATCACGACTGCGATTCCGTTCACCGGCATCCCGCTGCCGTTTATCTCTGCGGGCGGCACGTCGCTGGTCGTGTCGATGACCGCGCTTGGCGTCCTGCTGAACGTGTCGCGGCAGACGCTCTCCGCCGCCGAGCTGGCGCCGACAACGGAGGGCGGCAGGCTGCCCCGCAAGCGCACGGCAACGCGCCAACACACGCGCGAATTCCACCCGACGCGGCGCAGGTCCACACGCGCGCCGTCGCGTCCCGCTCCGATGCGGGGCGAGGCGTTCGGGAGGGCGGCGTCCGATGGCGGCCGGTCGCCCGGCGGGATGGGTGGCGGGAGTCGCCGGTGAGCGGCAGCCCGTTCGACCCGTCCGCGATCCGACTGCCGGAGCCGCCCGCGCGCGCGCACTTCGTCGGCATCGGCGGCGTCGGCGTCAGCGCGCTGGCGCGCATGCTGCGGGCGCGTGGGCACGACGTGTCCGGCTCGGACCTTTCCGAGTCAGCGGGCACGCGTGAGCTGGCGGCGGAAGGCGTCGCGGTCGCGATCGGGCACGACGCGGCCAACGTCACGGGAGCGGCCGTGGTCGTGACGACCTCCGCCGCGCGAGACGACAACGTGGAGCTCAAGGCGGCGCGCGAACAGGGCATTCCGGTCGTCAAGCGCGCGGCGCTGCTCGGCCTGCTGGCAAACGACCGCCTGTGCCTGGCCGTGGCCGGGACGCACGGGAAGTCGACGACCTGCGGCATGGCCGCGCTGGCGCTGGAACGGGCCGGACAGTCTCCGTCGTTCGCGGTGGGCGCGACTGTGCGCGAGCTCGGCACGAACGCGCGGCAGGGCAGCGGCGACGTCTTCGTCGTCGAGGCGGACGAGTACGATTACTCGTTCCTCTGGTTGCGGCCCCGGGTGGCGATCGTGACCAACATCGAGCACGACCACCCCGACATCTTCCCCGACTTCGACTCCGTGCTGGACGCCTTCGCGCGCTTCGTGCGAGGCGTCACGCCGGGAGGGCAGCTCGTGATCGCCGCCGACGATGCCGGCTGCCGTGTGCTGCTTGAGCGGTTCGCGTTGCCCGACGGCGTTGCGGCCGTGACGTTTGGGGAGCGGGACGCGGACTGGACGATCGATCCCGGCGGCGTCGTGAGGGGACCGTCCGGAGAAGTGTTCGCCTTGCGGCTGTCCGTGCCAGGCAGGCACAATCAGCGCAATGCGCTGTCCGTGCTGGCGGCCGCGTCGGGGTTAGGGATCGATCCCGTCGCGCTCGTGCCGGGGCTTGAGTCGTTCGGCGGGGTCAGCCGCCGCTTCGAGACGCTGGCGGATTCGCCGGCCTTGACCGTCGTTAGTGACTACGCGCATCATCCGACCGAGGTTGCCGCGACGATCGAGGCAGCCCGCGAACGATTTCCCAACCGGAGAGTGCTCGCCGTGTTTCAGCCGCACACTTACTCTCGAACCAGGCTGCTGCTGGACGAGTTCGCGTCGGCGCTCGACCAGGCCGATGTCGTCGTGCTGGCGGACATCTATCGCTCGCGGGAAACTGACACGCTGGGGGTCTCGTCATCCGACATTGCCAGCCGGATGCGGCGCCGGCCGTCGCTCGCCGGATCTCCGGAAGACGCGACGACTGTGGCGCGACGTCTCATGCGTGACGGTGACGTGGCACTCGTCATGGGCGCTGGCGACATTCACCAGACCGCCGAGGCACTCGCGGCAGGGGACGCGTCATGACGTCCCGCGCGCGCATCAAGGGGCCCCCTTCGATCACTGTGGCTGACGCCGGGACGACGATCTCGATTCAGCCGGAGGCCCGAACCGACCTGTACAGCACGTTCCGCGCGGGTGGTCCGGCGGACTACCTGACGCGGGCCGGGACGGCCCCGGAGGTCGCGCTGGCGTTCCGGTGGGCGCGCGAGAGCAACGTTCCGGTGACCGTCTTCGGCGGAGGCTCGAACCTGCTGGTGAGCGACCGGGGTGTGCGAGGGCTCGTGATCGTCGTCAAGCGGCCCGGCCGCGACGCCGAGTCGGGATTGGACGTGCGGGACGACGGCGAGCGACCGCTCGTTCGCGTCCCGGCCTCGGCTCCATCCACCTGGCTGGGACGCACGGCGGCCGAGCGGGGCTGGCGCGGCATGGCGTGGCTGGTCGGGCTCCCCGGCAACGTCGGCGGCGCGGTCGTCAACAACGCGGGCGCGCACGGCGGCGAGATCAAGGACTTTCTCGTCTCGCTGCGCATGGTAAATGTCGCGGGCGAAATCGTCGAGCGGGATCGGGCGTGGCTCGCGCCAGGCTACCGGTTCACGACGCTGAAGCACGCGCCGCCGTCTCGCGACCTGGTGGTGATCGACGCGACGTTCCGCTTCGAGCGCGGGGCGCTCGACGCGCTCAAGGCTGAGGCGGACGAGTACGCTGACTACCGGCATCGCACGCAGCCGACCGGCGCCTGCGCCGGATCGATCTTCAAGAACCCTGTCGGCACGTATTCGGGGCTGCTGATCGAGCAGTGCGGTCTAAAGGGCATGCGCGTCGGCGGCGCGGTTGTCTCCGACAAGCACGCCAACTTCATCGTGAATGACGCAAACGCGTCGGCGCTCGACGTTGTGGAGCTCATGCGACGCGTTCAGGAGCACGTGGCGCGTGAGACCGGCGTCGAGCTGGAGCCGGAAATCGAGCGGATTGGGGACTGGTCATGAGCGGCAGCGACGGGCGCGGTGGACGACTGAGGGTCGGGGTCGTCTTCGGCGGCCGCTCCGGCGAGCACGACGTTTCGCTACGCTCCGCCCAGACCGTCATGCGGGCGCTGTTGGATGCCGGCATGGACGTCGTCCAGATCGGCGTCACCCGCGAGGGCGGCTGGCTGACCGACGACAATCCGATGCAGGTGTTGCAGGAAGGCTCGCCGCTTTTCATGCTGGGCGACGGCGAAGCGGGGCGCGTGCTCAGCCGCGTCGAAGAGCTGTCGTTGCGGGCCGCGGCGAGCGTGGCGCCTGCCGTCATTCCAGCCAACGGCTGGGCGGGCGATCTCGACGTCATCTTCCCGGTGCTGCACGGCCCGATGGGCGAGGACGGCACGGTGCAGGGGCTGTTCGAGCTGGCTGGGTTGCCATACGTCGGCGCGGGCGTGATGGCGTCGGCGGTTGCGATGGACAAAGCGATCTGTAAGCAGCTGCTGGCGCAGGCCGGGATTCCGCAGGGGCCGTGGCTGACGGTGCTGCGCAAGGAGTGGGAGCGCTTTCCAGAGGAGATCGCCGACGATGTCGCCCGCGAGCTGGGCTATCCGTGTTTCGTGAAGCCATCCAACCTGGGCTCGAGCGTCGGCATCACCAAGGCTCACGATCCTTCCGAGCTGCCGCAGGCGATGCGCGAGGCGGGACAGTACGACCGCAAGATCGTGGTCGAGCAGGCGATCGACGCTCGCGAGCTGGAGATTTCGGTGCTGGGTAACGACGAGCCGCTGGCGTCGGCGATCGGCGAAGTTGTCCCCGGCCACGAGTTCTATGACTACGAGGCCAAGTACGTCGACGACACGTCCGAGCTGATCATCCCTGCCGACGTTCCGGACGCGGCCCGCGAGGAAGTCACCGCGCTGGCGATTCGCGCCTTCCGGGTGCTCGACTGCGCCGGCATGGCGCGGGTCGACTTCTTTCTGGAGCGTGGAACGAACCGCGTGCTGCTGAACGAGCTCAACACCATCCCCGGCTTCACCGCCATCAGCATGTATCCCAAGCTCTGGGAGGCCAGCGGGCTGCCGTTGCCGCAACTCGTCAAGCGCCTCGTCGAGCTCTCGATCGAACGTCATGCAGAGCGCTACGGCTCCCGCTAGGCGCCGCCGGGCCACGCGCGCTTACCGCGCCCAGCGCGCGCTGGGGTCGCTGCTGCGGTCGGGACGCCTGCCCGCAATGATCGTCGCGGTCGGGATGGCGACGCTGCTCTACGGCTTCATGTTCTCCAATGACTTCCTCATTGCCTCGATCGAGGTGCGTGGCACGACTCTGGGCGACCCGGCGGAGGTCGCACTGGCTGCGAACGCCATCGGCCAGTCGATCTTCCGCATTGACGCCGGGCACGTCGCCCAGCGTGTGGCTGCCCTGCCGTACGTCGAGCGCGTCACCGTTCAGACGCGCTTCCCGGACCGGGTCGTCCTGAGCGTGACCGAACGAACCCCGGCGCTCGTCTGGCAGGCCGGGGGCCAGCGGCTGCTCGTCGACCGGCGCGGCCACGTCATCGCCGTGACGCAATCGGTTGATTTTCCGGCGGTGATGAGCGCCGGCGACGCCCCAAAGGTCGGCGACCGGCTTGAGCCCGCAACCGTGGCCGCGGCGCTGGCGATTCACGAGACGCTGGATGCGCAACTGGCGGAACTGTGGCTGGAGCCGGTCGAGGGGCTGGTCGCGCGCTTGACGAATGGCCGCTCGGTGATGCTCGGCGACCCCACCGATATGCCGCTGAAACTGGCGATCTTCGAGGAAGTCACCGGCGACGGGGGCGATTGGTCGCTCCTGGACTTGCGCGAACCGGGTCGTCCGTATTATAAGTAGCATGTACACACTGTACGTACGCTATGATACAGTGTACGCACGCCGATTGACGGGCGTGATGCGCGCGCGTCAACGCGGTAGACTTGGTTCAATTGGACCGGTCGCACGGGTATCACACATCGTACTCTGATCGCAGGACGCGGGGGTATAGGCCGTGCCTGACCAATTTATCGTCGGCGTAGACGTTGGCTCGAGTAAGCTCTGCTCCGCGGTGGCGGTGCGTGAACGGTCCGGCGCGGTGCGATACGTCGGCCACGGCAGCGCGCCATCCGGCGGCCTGCGGGGCGGCGAGGTCATCGACCCGGAGGCGCTCAGCGCGGCGTTCCGACGGGCTGTCGAGGAGGCGCGCTACCTGATCGGCACGCCGGTGGAGGACATCGTCGTCTCGATCTCCGGCGCCCACATTGAGCCGATCGACCGCATGGGCGGGCTCGATCTGACCACCGATCGGCCCGTCTCCGTTGAAGACATCGTGCAGGCCATCAGCCAGTCACGCGGCACGGACCCGGCAGGCTTGCACACGGTACACCGCGTCGTGCGCGGCATGGCGCTCGACAGCGAACCCGTGTCTGACCCGACGGGACGCTATGGACGGCGTCTGGACGTCTGGACGCGCGACTACGCCGTGCCCTCGCAGCTCATCGACAGACTGCGCCAATCCGCCGAGGCGGCCGGGGTGCGCATTCACACGCTGATCCCGGAGGGGGTCGCGGCGGCCAGTTCCGCGCTGTCGCCTACCGAGCGGGACGCGGGCGTGGCGCTGATCGACATTGGCAGCGCGACGACCGACATCGCGGTGTACGCCGGCGGGGACCTGCAGCACATTGCCGGGTTCGCGCTCGGTGGCCATCACGTCACGGCCGACATCGCAGCGATGCTCGAGATTCCGCTCGATGAGGCCGAGGATCTGAAGCGCGCGCATGGCGCAATTGGCGAGGACAACCGCGAAGAGCTGTACGAGTGGACGCCGCGCGCCATCGCGCAGCTCCAGCGTCTGGCCAGCTTCGGAGAAGTTCCTCCCGCCGCCGTGCGCACCATCGCCGCCGCGCGCGCGGTGCAGATCATCGATCGCGCCAGGGAAGCGTTGGTCGCCAGCGACACGCTGCAGCTGCTCCAGTCAGGCGCGGTGCTGACCGGTGGCGGATCTATGCTGACCGGGATCGGCGACATCGCCAGCGCGATCCTGGGCGTGCCGGTGCGCTGTGGGGGTGTGCTGGCTGGTGACGGGTTCCCCGGCATCGCGGACCCGACGGTCAGCGCGTCGGTGGGCCTGACGCGCTATTGCGCGACCCGCGCGGCCATGCCGCCTCCGACCCGGCGGGAGACCCGCTCCTATTCCATGGGCGCCGGCGCGAGCGCCTTCGTGCATCCGCTCGTCATGCAGACCGCGTTCGGGTTCGGCGGCTCCGAGCGCGACACGACAACGCGTCGCGACAGGGGAGCGGCGCGCCGCGCGTTCACCAGCTGGCTGAGAGAGTTCGTGCCCGCGCGCATGGAAGAGTAGGTTCGTCGATTCCTTTGGGAGGGGTTCCCTCAACCGTACTCGGGAGGACCGGACATGTTCGAGCACCGTGACGACGAGTTCATCGCCAGCTACGCCAGGCTCAAGGTAGTCGGCGTCGGCGGTGGCGGCGGCAACGCCATTAACCGCATGATCGAATCCGGGGTTGACGGCGTCGAGTTCATCTCCGTCAACACCGACGCCCAGATGCTGATCAACTCATCCGCGCCAATCTCGGTGCGGATCGGCGACAAGCTCACCAAGGGGCTGGGCGCGGGCGGACGCCCCGAGGTCGGCGAGCGGGCCGCCGAGGAGAGCATGGAGACGATCGCCGAAGTGCTGCGCGGCGCCGACATGGTCTTCATCACCGCCGGCATGGGCGGCGGGACGGGCAGCGGCGCGTCGCCGATCGTCGCCAAGCTGGCGCGGGAGTCCGGCGCGCTCACAGTCGGCGTCGTAACACGCCCATTCGATTTCGAAGGCGCCAAGCGACGGAGGGTGGCCGACGAGTCGATCGCCAACTTGCGCGAGCACGTTGACGCGCTCATCACCATTCCAAACCAGCGTCTTATCCATCTGGTCGATCCGAAAACGCCGTTCTCGGAGGCGTTCCGCATCGCCGACGACGTGCTGCGACAGGGTATCCAGGGCATTTCCGATCTGATCATCAAGCCGGGCATGATCAACCTTGACTTCGCAGACGTGAAGACGATCATGCGTGACGCGGGCTCCGCGCTGATGGCAATCGGACGGGGATCGGGCGAGAACCGCACAGCGGAAGCGGCCAAGAACGCGATCGAGAGCCCGCTGCTGGAGATGAGCATCGACGGCGCGACCGGCGTGCTCTACAACATCACCGCCGGGGCGGACCTGACCATCTCGGAGGTCAACGAAGCCGCCGAGGTTATCCGCGCCGCCGCTGACGAGGAGGCCGAGATCATCTTCGGCACCTGCGTCGACGAATCACTGGGCCGCGACGTGACGATCACGTTGATCGCCACCGGATTTCAGGGCGGTCGCCCGTTGCGCGCGTCGCAACGTCCCAGCGCGTCGGAACGCCGCTCGCAGCGCGCGCTGGAACAGTCCGCCCCGCCGCGCACGCCGGTCCTGCCCGACGACGAGTTCGCCGAGCCGGCCATCCTGCGCTTCCTGCGCGAACGGCAGTAGCGAGCGGGTAGCGGGTAGCGGGTAGGAGCTGGCAACGTTGATTGACGAGACGTTTTCTGTCCTGACGCTTCTGGAGGTGGCGAACAGGGTTCGCCACCAGCCTCTTTCCACTATCCGCTATCCGCTACCCGCTACCCGCTCGTAACATGCGTTGTCCCTTCTGCGGCTGCCGGGACTCGCGGGTGGTGGACTCGCGGGATCTCCGCGATGGCGAGTCGATCCGGCGGCGGCGCGAGTGTGCCGACTGCGGGCGGCGTTTCACGACCTATGAGAACGTGGAGCTGCGTGAGCTGGTGGTCGTGAAACGCGACGGGCGGCGGGAGCAGTTCAGTCCCCAGAAGCTGCGTGACAAGCTGCGCATCGCGCTCACCAAGCGCCCGGTGCCGATGTCTGAGATCGAGCGCATTGTGCGGGAGACGGAGACGGAGCTGTTCGACCGCGGCACGAGCGAAGTCACCAGCACCGACATCGGCGAGTTGGTGCTGGACAAGCTCAAGGCGCTCGACCACGTGGCCTACATCCGCTTCGCGTCAGTCTATCGCGAGTTCCGGGACTTCGACGACTGGCGGCGCGAGATGGCCGCGCTCGATGACTCTCAGCGCGATGGCTCGGCGCCCGCGCATTCCGAATCGTCCGCCCGGTGAGCGCGACCCTCGCGGTGACGATCACACTGGACGGCGACAGGCCGCCGCGTGTCACACCGGCGCGCATCCTCGTCGACGTGACCGACTTCGGGCTTGACCACCAGGACGCGCCTGGGCACCTGCGGGTGCGGGCCGATCCGGGTTGGCGGGTGGAGGCGGTCGGTCCGCGGCAGTGGTCGGTGACGCCGTCGCGCGTCAATCCCGACCAGCAGGCGTCAGTGACGCTCTCCAACGTAGGCGCGCGCCGGACGCCGTCGCGGCTGCCGATCCATGTGCGACTCGACCTCCGCAACGGGCTGGACATTGCGCGCCATGCGCTGCCGCTGGCGAACCGGGCCAGCGCGCTCGGCGAGGTAAGCCCCAGTCGTGAAGTCTTCGAACGCACCTTCCATCCCCTCCCCGAGCCACTCAACCGGCTGCTGTTCGAGGGGCTATATGCGGACATCGTCTACCTGCGCCTAGAGTCGCCGCGTGGAGGGCTATGCAGCGGCATGGCGCACTGGACGATCGAGCGTGGGTTGGGCAGGGAGCCCGATCCCGTCAGCTCAAGCGCGGCGGTCGAGCGAATCACGATGTTCCATGGCCGTCAGCTCCGCGACCGCGCGCTGCTCGGCTCACTGCCATGGTTCCTGCGGGGCTCGTCCCGCGCGGCCTTCCGGGCGGTGCGCGGCGACCTGTTGCGGCAGGGGTGGACCGACCGCGCAATCGATGTGGACATCCCCAAGCTGTGGCGCAGGGACATCGCCACCGCCATCGTGGCGGAGGGGCACGTCGTCGTGCCATGCCATCTGCGGCAGGACGGACTCAGCCATGGCGCAATCGAGGTCTATGATCCGAACGCTCCGGAAGCGCTCGGGTCCGACGAGCCGCGCACGATTCGCTTCGACCTCGCGCGGGACCGCTATGCCTATGTCCATCGCGTGTCGCTGGATGACACGAACGTCGGTATGATCGCCGTCCGCCAGCGCGCGTACTCGGGCCGTGGGACCGCGTTCATCGCGCTGCTCGGATCGTTCGTATTGAACCCGCCCCGGGCGCTGCGCTCCCTGCTGAGAGAGCAGCAGAACGCCCGGACGTGATGCCCGGGCGTTCCTTCAGCCACGTCGAACAGGACGGGCCTATATGTGCGGCTCGACCTTCTCCAGGATGCGGGGCTTGGGGTAGGCGCCGACGATGCGCTCCACCATCTCGCCATTCTTGTAGAGCACCATGGTCGGGATCGAGCTGATCCCAAGCTGCTGCGCGATCTCCTGGTTCTCGTCGATGTTGACCTTGGCGATCTTGAGCTTCCCGACCTGCTCGATCGAGATTTCGTCCAGAATCGGTCCGACGACGCGGCAGGGACCGCACCAGGCGGCCCAGAAATCGACCAGCACCGGTGTGTCCCAGTCGAGGACTTCGGCGGTGAAGGTTGCGTCGCTGACTACTACGGCGTTCGACATCGAATGTGTTCCTCCTACGGATCAATCGGGCGCGCTGAGGGCGCCGCTCCGACAATTGTAACCTAGCCACGCGGGCAGCATTCCCAGGCAGGTCCGTCCGGCGTGCTTTGTTACACTCTCGCCATGACTGGCCAGCCTTCCGTCGGGTTCGACGCCCTGTTTCTCGAACAGCCGATGACCGGCGCAGGTCAGTACGCGCTGAATCTCTGGCGTCAGCTCCGCGACTGCCAGGAGGTCGTGTCACCCCACCTGCTCATGCCCGCCGACGCGCCTGACGTCGCGCGCGCCGCGGCGGGGAATAGCGCCGTCACGACGGCCGCCCAGCCGCGCGCTACGCTCAGAGGCCGGGGCAGGAAGGTGTGGTGGGAGCAGGTTGGGCTGGTGTCGGCCACACGCCGTTCCGGCGTCGACCTGGTTCACATCCCGTACTTCTCGGCGCCGCTGCGACAGTCGACGCCACACGTCGTCACCGTGCACGATGTCATACCGCTCGTGCTGCCCGAGTACGCCGGCAGCCGCCGGATGCGGATGTATCTCCGCGTCGTGAGTCGCGCGGCACGCAAGGCCTCGCTGGTGCTGACCGATTCGGAGCATTCGCGACGCGACATCACGCGCTGCCTGGGCATAGCGGGCGATCGCATCCGCGTGACGCCGTTGGCCGCCGGGTCCGAGTTCTCCCCCGCCCAATCCGAGAGCGAGTGCGCGTCGGTCGAGCGTGTCAAGCAGCGCTTCGGGCTGCGCGCGCCGTTCGTCCTCAACGTGGGCGGCTTCGACCTCCGCAAGCGTCTGCCGCACCTGCTGCGCGGCTTCGCGGCGGCGCTGCCGATGCTGCCCGAACCGTACGACCTGGTTATCGCGGGCAACCCGCACACGGCCAACGCGAGCCTGAATCCGCCGCTGGAGCCGATCATCGGCGAGCTGGGCATCAGTGACCGCGTGCGGCTGGTGGGCTTCGTCAGCCACGAGGACAAGCGGGACTTGTACCGCGCTGCCACCCTGTTCGCGTTTGTTTCCGAGTATGAGGGATTCGGGCTGAACCCGCTGGAGGCGATGGCCTGTGGCGCGCCGGTCATCTGCTCGAACCGCTCCAGCCTGCCGGAGGTCGTTGGCGACGCGGGGCTGTCCATCGATCCCGAACCGGACGACATCGCCCGCGCGATCGTCTGCGCGGCCACCGATCCGGCGCTGCGCGCCGACCTCGCGCGCCGCTCGCTACGCCGGGCATCGAGCTTCTCGTGGGAACAGACCGCGGCCCTCACGCTCGACGCATATCAGTACGTCCTGGACCGAAGCCAATGACGGGCGCGACGCTCCCAGGCGCCGCGGGAGCCGACCCCCGACCGGCGTGTCTACGCGGACGGACGCCGATCCTCGCCGGGGTAGCGGCTCGCGCGGACACCTGCCCCGTTTCACGAGCGCCGTTCCGGATCGCTCGATGCGCGTCCTGATGATCTCGAAGGCGCTCGTGACGGGCGTCTACCAGAAGAAGCTCGAAGAGTTGGCCTCGCACCCTGACATCGAGCTGCTGGCCGTCGTCCCGTCCTGCTGGAACGAACGCCGGGTGGGCAACATCCGGCTTGCGCGCCGGTTCACCGAGGGCTACACGCTGGCTGAGGAGCACATGCGCTTCAATGGCCGTCACCATATCCACTACTATCCGGGACTGGCGAAGCACGTTCACGCGTTCCGGCCCGACCTGATGCATATCGACGAGGAGCCGTACAACCTCGTGACGGCCCACGCCACGCGCCTGGCGCGGCAGATCGGCGCGCGCACCATCTTCTTCACCTGGCAGAACCTGGACCGGCGCTATCCGCCACCGTTCAGCCTGTTCGAGCGCTATTGCTACCGCCACGCGGCCGCGGCGCTGGCCGGCAACGAGGACGCCCGTTCGGTGCTGCGTCGCAAGGGGTTTCGAGGCCCGGTCGAGGTCATCCCGCAGTTCGGCGTTGACCCCGAAATCTTCCAGCCACCGGCGACAGGACGTGACGTGACCCGCGAGTTCACCATCGGATACTACGGCCGGCTCGTGCCGGAGAAGGGGATCGACACGCTGATTGACGCCGTCGCGCTGCTGGACCCGCGTCCCCGCGTCATCATCGTCGGGTCTGGCGAACGCCGGCCGCAACTGGAGGCGCGCGCCGCGCAACGGGGGCTGAGCGGCCGCGTCGAGTTTCGCGAGGCGATCCCGTCGGACGCCATCCCCGCGCTGCTGGCGGAGCTGGACGTCGTGGTCGTGCCGTCGCGCACGCGGCCCAACTGGAAAGAGCAGTTCGGACGGGTGATCGTCGAGTCGATGGCCTGCGAGGTTCCGGTGATCGGCTCCGACTCCGGCGAGATCCCGAGCGTGATCGGCGACGCCGGCCTCGTGTTTCCCGAGGGCGACGCGTCCGCGCTGGCGGCTTGCGTGAAGTCGCTGTCGCTTGACCGCGAGCAGGCGCGACTCCTCGGCCAGGCGGGCCGGGAGCGGGTGATGCGCTGCTACACCCAGCGTGAAATCGCCCGCGCCACCCGCGAGGTTTACCTGCGGGTGATGGACCGCTGATTCGCTGACACGCGCCTGGAGGAGACGTTGGCGACCAAACTAGCCCGCGAGCCGCGCGACGCGACGCGCCTGCTCGAGCCGGGGCCGCTCGCGCTCGTCACCAGCCGATTCCGCTCGGCCGACAACGTCATGACCGCCGCCTGGCTGATGCCGGTCAGCCTCGACCCGCCGCTGGTTGCGCTCGCCATCCACCCCGGCCGCCTGACCCACGAGTACGTCAGCCGCAGCGAGTTCTTCGCGCTCAACATCCCCAACGCGGACCTGCTGAGCGCGGCTCACTACTGCGGCATGGAGAGCGGGCGGTCGGGAGACAAGTTCAGCGCCGCCGGGCTGACGCCTGTCGACGCGCTCGAGCTGGACGCGCCGTTGATCGACGAGTGCGTCGCTCATATCGAGTGTGGCGTCGTCGGACGCGCGACGTTCGGGGATCACGACCTGTTCATCGGCGCCCCACTGGCCGTCAGTGCGCTCGACGAGGCGTTCGACGACCGCTGGCTGGTCGAGACGGACGCGGGTCGCCTGCTCCACCACCTGCGCGCGGACTACTACGCGGCGCTGTCACGGCCGTATCAGGCCACGCTGCGAGACGAGTCAGATCGCTGACCCGCCGTCACCTGCCGGGTGAGACGGAGATCAGCGCGTCCATCAGCTCCCGTCTCGACATGCGGAGCCCGCCGCGGGCGGCCAGCACCGCCAACCCATCGAGGGCGTCGTCGTCCAGCTCGTGCGTCTGGTCGGCGAGCGTGTCGGTGAGCGTGTCGCGGTCGATGGCCAGCCCTCTGGAGAGATCGCGGCGCAGCTCTCGCCCACGCTCGCTGGCGACGCGGCGTGATTCGAGCAGCCGCTCGACGGCGGCCAGGACGCCGGCAGGGCTGGAGGCGAGCGTCGCGCGGGGCGCGACCGCGACGTGCGACACGAACGGGCGATCGGTCATCAGGAACCAGGCCCGCCCGAGGTCCTCCTGATACTGCTGCTCGTCGTGGACCGGGATCAACGCCAGGGTTCCCTCGGTCAGCGTTGCGTGCGCGCTGTCGACTGCGTGATCGTCCTCGGACCACGCCAGGACCCGGATGCCATAAAACGGTTGGAGCACGGCGGTGGCGACCGCCCGGCCAGCCGGGGAGACGCCGGGGATCGAGACGGCGACCTCCTCGACCTCGTCGGGGCGGGTGTGGGTCAGCAATGTCAGCATCGATGAGTGGCGGCACACGACCGCAATATCGCGCACGATGACGTGGGAGCCAAGCATCGTCAGCGCCGCGATGCTGTCGACGAGCGCCAGCGTGGCGTCGCCGATCATCGACGGCGGCAAGTACGGCACGCGCGAGACCCCGTCGGCCTCGATCCACCCCGCGGAGAGCGGATAGCCGAACATCACCGTTTCCAGCCGATCGTCCAGCATGATCGTCACGGTCAAACTTGCCTGCCTCCCGGCGCCCGGATGAATCGCTCGTAGTGTACTCTCGTCGCCACTGAATCGACGGCGCGCCCAGCAGAAGGGAAACACGTGACGACGCTGCTGACGGGAGCGAACGGTTGGGTTCCCAGCTACATCATGCGCAGGTTGGCCCGCCGAGGCGAACGGGTCATCTCGTACGACGTGATGTCGCCCGATGACATGCTGCGCGACTTGCTGGGAGATGCGATCGAGCAGGTGACGTTCGTGCATGGCGATGTCACCGACATCGACCTGTTGCATGACACGGCCCGCGAGCACGCCGTTACGCACATTATCCACGCGGCCGCGATCACGCCGCGCGTCGAGCGCGAGCGGGCCGAGCCGAAGCGCGTCATCGACGTCAACCTGGGCGGCACGATTAACGTGCTGGAGGTCGCTCGCTCCCTCGAAGGCTTCGAGCGCATGGTCTACATTGGTTCGGGCGCGGCCTGGGGCCGCGGCCACGATGTGGATGTGCTCGATGAAGCGTCACCGAGTCGCGCCAGCAACCTCTACGGAATCACGAAGCACACCAGCGAGCGCTTCTGCCTGCGCTACCGCGAGCTGTTCGATCTCGACGTCGTGTCGATGCGGCCCGCCAATGTGTACGGCCCCATGGAGCGGATTACTCCCGGCTACGTGGGCGCGACGGAACTTCGTGAGATGCTGCGCATTCTCGCCGCTGGTGATGAGCTTCGCGTCAACTCTCTCGAAGGGCCATATGCCGACTGGACGTTCGTCGAGGATATCGCTGAGGGAGTCGAGCGTGCATGGGCGAGGCCGCGATTGCCGCACGGTGTCTACACGATTACCTGTGGCAGGCTCTACTCGATCGGCGAGATGCTGGCGGCATTCAAGCGCGCCTGGCCCGAAATCGAGTACCGTGTCGTGCCGGAATTCGAAGCGAACTACGTCGTGTCCGGCGACTCACCCGGACCCCGCCCCAGCAACGCTCGCATCCAGGCCGACTTCGGCTGGGTCCCTTCGACACCGCTGGACGACGGCGTCGCGCTGTATCTGGACTGGATACGGCGAAATGGGGCGCAGTAGTGTGGGATGTAACGCGTAACGTGTAACGCGTAACGCGGGGGGTCGTGATGCGGACGCGCGGACAATAATTACGTTACACGTTACACGTTACACGTTACACGTTACACGCTCTCAAATTTCGGATACGAGCCGAACACCTTGAAGATGTCGGCCTTGGCGCGCATGCGTTCGAGGGCGGCGGCGATCTGGGGATCGAGCCGGTGTCCCTCGATGTCGATCAGGAAGTAGTACTCGCCCAACACGCCCTTGGCCGGGCGGCTTTCCAGCTTCGTCATCTGGATCTGGTCGGCCGCCAGCTCGTCGAGGACGGCGTGCAGCGACCCGGGCACGTTCTGGCGCACGGTGACCGTCAGCGATGTCTTGTCGTTGCCGGTCGGCTCGTGGTCGCGCGCGGCCAGGGCGACAAAGCGCGTAACGTTCAGATGATTGTCCTCGATGTTGCGGGCCAGAATCGTACCGCCGTACAGCTCGGCGGCGCGCGCCGTGCCGATGCCCGCGATGCTCGTGTCTCCGCCGGTAGCCGCCGCCTCAACCGAGCCAGCCGTCGACAGCGCGGCAGTCTGATGGGCGTTCGGAAGGCAGCGCTCCAGGAAACGGCGGCATTGCCCGAAGGCCTGCGGGTGGCTATGCACCGTCTTGATGTCGGTGATCGTCGCGCCGAGCGCGCCGACCAGGCAATGGCGCACCGGCACGTTGATCTCGCGGCAGATCTGCAGCTCCGTTTCGTGGATGAGCAGGTCCATGGTCATGCTGACCGAGCCCTCGATCGAGTTCTCGATCGGCAGCACGGCGCTGTCGGCGATGTCGGTTTCGACCGCCGACGTCAGGGCCGGAAAGCTGGCAAACGGGATCAATGCGTCGCCGTCGCTGGCGTAGATCATGGCCGCTTCCTCGCTGAACGTCCCAGCTGGACCCAGATAGGCAATACGCATCGGACGATAACCCTTCCCGAACTGTCGCGGCCCCACGGTTGCATGTAGATGACGTCCGAGCAGTATAGACCAACGGCCAGACCTCCCGATCCGGACCTGGCGTGAACCGCTTCGTATACTTAGCGCATGGACGAGCAGCGGCGGACGGACGACAGCACACGGCACAACGGCGAGCGCTGGCGCGTCTTCGCGGCGGCGCCGATCAACGACGACGTGCGCGCCGTCATGCAGCACGCGCAGAACCGGCTGGCCTCGAACGCCTGGCCGGTGCGCTGGGTCGACCCTCGACTCGGCCACCTCACGCTGCGGTTCCACGGGGATAGCGACATCGACGCCGTCTCGGCCATCCGCGGCAAGCTCCAGCAGATCGCGGCGCGCCACGAGAGCATGCAGCTGCACACCGGCGCGGTTGGCGCGTTCCCGTCCACGTCTCGCGCCCGCGTCCTGTGGCTCGGCCTCGACGGGGATGTCGCCCGGTTGCGATCGCTGGCAGCCGACATCAACGCGGACGGAGCCGCGGATGCCGGCACGGACAGGCGGCCGTTCAAGCCACATGTCACGCTGGCCCGACTCCGCAACGGCGCTGCGCCGCTGTCGAATGTCGCCGCGGCGGCCGGCGCGCTGGAGCTTCCGGCGGCCTCGCTGACGATCGACCGCATCCAGCTCATCCGCAGCGTCCTCGGTCCGAAAGGCCCAACCTACAGCATCATCGACGAATGGCCGCTCATAGAGAGACCCGGCGAGCCCGCTATCGAGACCGCGTCTGACCTCCACGAACACACCTAGCGCGCTCGTTCCCGCATCCCACGTCCCGAATCACTGAACACGGAGATCCCCATGAGCGACATGTTTGCCAGCCTCGCCGACATCGACCGGCGTTACGAGGAGTTGACACAGATGCTGGGCGACCCAGCGGTCGCCAGCGACCCGTCGAAGCTCCAGGAATACGGTCAGGAACGCTCCGACATCGAACCAGCGGTGCTGGCTTACCGCGAGCTGAAAGCGATGGAAGCGCAAATCGTGGAAATGGAGGTTATGGCGCGGGACGACGATCCGGAGATGGCTGCCATGGCCCGCGACGAGCTGGACCGGCTCCGTTCAGACCGCGAGCCGCTGGTGTCGCGGCTGCGTGGGCTGCTCGTGCCAAAGGACCCCAAAGACGACAAGAACGTCATCGTCGAGATCCGCGCCGGGACGGGCGGGGACGAGGCCGGGCTGTTCGCCTCCGAGCTGTTTCGGCTCTACACCCGCTACGCCGAGCGCCATGGCTGGAAGACCGAGATCATTACGCTGAGTGAAACGGGCATCGGCGGCGTCAAGGAAGTGATCTTCGAAGTGCGCGGCAAGGGCGCGTACAGCCACCTGCGCTACGAGAGCGGCGTGCATCGCGTGCAACGCGTGCCTGTCACCGAGTCAAGTGGCCGCATCCACACCTCCGCCGCGACGGTGGCCGTGCTGCCGGAGGCCGAAGAGGTCGACATCCAGATTAACGAGAACGAGCTGCGGGTCGACGTTTTCCGTTCGACCGGGCACGGCGGCCAGTCGGTGAATACGACCGACTCGGCGGTGCGCATCACGCATCTGCCGACCGGACTGGTCGTCACGAGTCAGGATGAAAAGTCGCAACTGAAGAACCGGGCCAAGTGCATGGCGGTGCTGCGCTCGCGGCTGTACGACATCGAGCAGCAGAAGCTGGACGCCGAGCGAGGGGGCATGCGGCGCTCGCAGGTCGGTGGCGGCGACCGCTCCGAGAAGATCCGCACCTACAACTTCCCTCAGGACCGCGTCACCGACCATCGCATCAAGAAGAGCCTCAGCAACCTGCCCGGTGTCATGGACGGCGACATCGACCCGTTCGTGCAGGAGCTGCGCGAGGTCGATCAGGCCGAGCGCCTGCAGATGGCGGGCGTGGAAGCGTGAGCGAAGGGGAGGACGAGGTCGGGACGCGGGACGCGGAATCACCAGCCCAACCACGACCAACCTGCTCCCCCTCTCCCAGGCTTGGGAGAGGGGGCTGGGGGGTGAGGGCGTTCCCCCGCGTCCCGCGTCCCGCGTCCCGACCTGTTCCGCGCACGTTCTGGGATGCGATCTCCGACGCCACCGCGCGGCTGGAGGAGATCAGTGAGTCACCGCAGCTCGACGCGGAGCTGCTGCTGCGGCATGTGACTGGGCTGGACCGGGTCAAGGTGTTCCTGCGCTACGACAAGCCTTTGGCGACGGAGCATGACGAGGCGTTCGAGCAACTGGTGGCGCGCCGAGCGGCGGGCGAGCCTATCCCGTACATCATTGGACGGCGCTGGTTTCGGACTATCGAGCTGTTTGTCGACCGGCGGGCATTGATTCCGCGGCCGGAGACGGAGCGCTTCGTTCACTACGCGCTGGCGTGGCTGGCTACGCATCCGGGGCCTCGTCGAGTGGTCGACGTCGGAACCGGGTCAGGAGCGATTGCGCTGGCTCTGGCGATCGAGCTGGGGAGCACGCGCCCCGACGTGCAAATCGTGGCGACGGAACGCTATCGATCGGCGTTGGACGTGGCGATCATCAACCGCGAACAGCTTGGCCTGCGGGAGAGGGTGGACCTGATACAGGCCGACCTGCTGGCAGGCATTCCCGGTCCGTTCGATCTCATCCTCGCCAACATGCCATACCTGCGCCCTGACCAGACGCACTACTCGACGGAGTTGGAGCCTGACGAGGCGCTGTTCGGTGGGCTGGACGGCTTCGATCTGCACCGCAGATTGCTGGGACAGGCCGCCGAATGCCTCGCTCCGGGCGGTCTGTGGGTCGGTGAGCTTGACCCCGAGCAGGAGGAGCTGGGCGTGAATGTCGCCACGGCAGCCATGGGGCGCGCTGTGCGGGTGGATCAGGACTATTCCGGGGATGCCCGCTACCTGCTGGTGGGCGACGCGCCGGACCGGAGTCAGGCAACGTGACGATCGCCTGCAACGCGCTGGCGCCTGAGGCGCATCAGCGGAATCGATGAGAAAAGGAGCGACTGTGGCAATGACATATGACGCGATCGTCATTGGTCTCGGCGGCATGGGCAGCGCCACGGTCGCGCACCTGGCGAAACGGGGCTACCGCGCGCTGGGCCTGGACGCCAACCGGCGCCTCCACGCGTTGGGCTCGTCCCACGGCGACGGACGCATCATCCGCGAGGCGTATTTCGAGGCGCCGCAGTACGTGCCGCTCGTCCAGCGCGCCTACCAGCTCTGGCGCGAGCTTGAAGCTGAGTCGGGCCGCGACCTGTTGACAATCACCGGCGGCCTCAACTTTGGGACGCCGGACTCCGAGTTCGTCTCCGGGTCTATCGCCAGCGCCGTCGAGCACGGCCTGCCGTACGAACTGCTCGATCATCGACAGGTCGCCGAGCGCTTCCCAGGCTTCCGCCTGAGCGACGATCTGGTCGCGGTCTACGAGCCGAACGCGGGCATCCTCAGGCCGGAAGCCTGCGTCGACGCGCACCTCGATCTGGCGGCGAAACACGGCGCGGACCTGCGCTTTGAGCAGGCCGCGCGTCGCTGGAGCGCCGATGGGGACGGGGTGCGTGTCGAGACGGACGCGGGGACGTTCGCCGCCGACTGCCTGATCGTCACCGCCGGCCCGTGGTCCGGCGAGGTGCTGCGCGCCCTGGATCTGCCGCTCGAGGCATGGCGCATCGTTAACGTCCACTTCGCGTCCTCGACGCCGGAACCGTTTGCCGTGGATCGCTGTCCGGTCTACCTGTTCCAGGTTCCGGAAGGGGACTACTACGGCTTCCCTTACGTTCCCGGTCAGGGCGTCAAGATCGGGCGGCACGACATCGGGGAGGTCTGCACGCCCGCGACGATCCGCCGCGACATCGACGCCGCGGAAATCGAGATGCTGCGCGCCGCGCTGGATCGGTACCTGCCCGGCGCGTCGGGTCCGGTCATCAAAACGTTGACCTGCATGTACACCAACACGCCCGACCGGCACTTCATCCTCGACACCGTTGCCGGTCAGGAGAACGTCGTCTATGGCTGCGGCTTCAGCGGCCACGGCTTCAAGTTCGCCAGCGCTATCGGCGAAACGCTAGCCGAGCTGGCGATGGAGGGCAGCACGCGCTGTGACATCGGGTTCCTGTCGGCGGGCAGGGCGGCAATCCGGGAAGCGTCTACGTCGTCGGTGTCGTGACACGGATTCGCGATCGGCGAGACAGAATTCCCAGCGGACTCGCAACGTCGCATGGCAGGGCGCCGGGCAGGAATCACTGCGCGGCGTGACGTTGCTCAGGATCGGGGATGCCGCCGATCCGCGTGCGTGCTGTCCAGCTGGGCACATTGCCATGTGCCCTACAGCTGTCAGACACCGTTGCGTCAGCCAACCCACCCCGGATCGGACTGGCAGGGCGAACTCGAAACCGCGGGAGGCGACGGGGGCCGCCCGCCGTTTGACGTAATGCTTGATTGTGGGTCGGTGCTACTTCCGCAGCTTCGCCATGGTGCGGATGCAGCGCGTGCAGGCGTTGATCTTCTTTGCGCGGCCATCCGTGTAGACGGTGGCCTTCTGGATGTTCGGGCGGAACACCCGGTTGGTGCGCCGCTTGGAAAAGCTCACGTTGTGACCGAATCCCAGCGTCTTGCCACACATTTCACACGTGCCGGCCATCTCGACCCCTCTTCCTCTGTCGTTCGCCCTGTTTGATGTGAACCATTCCGACGGCCTGACATGAGCAAGCGGCGTCGCCGGCAACCAAACCGTAATGGTACCTGACCGCGCTGCGATCAGCAATCGCGGCCGGCTGCCCCGCGGCACGGCGGTGAGCGCGAAACGGCCCCGCCAAGGCGGGGCCGTTTCGTCTGCGTTGCCTGATTCCGAGGCGACGCGGTGTGGACTAGTAGTCCATGCCGCCCGGCATGGCCGGCATGGCCGGGGCCGGCTCCGGCTTCTCGGAGATGAGCGCCTCGGTGGTGAGGATCATCGCGGCGATCGAGGCGGCGTTCTCGATGGCCGAGCGGGTGACCTTGGCCGGGTCTATGATGCCCCACTCGAACATATCGCCGTACTCGTTGCGTAGCACCTCGTAGCCGATGTTCGGGTTGTTCTCTTCGGCCTGCATGCGGCGTATGGTGCTGACGACGACGGCGCCGTCCTGTCCGGCATTCTCAACGATGCCGCGCATCGGCTCTTCGAGCGCGCGCTTCAGAATCATGACGCCGGTCTTGACATCGCCCTCGGCTTCCACATCGTCCAGGCCGTCGATGGCGCGCAGCAGCGCCACTCCGCCGCCGGGGACCATGCCCTCCTCGATGCCGGCGCGCGCCGCCGACAGCGCATCTTCGACGCGGTGCTTCTTCTCCTTGAGCTCGGTCTCGGTCGCGGCGCCGACCTTGATCACCGCCACGCCGCCGGCCAGCTTGGCCTGGCGCTCCTGCAGCTTCTCGCGGTCGAAGTCGGAGGTCGTCGTCTCGATCTGGGCGCGGATCTGCTCGATGCGGCCCTTGATGGCCGCCTCGTCACCGGCGCCTTCGACGAGCGTGGTGTCGTCCTTGGTGGCAACCACGCGGCGGGCGCGGCCCAGGTCCTGCACGGTGGCGCTATCCAGCTTACGGCCGACTTCCTCGGAGATGACGGTGCCGCCGGTCAGGATCGCGATGTCGCGCAACATTTCCTTGCGGCGGTCGCCGAAGCCGGGGGCCTTGACGGCCAGCACGCTGATCGTGCCGCGCAGCTTGTTGACGACCAGCGTCGCCAGCGCCTCGCCGTCGACATCCTCGGCGATGATGACCATGCTCTTGGTGACCTGCAGCGCCTTCTCCAGGATCGGCAGCAGGTCGGAGACGGCCGAGATCTTCTTGTCGGTGATGAGGATCATCGGGTCATCGAGCACGGCTTCCATGCGCTCGGTGTTGGTGACGAAGTAGGGGGAGATGTAGCCGCGGTCGATCTGCATGCCCTCGGTGTACTCGATCTCGAACTGCAGGCCGCGGGACTCCTCGACGGTGATAACGCCGTCGCGTCCGACCTTCTCCATCACGTCGGAGATCAGCTCGCCAATCTCGGGGTCGGCGGCGGAAATGGTGGCGACATGCGCGATGTCTTCCTTGCCGCGTACTTCCTTGGCCATGGCGCGGATCGTCTCGACCGCCTTCTTCGAGCCCAACTCGATGCCCTGCTTGAGCAGCATGGCGTTGGCGCCGGCGGCGATGTTCCTCATGCCCTCGTGGACGATGGCCTGCGCCAGCACGGTGGCCGTGGTCGTGCCGTCACCGGCGACATCGTTGGTCTTGGTGGCCGCTTCCTTCAGAAGTTGCGCGCCCATGTTCTCGAACGGGTCTTCCAGCTCGATCTCCTTGGCGACGGTCACGCCGTCGTGCGTGACGGTCGGGGCGCCGAACTTCTTATCGAGCGCCACGTTGCGGCCCTTCGGGCCGAGCGTGGTCTTGACGGCGTTGGCGAGCGTGTCGATTCCCACCTTGAGTGAGCGACGAGCGCTCTCGTCGAAGGTAATGATTTTTGGCGCCACGTGTGCTTCCCTCCTTGAATCCCTCTGAAGTGACGGGTGATGAGCGACAGCGCGACCTGCGCGTTACACATCACTCATGCCGGATCACTCATCGCTACTCTTTGATGACGGCCAGAATGTCCTTCTCGGACAGAATCAGCAGCTCATCGTCCTCGTGCTTGAACTCGGTGCCGGCGTACTTCGCGAACAGCACCTGATCACCGGTCTTCACGTCCATCTGGACGCGATCGCCCTTCTCGTTCAAGCGGCCAAGCCCGACGGCGATGATCTCGCCGCGCTGGGGCTTCTCCTTGGCCGTATCGGGCAGCACGATGCCGCTCTTGGTCATTTCCTCACGCGCCAGCGGTCGAATGACGACCCGGTCTCCTAGCGGCGTCAGGACGGTTCCAGTGCTGGTTGCCACCTGTGGTAACCTCCTCCATACAACGCGAATCCGCGACAGTCTGCGGTTCGTTCCCCTGAATCCTCCTTAGCACTCTGGAATCGAGAGTGCTAACCCAACCCCTATCATAGTGCAATGAACCCCCGAACGCAAGTAGTTTTCGTGAATTTCTGGCAGATTGTTGCAACGAGTGCCAGCGCCGACCGGCTGGGGGCAGTCATGCGTCGTCGCGCGGCGTCACGCCGTGGGGGTTACGTCGTTGGACGCAGCATGAATCGGCGGTCGCAACGCCGCGAGCGCGTCGTCAAGGGTGAGCGCCCTGCCGCCCAGCAGGCGATTCATCTGCGTGGCGAACGCCAGCGATCCGCCCAGCACGCTCGCCGGGCGGTCGTCAGCAACCAGCTCCCCTTCAGCCAGCAGCAGGACGCGGTCGGCCGCTGTCGCGACGAACTCGACGTCGTGCGTCGCGACGATCACCAGCCTGCCCTCGCTTGCGTAGTCGCGAACGAACCTGGCCAGCGCCCGCTTGTCCGCCGCGGGCAGACCTCGCGTCGGCTCGTCCAGCAGCAGGATGGACGGCTCGCTGATGGCGATGGCGGCCAGCGCCGCCCGCTGCCGCTCCCCGCCGCTCAGATCCAGCGGATGCCGGTCGGCGTGTTCGGCGATGCCCAGTCGCGCCAGCAACCCGGACGCGTCGGTCTGGATGCCGCGCAAGCGCGGCCCGAACGCCAACTCCTCCAGGACGCTCTCCTGGTGCAGGAGAGTCGTCGGATGCTGCGGAACGTACCCGGCGTCGCGCGCGATGTCGTGCACCGGCAGCCGTGCGATGTCGCCTCCCGCGTGCAGCACGCGCCCCCGCGTGGGTCGCAGCAGCCCCATGCTCAGCTTGAGCAGCGTGGTTTTGCCCGAACCGTTGCGGCCGATGAGCGCGACTACCTCGCCCGCGCGTCCCGTGAACGACACGTCCCGCACGGCCGTCGCATCGCCGTACCGATGGCTGACGCCATCGACGGTCAGCAGCGCGTCGCCGGTGGCAGGGGGGTCGGGCTCCGTCAGGGGGTGAGAGGAGGAGGCATCGACGAACCGGCGCGCGTCGCGGATCGTCACCGGCAGCGGATCCCAGCCGAGCTCGCGCCCCAGCGCCACCAGTGGCGGAACGTCCGCCATGGCCTGGAGCGCGGTCTGTGTGTCCGACTCGCGAAACACGTCTCTCGCGACCTCGACGATGCGTCCGGCGAACGGCAACACGCGGTCCAGCCGGTGTTCCGACAGCACTATGGTCAGCCCCAGGTCGCGGTTTAGATGCTCCACGGCCGCCAGCACGTCATGCGCGGCCAGCGGGTCCAGCTGCGATGTCGGCTCGTCCAGCACGAGCAGCTCCGGCCGCGTCGCCAGCGCGACGGCAATGGCGACACGCTGGCGCTCGCCGCCGCTCAACGTGGCCACCTCACGTCCTCGCAGGTGGTGGATGCCAAGCAGGTCGAGAGTTTCTTCCAGGCGCAGGCGCATCGCGCGCGGCTCGAACCCCAGGTTCTCCATGCCGAAGACGATCTCGTCCTCGACCCGGTCGGTGATGAACTGCGATTCCGGGTCCTGAAACACGACACCTACCGAGTGGGCGAAGTCGCGAGGGCTGCGCTCGCGGGTGTTCGCGCCCAGGACGACGACGTTCCCGCCGAACCTGCCGCCATGAAAGTGGGGAATCAGCCCGTTCAGGCAGCGCAGCAGCGTGGACTTTCCCGATCCCGACGGCCCGACGACGAGCGTCGTCGAGCCCGGCTCGACGTTCCAGCATACGTGTCGCAGCACGGCATTCGCGCTGTCGGGGAAGCTGTACGAGAGGTCGTCGACCCGCGCCGCGATCATCGGCGCCCCCACCAGGCGGGCGCTAGCAGGAGCAGCAGCCCCAGCCCGATGAACGGATCGAACGGCGGCGCGTCGAGGCGTGGGAACGTGTCGTAGGCCAGCGTCGCCCCGCGGGCCGGCTGCGCAAGCAGCAGGTTGAGGGCGCTGACGAATGCGGTCGCCGCCACGACCATGGACGGACGGCTCCAGACGAGCGGCCGGTAGCGGATGCGTCGACCACGTCGTGGCGCGAGCGCCAATGCCGCCGCGACGGCAGCCGCCAGCGCTCCGAGACCGAGCGCCACTCGCCCGCCGCCGAGCAGCAGCAGCGCCACGACCAGCAGCCCGGCAGGAATCGCAATCACATGCAGTCGCCGTCGCGGGTGAGTCTGCGCCGCCATCGCGCTCGCGCCGAAGCCCCGTGTCTCCAACGCTTCGGACAGCGTGAGCGCCCGCTCCATGCTCGTCCCCAGCAAGGGCACGAGGATGCCGCGCGCGTCGCGCACGCCGCGAAACTGCTTGCCGCGCGCGCGTTGCGCGTCGTAGATGTCGCGTGCGGAGGCGATCGTCTGCGGGATGGTCGTCACCGCGATGCTGCCCGCGACGCCGAGGCTGGCGAAACCGCCCGGCAGGAGACGGATCAGGTCCCCCTGCCGGACGGCGGTGTTGAACGCCGCGGCGGCGATCAGCAGCGTCGAGATCGCCGCGGCGCTGAGCAGGCCGTACGCCAGCGCGTTGAACGTCAGCGGCCCCCCCACAACCGGCAGCCGATCCGGCAGCCACGCGAAAGGCCGGTCTCCCGCATGCACGGTGAGCAGGTTGAAGCCGACCGACAGCAGCGCCAGCGACGAGCCGACGACAACGAACAGCCGCCACGCCCGGGCCGCGCCGTCGAGTCGAGGCAGTGACAGGTACACGGCCAGCACCGATGTCAACGCCAGCGCCAGATACAGCGGATTGCGTGTCGTCAGCGGAACGACCGCCACGGCGGCGAACCACGCCATCCACGCCGCGGCGTTGACGGCATCACCAGCAACGGCGGCGTCTCGCCTGCTAGTCATCGTGGGCCGCCTGTTCCCCGTGGCTGGCGGCGCGGCCGCGTGTCACGATGACGACGAGCGCCACGAGCCCCAGCGCCAGCATCCCCGCGAACAGCGCCCAGGTCAGCGGCGATGCGCCGTCCCTGTCATCCGCGCCGGAGGAAGCCGCCGCGCCGTCGACAGGCACGAACACCGCCGTCGCTCCGGGCATGGTTTCCATCGCTGCCAGCGGCGTGCCGTCGATCGCTGGCGCGCCGCCGGGCAGTTCGACGCCGTTCAGGGCAGCGAGCCCGTCGATGGTAACGTCGGGCAGGGACGTGTCGCCGGAGGTCCACAGCCAGCCGTCGATGTCGCCATCCTCGACGCGCCGTGACGACGGACCCTGCAGCTGCTCGACCCAGTGCCCGCCGTCCCGGGCGTAGAAGTGCCAGAAATAGGCTGGATTGCCGAACGACATGCACCAACAGTTCGACGCCGGGCAGCCCTCGCCCTGGATCGAGCAGACCGCCGCGCCCATGCCGCCGAACGGGGTCATGATGAGGTCCAGCCCCGTGCGCGTGAGCAACTGTTCCGAGGACATCGATTCTTCCGCGAACTGCACGTAGGCGTAGACGCGTGAGCCGTCCTCGAACTGAATGACGACGCCCGCCCCGTTCGGACGCTGCGCCGTCGCGGGCAGCAGGCTAGCGGCCAGCGCCAGCAGCACGAGCAGCGTCAGGCTGAACGACCGGCTGGCACGAGCCGTCCAGCTGCGCCGCGACGCGGCTCCTGAACGCCCGCGGGAGGGGCTGGTCCGCATGTCAGCGCGCAAATCCACGGACGGGCAGAACGACAGCCGATCGCGTTGGCGCCAGGGCTGGTTCCGCCCGCGCCACCGGATCGTATGGTAGCGCGACCCCCATCAGCGCCGGAATCGCCTGGGCCGTGGCCAGCAGCGAATCGTCCGGGAAAGCGGACTGGAACTGAAACGCGCCGCTTTCGTTCTGAAACGAGACAAGCGCCGCCCTCAGGTCTCCCCCCGGCAACGCGGTCGGGTCGTGTCCGGCGGCCACGAACGCCTGGATCGCCAGCGCCGTCGAATTTGCGTCACCCGCCAGATTCGGCGCCGCGGAGGCGTCGTAGGCGACCGCGCCGTCGTCGTCCTGGAGCGAGCGCAGGTAGTCGAGGCCCCGCTCGACTGCGTCGCCGCCCTGCCCCACGGCTACCAGCGCCTGGATCGCCAGCGCGGTCGTGTTCGAATCCCCGCTGCCCGCCTCCGGGCTGCCCGCGAAGCCCCACGAGCCTTCCGGCGTCTGCGCCGCGAGCATCGCCTCGACCGCCTCGGCCGGGACCGGAGCGTCCGCTGCATCGAGCGCCAGAGCCGCCAGCGCGTGCCCGTAGAAGCTCAGCCCATGCCAGCCGGTCGTCTCGTCGAACGCCGCGTCGATCGCTGCAATGAGATCGACGCCGCCCACGTCGCGTGGGTTCTCGCCAGCCGCGTGCAAGGCGAGCGCGACCTTCGCGGCCAATCCCGCATCGCTCGCGATATCCCCCGCGACGGCGCGCAGGTAGTCGATGGCGCTGGCTCCGTCGCCCGTGCTCACGCTGTCCGGGTCGACGCCCACCGCCGCGAACGCCAGCACGGCATCCGCCGTCATGCCCGGATCGGCGCCACCGCTGAAACCAGCAAACGCGCCGGCCGGGAGCTGTTGCGAGCGCAACCAGTCGATTGCCGTCTGGGTACTGTGATCGAGCGACAATTCGTCGTCTGAGTCACGCGTCAATAGCGGAATTGCAATCAGCGCGAGCAGGACGAGCAACAGAACCAGCGTCAGGGAGCGGCGTCGGCGGGTGAACATCGGAACCCCTCTCGGTTCGATCGCGCCCTGATCCCGGGGCGCGACGGAAACAAAAAACCCGCCTTCGAGCGGGGAGGGGTGGAGGGACTGACGTCACCCCACGGTCACTCGTGCTCGAAGCGAACCGTGGCGTCAGTGGCGGGTGACCTGGCTCCGCGTCTGGCGACCTGCCAGCGCGTTACAGTTGCGGCACAGCACCGGCATTTCACCGGTTTCCCCCTGTGAGCCTGCCGTTTCGCTGGCAGTACCCACTGACGCGGCATTCAATTGTGCGAGCGCCGCCAGTTAGTTTGGCGACTCTGACAGTCTGTCATGCTTCGAGGCTCCCGTCAACCACGAAGGACCACCGCGCGGCGCGGTCACTCGCTGCACGCGGGGCGGATCGCGTCTATCATCTATCCAACGCGGCGGGATGCAGGTTGAGGAGAGGAGCGACGAGCTGGGGGAGCTGATCGCCGTCGGCATTGTCGCCGTCGTCGCCGGGACACTTGGGACGATGCTTGGTCTCGGTGGAGGAGTGTTCCTCGTTCCCATTCTCTCGCTCGTCTTCGGCGTTCAGCTTGAGACGGCCGTCGCGGCCAGCGCTATCGCGGTCGTGGCCAACTCGGCGTCGGGATCGGCCAACTACCTGCGCGCGCGCTTCACGAACGTCCGACTGGCGATGCTGATGCTGGTGGCGACAACGGCCGGCGCGGTGATCGGCGGCGTGGTCGCCATCGGACTGCCCGAGGCGGCGCTCAAGGGCCTGTTCGCCGGGTTGCTGCTGTTTGTGGCGGTTGTGATGTACCGGCGCAGCTTTCTCTCGATTGCCTCAAGTGTCGCGATCGAGCTTCCAGACGACCCGCTCCGCCTCGGTGGGCGCTTTCAGGACCCGTCGGTGAACGCCATCGTCACCTATGTCCCCAGAAACGTCCGGCTCGGGATGCCGATTGCGTCGCTTGGTGGGGTTGCGTCCGGCATGTTCGGCATCGGCGGCGGTCCGATCACCGTTCCGCTCATGACCGTGCTGATGCAGATGCCGGTGAAGGCCGCAGCCAGCACCAGCTCGTTCATGGTGGGCCTTACGGCTTCGGCGTCCGCCTTCATTTACTATGCCAACGGATTCGTCAACCCGCGTGTGACCGTCGCCGCCGTGTTCGGCATCGTGCTCGGCGCCCGGCTGGGCGTGCGCGTCGCCACACGTGTGCGGCCTCAATTGCTCGTGTCCATCTTCATCGTGATGCTGGCAACACTGTCGATCCTCATGGCCACCGACGCGATTGGTCTGATCTAGATGCCAGACCCGGTTACAGCTCCAGATCGATCGACGCAGCCGGAACGTGGCGAGTTGCGACTGACACAGCTCTACCGCCGGATCGTCCTCGTGCTCAACGCGGGCTTCATCGTGAGCGTCGGACTGATGCTCGTCGGGATCATCGTCGCCATCGTTCGTGGCCAGACGGTCGGTCAGACGGCAGAACCGATCGCCGAAGTGCTGCCCGCGGTTGCGAGATTCGACGCGCAGGGGATGATTGATCTGGGCATCCTGGTCCTGCTCGTCACCCCGATCGCGTACGTGCTCGTCTCGCTCGTGACGTTCCTCCGCCAGCGCGACGCGCTGTTCGTCAGCGTGTGCCTGCTGTTGCTGTCGATCATCGCCGGAAGCATTGGATTGACGCTGACATGAAGCGTGCCTCCGATGCCCACGTCGCGGTCATTTGCGCGATGGACTCCGAGGCAGTGCATCTTCGCGGGCGACTCGCTGGCCCTAGCGAAGAGCCGATGTCGCGCTGGCGTCGCACGCGGGGCCGCATCGGAGGGGAACGGGTTGACGTCATTGTCAGCGACATCGGTCTTGTCAATGCCGCCGCCGCCACCTCCGCCCTGTGCGCGCTCGAACGCCCCTTCGTCATCTTGAACTACGGCTGCGCCGGTGCGCACCGAGACGACATCGCGCTGGGCGACGTCGTGATCGCCAGCGAGGTCGTGCACTTCACCTCCCAGATCGTCCTGCCGGACGGTACGCGCCGCTACTGGGGCTTCAACTACCTGGCAAGCGGCAGACGCACCCGCGAGGAACATATCCCAGCAGATCCGGAGCTGCTCTCAGCCGCCCGCGCCGTCAGTTCGAACATCGCCATCCCGGCCTGGCCCGGACGGGATGTCACGCCGGCCGTCCACGTCGGCACGGTCGGTTCCGCCGACGTCTGGACGCAGCACGGCGACAGCATTCTCGAGCTTCACACCCTGCACGGCTCGCTGTGCGAGGAGATGGAAGCCGCCGCGATCGCCCAGGTTGCCGCCATTCACGGCGTCCCGTTCCTGGCCGTCAAGGACATCTCCAACAACGAGCTGCACGCATTCACCGACCTGCTCTCTGAGGGCGGCTCCGTGCTGGCGCATGTTGAGGAGGAAGTCGGACGACGAGCGGCCACGGTGGTCGAAGCACTGATCAGGACGCTGGGATGATCGACACTCACGCCAGAATAACGGCGCCCACTTTCGACGAGTTCCCGACCTGCGTATTCTGGCTTAGTTTCACTGCTATACTCGTGAGTAGAACATCCGTGCGCCACGCGCCGACAGTTGCACCACCATCTCTCCTCGCAGCGTGGGCGATCAACACAGCGCCTCAATAAGCGACTCCCCCTCTCCTCGCAGGAGAGGGGGCCGGGGGGAGGTCCATGTCTCTCGACAGATTTCTCGACCGCCTGAGCCGCGAAGAGCGTTACTCCTCCTGCGTTGCCGCCTGGAAGACGCTGCCCGCGCAGGACGCCGTCGAGGCGTCGCTGCCCGCTGGACTGGACCCACGCCTCGTCCGGGCGCTGGCGGCGCGCGGCGTCGAACAGCTCTACATTCACCAGGCGGACGCCTTCGAGAAGGTGATTGCGGGCGCGAACACCGTCGTCGTCACCCCCACCGCCTCCGGCAAGACTCTGTGCTACAACCTGCCCGTGCTGAACGCTCTGCTGACCGACCCCACCGCGCGGGCCATGTACCTGTTCCCAACCAAGGCACTGGCGCAGGATCAGTACACCGGGTTACAGGCGCTGATCGATGCCGCCGGGGCGGACATCAAGACGTATCCCTACGACGGCGACACACCCGCCGCCGAGCGGCGCCTGATCCGCCAGGCTGGGCACATCATCATCACAAACCCGGACATGCTGCACTCCGCCATCCTGCCGCATCACACCAAGTGGCACTCGCTATTCGAGAACCTGCGCTACGTCGTCATCGACGAGATGCACGGCTACCGGGGGGTGTTCGGCTCGCACGTCGCAAACGTTATCCGCCGGCTCAAGCGGGTGTGCGCTCACTACGGCTCCTCGCCGCAGTTCATCCTCGCCTCCGCAACGATTGCCAACCCGGGCGAGCTGGCCGCAAAGCTCATTGAGGAGCCGGTCGAGGTCATCACCCGCAACGGCGCGCCGCGCGGCCGCAAGGAGTTCATCCTCTACAACCCGCCGGTCGTCAACCGCGCGCTCGGCATCCGCCGCTCGTCCGTGCTGGAGGCCAGCGGTCTGGCGAGCGAGCTGATTCGCTCCGGCGTGCACACCATCGTCTTCGCGCGGGCGCGCACGACCGCCGAGGTGCTGCTGACCTACCTGCGCGAGGCGCTGCCCTCGAAGCTCGGCAGCGCGTCAGCCATTCGTGGCTACCGTGGAGGCTACCTGCCCCAGCAGCGCCGCGAGATCGAGGCCGGGCTGCGCAGCGGCCAGATCCGTGGCGTCGTCTCGACCAACGCGCTGGAGCTCGGAGTCGACATCGGCTCGCTGGACGCCGCCGTCATGACCGGCTATCCCGGCACAATCGCCAGCGCCTGGCAGCAGGCGGGGCGGGCTGGCAGGCGCGAGAGCGTCTCGGCGGCCATTCTGGTCGCGTCCTCGTCGCCGCTCGACCAGTTCATCGTCCGCCATCCCGAGTTCTTCTTTGAGGGCTCGCCCGAGCACGGGCTGATCAATCCCGACAACCTGCTGATCGTTGTCAACCACATCAAGTGCGCCGCCTTCGAGCTGCCGTTCCATCGTGGCGAGCGGTTTGGCGGCTACGAGCCTACGGACGCGCTGGAGTATCTGGCGGAAGCCGGGCTGCTGCACGAGGTCGGCGGCGCCTGGCACTGGATGGCCGACGCCTACCCCGCCGAAGACCTCAGCTTGCGCACCGCCGCCCGTGAGAACGTCGTCATCATCGACCACTCCAACCGCGCCAAGCCCCGAGTCATCGGCCAGGTCGACGCCTTCTCCGCCCCGATGCTGGTCCACACCGACGCCATCTACATCCACGACGGGCAGCAGTACCACGTCGATGAGCTGGACTGGGAGGCGAAAAAGGCCTACATCCGCCCGGTCGACGTCGAGCACTACACCGACGCCAGCCTGGCGGTGCGGGTCGAGGTGATCGAGCAATTCTCCGACGGCGAGCCATCGGAACCGCGTCATCACGGCGAGGTGCTGGTTGGCGCGATCGTGACGCAGTTCAAGAAGATCCGCATGCACACGCACGAGAACCTGGGCTGGGGCAAGGTCTTCCTGCCGGAGAGCCAGATGCACACCAGCGCCTACTGGACCAGCCTGCCGCGCTTCCTCTCCGAGCGCATGAGCGAGGCTGCCCTGCACGGCGCGCTCAGCGGCCTTGCGAATGTCATCGGCAACATCGCCCCCATGTACCTGATGTGCGATCCACGCGACCTCGGCGTCTACGCCCAGGTGAAATCACCACACACCGGGACTGCCACCGTCTTCATCTACGACAAAGCGCCCGGCGGCATCGGTTTCGCCGAGAAGCTCTACGACGCCCACGACCTGCTGCTGCGCGCCGCCCTCGATCACGTTAGGGCCTGCGGCTGCGATGACGGCTGCCCGAGCTGCGTCGGTGTGCGGCCCAGTGACGAGTCGCTGCCGTTCGCCAAGCAGACGACACGGCAGTTGCTCGACGTGCTGTGCATGCAGTCCGGGTCACGGGCTTACTGACCGGCGGCGTAGTCCTCGATCCAGAGCTCGCGTTCGAAGCGGCCATCTAGCGGGTTGCGCGGGCGCCTGTCGGCGTCAAGCGCATTCCGCACGGCGCATTGAGCGTTCTGGCCAGCGTTCCTGATCTCGATCTTAGCGTGGTCAGGCACGGTAAACGCGGCCTCGCCGGAATGCACACTGATCGAACCTGTAGCCAGCGTCGGTGTGCGGCTGGCACATCAGAACTGTCGTTGGTGTGATCCTTCATGCCCGCTCACTGGCGACCTTCGTGAGTACGCGGGAAAATTCGCACCCTCCTCGTCAATGAATTCAGCAAGGGAATGTGTTCGACGGGCGTCCCGAGCCTGACGGAGGTGTCCCGCCCACGGGCGCTTCACGACCTCCCCAAGGATCACAAATCATGCGTCACAAGGACGTTCAGCGGCGCG
>DATKCN010000159.1:0-4075 GCA_035513175.1 Thermomicrobiales bacterium
TGATCTCCGGCTACGTCGGGCCGACGGGCTCGATTGCCGCGCTGGATCTCGCGCCGGACAACATCGCGGCGCTGGAGGGACGGCTGGCCGCTTCGCCTCTGCCCTGCCCGGTCGAGGCGCGCGTCGGCTCGATCACGGACCTGCCCTACGCGGACGACACGTTCGACGCGGTGTGGATCGGCAACGTCCTGCTGTATCTCGACGACGACGCGATGGCGACGGCAATCCGCGAGTGCAGGCGGGTCATTCGCCCCGGCGGTCAACTGGCCGTCAAGGACCCGGAACCTGGCCTGCAACGCTTTTACCCGGCCGACGCGATGGCGAGCCTGCACTTCCTGGACGCATGGCGCAGGCAGTTCGGTTCCGAGCGCATGATCTTCACCGGCATCTTCCGCACGCGCGAGTATCGTCGCTGGCTGGAGAGGGCCGGGTTCGTCGATGTGCGGCAGCGCACGTTCCCGATCGAGCGCTGGGCGCCGCTGACCGACATCGAGCGCCAGTACTTCGCCGACACGATCGCCTACATTGCCGCGATGGCCCCTGAGTTGGACCTGCCAGCCGAAGAGCAGGCTTTCTGGCGCACGCAGCTCGACCGCGGCTCACCCGACCGCCTGCTGAACCAGCCCGACTTCTACTCCGGCGCCAGCCAGGTCGTTGCCGTCGGCCACGTTCCGAGCGACAGGGAGGGCTGATCGGCGACGAGAGCTGGCCCGACGCCATCCGCCTGGCGCAGCTGCTGTCCATGCTGAACGGAGGACGATGATGACATTCGTGAACTCTCAATATCTGGTTGAAACCGAGTGGCTGGCCGATCACCTCGATGATCCCGATCTGCGGATTGTCGATTGCACGATGTACCTGCCCGACGATTCCGAGGAGGGCGTCACGACCGCCAGCGGGCGGGCGAACTACGCGCTTGGCCACATTCCGGGCGCGGCATACGTCGATCTGCTGGAAGATCTTTCCGCTCCCGAAAGGCCGGATTTGTATGCGCCGATGCCCGCGGCAAAGCAGTTCGCAGCCGTGATGTCGCGGCTTGGCGTCGGCGAGGGCACGCGCGTCGTGCTGTACGATGACTCAATGGGCGTGTTTGCGACTCGCGTCTGGTGGATGCTACGTGTCTTCGGCTTCGACGACGCGGCAGTCCTCAACGGCGGCTGGCTGAAGTGGACGAGTGAAGGTCGCGCGGTGTCGACGGAGGCATCGAGCTACCCGAATGCCTCGTTTGTCGCCCGCCCACGACCTGAACTGGTCGCCAGCAAGGACGACGTGCTGGCCGCGATCGGGGACGAGCGTGTCTGCCTGCTCAACGCGTTGCCCGAATGTGAGTTCACGGGTGATCCTGCCTACCCGGCCTATTACGGACGCCACGGTCACATACCGGGCAGCGTGAATGTGCCATTCGACCAGATGCTCGTCATGCAATCCAGCAACCAGTACATCTCCCCGGACGCGATCAGGGAAGCCTTCGCTTCAACCGGGGCATTGGATAGCGAGCGGGTCGTCACCTACTGCGGAGGCGGGATCGCCGCCAGCCAGGCCGCGCACCTGCTGGCACTGCTGGGCGCTGAGAACGTCGCGCTGTACAACGGCTCGCTGATCGAGTGGTCCGCCGATCCCGACCTGCCATTGGTCGTCACGGCGACGAACGGAGACGCCGCATGACCACTTCGCCAGTCGGCGCTCACCCCGCCGAACACGTCGCCCGGCCCAGCGAGCAGTCTCTGCTCGACGCGTGGCGGCAGCTCGTCGAGGCGCACGCCCAGCAGACGGCGCGTCTGCGCGAAACGGCAGTCGCCGACGACTTCTGGGGAACAGGCTACGGTGGATCGACGGTCGATATGGAGCGCCCCGCGCCTCAGTGCGCCGTGATTGCAGACCTGCTGCAGCCTGACGACACCCTGCTCGACATCGGCGCCGGCTTTGGCGGGACGATGCTGCCGCTGGCCTCGCGCGTCAGTCGCGTCACGGCTCTCGATCCGTCGCCCGGCATGACGACGCTGTTGAAGCGCAACATTAGCCAACATGGGATCACGAACGTCGATGTGCTGGAGCCCGACGCCTGGCCCCCCACGCGCCCGATTGAACGGCATGATGTCTGTCTGTGCGCCTTCGTCATCTATGAGGTCCCGGACATTGGCGCGTTCCTTGACGCGATGGAGCGGCACGCCAGGCGGCTCTGCATCCTGGCAGTTGCCGAACGCGGCACGGGCTTCACCCCAGTCGAGCCGTTCTTCGAGCGCCTTCACGGCGAGCGGCACATCCGCCAGCCCGCGCTGCGCGAGACGCTGGCCGTGCTTGGCGCGCGCCGTCGCCGCTTCGACGTTCGGACCTACCCATTCCTCCAGTTTGAGCCGGAAGACATCGACTCGGCGCTCGACTTCTGGCGCGGCAACTATTTCGTGCGAGAAGGATCGGAGAAGGACGGCATGCTGCGTCAATTGCTGCTCGATGAGTTCGGCGTTGGCGGGACACAGGTCGCCATGCCGCACCCGGCCGGGACGCACGCCGCCATCATCAGCTGGGAACCGCCGAGACACGCGTAGACAGTAACGAGAGTTGACAAAACGTGGCGCCTCCGGGATGATCGTTGCGTGGCCCGGAGGCGCCAATGAGAGAAGCAGCGGATGCGTCCAACATCCGATCCCACCAGCCACGCCACGCTCATTGGCCGCGAGCGGGAGATTGACCTGTTGCGCGCCAGCCTCGATGACGCGTGCGGTGGCGATGGCGCGTTGCTGCTGATTTGCGGCGAGGCGGGCATCGGCAAGACGACGCTGGTGCGCGACCTGACACGCCACGCCCGGAAACGCGGCGCGCTCGTGCTGACCGGCGCCTGCGACGACCTGACGACCACCCCGCCCTACGGCCCCTGGATCGAGGCCATCCGCGACTACGTCCCGCGTGGCGTGCAGCCGAGTGTGCCCGCCTGGTTCGGCAAGCCGGACGAGATCAGCAGGATGGGCGGGCAGGCAGCGCTGTTCGAGGAATCGAGGCGGTTCTTCACGAGCATTGCCGAGCAGCAACCGCTGCTGCTCGTGCTGGAGGACCTGCACTGGGCGGACCCCGCCACGGTCGAGGCGCTGCGCTTCCTGTCGCGCGCGATGACTGACGCCCCGGCGCTGATCGCCGTCAGCTACCGTGACGACGAGCCACGCCACGGAAATCCGTTCGCCGAGAGCATCCCATCCCTGATCCGGGAGGCGAACGCGACGCGCGTCGAACTGCGGCGCTGGCCCGAGGCGGCCACCCGCGAGATGATTGCCAGCGGCTACGCGCTTCCCGAGCCGGACAGGGACCGCCTGGCCGCGTATGTCCAGCAGCGCTGCGATGGCAACCCGTTCTTCACCGTCGAGCTGCTGCATACACTGGAGAGCGAAGGGACGCTGCGGCCAGCCGACGGAGGATGGGAGCTTGGTGATCTGGCGCATGCCCCGCTGCCGCCGCTCGTGCGTCAGGTCATCGAGCAACGGCTCAGCCGTCTGTCCGCGACGACGCTCGAGCTGGCGCAGGTAGCCGCCGTGATCGGCCAGCGGGTTCCGTTCGACGCTTGGCTGCAGGTGAGCGGGGTCGACGAGGACTGCCTGGCGACCGCCGTCGATGAGGTCGTTGCCTCGCAGCTTGCCGACGAGCTGCCGGGGCGCGACGGCATCCAGTTCCGGCACGCGCTGGTGCGGGACACGCTGTATGGCAGCCTGAACGGGTTGCGGCTCCAGCGGCTGCACGCGCAGGTGGCCGAGACGCTGTTGCAGCTGCCAGCGCCGGACCCCGACCTCGTGGCCGACCATCTCGACCGGGCTGGCGACGCGCGCCGGGTCGATTGGCTCGTCCGCGCCGGGGAACGGGCCGTCCGCACGTTCGCCTGGCACTCGGCGGTCGAGCGTTTCGAGGCCGCGCTTCGACTGCTGGATAACATTCAGGAGCGGCGGGACGAGCGTGGCTGGCTCCTGCTGCGGCTCGGACTGCTGCTGCGCTTTTCCGACCAGGCGCGCAGCCTGCGGAACATCGAGGCGGCCAGGGACGCGGGTGAGCGAACCGGCGATCGGGCGCTGGCGGCCTTCGCCCGCTTCTACGC
>DATKCN010000160.1:0-15071 GCA_035513175.1 Thermomicrobiales bacterium
GCGTCCAGCGTGAGGTCAGCGTCGCCGACGAGCGCATGGCTGACCGGCAGGTAGCGGTTGACATCGGCGGGGTCGAGCGTGGCATGCACGATCGTCTTCCCGGCGGGGAATTGAATGCCGTATCCGGTGGTGGTGAAACTACACCCAATGCCGAAGATCACGTCCGACTGCTGCACAAAGTGGTGGACCGGCTTGGGGACGGAGCGCCCGCCGGAGCCGAGCGATAGCGGGTGCGTTTCCGGGAAGGCGCTCTTGCCCTGCAGGCTCGTCGTCACCGGAGCCTCCAGCAGCTCGGCCAGCGCCCGAAGCTGCGGCCATGCCTTGGCGTAATGCACGCCCTGCCCGGCGTAGAGCACGAGGCGTTCGGCGTCGACGAGCACGCGGGCGACCTCGGCTGCCGCGCTCGGGTTCGGGGCGGTCTTCATGCGTGGCGCGGCGCGGTATTCGAGAGCTCCGGGGACCTCCTCGGCAAACAGGTCGGCGGGAATCTCGACCAGCACGGGGCGAGGCCGGCCGTTGCGCACCTGAGTGAAGGCGCGGCGCAGGGCCCCCGGGACGCTGGCCGGCAGCGTCACCTGCTCGGCCGACTTCGTAACGTGCTGGTAGTTGAGGTACGAGCTGAAATGCGGCGGGATGCTGGTCAGGCCGCGCGGATAGCCGCCGGGCAGGATGACGACCGGCGAGGAATCGCCGAAGGCCTGCGCGACGCCGCCGAACGAATTTTCGGCGCCGGGGCCCTGCTGCATGCAGAAGACGCCGATCGTGTCGCCTGAGGTGACGCGGCTGACGGCGTCGGCCATGTGGATGCCGGTGCGTTCCTGCCTGACGATGATGGTGCGGATGTCCGCCTCAGCGGCAGCCTCGAGGATGTGGTTGACGGGGTAGCCGATCAGGAACTTGGTCCCTTCCCGCTTCAGAATTTCGGCGATCGTGGCCGCTACCTTCATGGTCCCGCTCCTTCTTCCGTATATCTGCGCGTTCGCGCGATGATAGCCGCAACGGGCCGAACGCGCAGTGGGCATCGACCCTTTCGCTGAGCGCGGCGCCGCTGACCCGTCGCCTCGGTTGGACCGTTGGAAAGGCTGAACGAGGGCGCTGTTATACTCGCAAGGCGATCATCCTGTGAGGGAGTGAGCCGTGTCGCCTGAATACATCCTGCTCGGCCTGCTGCGCCGCGAGCCACGTCATGGCTACGATCTGGCGCGCGAGTTCAGCGCCGGCACGACGCTCGGCGAGATCATCCACCTCGAACCGAGCATGCTCTATGCATATCTGAAGAAGCTGGAACAGGCGGGATACATCCGCGCCACGCTTCAGTCTCAGGGTCCGCGTCCCCCCCGCCGTATCTTCGAGCTCAGCGAGGCAGGGGCGGACGAGCTGACACGCTGGCTGGCCGAGCCGGTCGAACGCACCCGCGACCTGCGGCTGGAGTTCCTGCTGAAGCTCTACATCGCCCGCGACGACGAGCCGGAGATCGCCGCGGGCCTGATCGCGGAGCAGCATGACCTCTCCGAGCGTCTGGTCGAGTCGCTGGCGCGCCAGATCGAGGACGAGCAGGACGACTTTCGCCGCCTGGTGCTGGAGATGCGCCTGGAGCAGAACCGCGCGCTGCTCAACTGGCTGGCGAAGGCGCGCATGGATGTCACGACTGCTTCCTGAAGCTCACGTTCCTCGCGACCAGATCGTTCGACGGCCACCCACGGATTCTCCTGTTGGCAGACGCCTGCGTTCGATCGCAATGTATACTCATGCACTGAGTATTCATGGCATGAAGATGACGATATACGACTGACGGGATGGCTCCAGCGTAGATGCATTGGCACAGGATGGCCGTCTCGTCCCTGTTGTTAGTAATCGTGGCTGCGCTCGGTTGCGGTTGGCGGGGCGACGGATCAGAGGATCGCGAGTTGACCATCGCGGCGGCGGCCGATCTGCAGCTCGCGTTCACCGAGGTGGGCGCGCTCTTCTCCGAACGCACCGGCTGGAATGTCACGTTTTCGTTTGGCTCCACTGGCAATCTCACGACGCAGATCGAGGAAGGAGCGCCGTTCGATGTGCTGGCCGCCGCCAACGTGGCGTTCGTCGACCGGCTGATCGACGGCGGGCACGCCGTTGCCGAAACGAGGACAATGTACGCGGTTGGCCGGATCGTGCTCGCCAGCAGCAGGCAGGCAGGCGCTGACGTACAGACGCTCGACGGGCTGCTCGATCCGGCCATCACGCGGGTCGCCATCGCGAATCCGGAGCATGCGCCGTATGGGCTGGCCGCGAAGGAAGCACTGATCAGCGCGCGCATCTGGGACGAGATCGCGCCGAAGCTCGTCTATGGGGAGAATGTGCGCCAGACGCTGCAATTCGTCGAGACCGGCAACGCAGAGGCGGGCATCGTCGCGCTGTCAAGCGCCGGGTCACCGGAGATCACGTGGGTCACGATCGATGATGGACTGCATAATCCTCTGTTGCAGGCAATGGCCGTGGTCGCGAACCGGCCGCACGAGCAGGCGGCGCGCGAGTTCATCGCATTCGTCGTCAGCGACGAAGGCCAGGCAATTCTGAACAGGTACGGCTTCGTGTCGCCGGACACACGGTGAGGCGCCCCGTCGACCACTGGACGATCGTCGTCGCGCATCGCGAAACCGAGGGTGATCGATGGACTCGCTGACCGAGATCGACTGGTTTCCGGTCTACCTGTCGCTGCAGGTGGCGACGCTGGCGACACTGGTGGCGGTCAGCGCGGGCATCCCGTTGGCCTGGTTCCTGGCGCGGCATCAGTTCCCGGGCAAGCGGCTGCTGGAGGCGCTGATCCTGCTGCCGATCATCCTGCCGCCGACGGTGCTCGGCTACTACCTGCTGCGCGCAATCGGGCGGCAAAGCGCGCTGGGCGGCTTCATCGAGGGCACGCTGGGCGTCGAGATCATCTTCACCTGGAAGGCGGCGGTGCTGGCCTCGACCATCGTCGCGATCCCGCTGGTGATGCGGGCCGCGCAGTCGGCCTTCGAGACGGTCGACCCGACGCTGGAGGCCGCGGCGCGCACGCTTGGCCGATCTGAACTGTCGATCTTCCTGACGATCACCGCGCCGCTCGCCTGGCGCGGCATTCTGGCCGGGACGGTGCTCGGCTTCGCGCGGGCAATGGGCGAGTTCGGCGCGACGCTGATGGTGGCCGGCAACATCCCCGGCCGCACGCAGACGCTGCCGATCGCAATTTACGACGCGGTGCAGGCCGGCCGCCCCGACACGGCGAATACGCTCGTTCTGCTGCTGAGTCTGCTGGCGGTCGCTGTGCTGGTCCTGCTCGGCCGCCTGTCATGGGGCAACCGGTGGTGAGCCGGTGCTGACGCTCGACATCGCGAGACGGATCGACGCGTTCGGACTGCGGCTCGGGCTTGAGGTCGGCGACGAAGTCGTCGTGCTCTTTGGCCCTTCCGGCGCGGGCAAGAGCCTGACACTTCAGACGATCGCCGGTCTGACCGCTCCAGACGACGGGGTCATCGAGCTGAACGGGCGCACGCTCTTCGACCGCGCGCGGCGCGTCAACCTGCCGTCGCGCCTGCGGCGGGTCGGTTACGTGTTTCAAAGCTACGCGCTCTTTCCGCATCTGAGCGTCGCCGACAACGTCGGCTACGGATTGCGCCGCTTGGCGAAGGCTGAGCGCGAACGGCGGGTAGCGGAGGCGCTGGAGACCGTGCAACTGCTCTCATTCGCGACGCGCAAGCCGGGCCAGCTCTCCGGCGGGCAGCAGCAACGCGTGGCCCTGGCCCGCGCTCTGGCCACCGAGCCTCAGGTGTTGTTGCTCGATGAGCCGTTCGCCGCGCTGGACGCTCCGATCCGGGCCGAGCTGCGCTGGGAATTCCTGGCGTTGCGGCGCAGGCTGGGCGTGCCGGCCATTTTCGTGACGCACGACCTGGAGGAGGCGGCGCTGCTGGCCGACCGCCTGGCGGTGCTTATCGACGGCGAACTGCATCAGATCGGCCCGCCCCGTGAGGTGCTGACGCGCCCCCGGGACCGGCAGGTGGCGGAGCTGGTGCAGGCGCGCAACATCCTGCGCGGCACGCTCCTGCATGACGACGGAACATGGGTGCGCACCGCCATCGGGATGTTGCGTGTCGACTGCTCACGCCTTGCAAACGGCAGCAGCGTCGACGCGATCGTCCGGCCGGACACGATCCGCATCGTGCGCGAGGACCGCTCGACCGACCGCCTGCGTGACGACACGATGCTCGAGGGCGTGACGTCCGAAATCGTCGACTACGGCGTTCGCACCATCGTGCACGTCGACGTGCGGGGAGTCACGCTGGAAATCAGCCTGTCCTCAACCTCGACCCGGCGTATCGAGCTGCAGCCAGGCCAGCCGGTGCGGCTCTCGATCCCGCCGGCTGATGTGCATGTGGTGGCGGCGACCTCACTCCCCGGCCCCCTTTCCCAGTCCTGGGAGAGCGGCAGAAATTGACGGGGAGTCGGGGGCCGCGCCAGGCGCTGTCGTCTCGCACCGATGCGATCGCGATGCGTAGCCAGTCATGTGGCGCGGAGTGGTCTGGGGTCGATGCGCTTCTCCACTCCCGAGGGAGCGGACACTCGAATGGCGCCGACGAAGACCCTGCAGCAGTTTGCAGAAAGATGGCCGCAGCCGTTCCTGCTAGGGGCCGGTCTTGTGCCGGCCTGCGGCCCGCTGGCCTCCCGCGTTGGAATCGGACCGATCCAGCATCGTGTGCCGGCGCCGTGCAACGCTACTGCAAAACGCTCCAGAGCCCTATTCCTCCTGATAGTACTCACGGCCGAGGTGCGTGATCTGGTCTTCGCCCATCATCCAGCGCAGGGTGTTCTTGAGCTTTGTCTGTTGGATGAAGAGGTCGTGCTCCGGGTAGACCGTGGGAGCGTGCTGGGGATTCTTGAAGTAGAAGGACAACCATTCCTGAATGCCACTCATGCCGGCTCTCTTGGCGAGGTCGAGGAACAGGGCGAGGTCAAGCACGAGGGGCGCGGCGAGAATCGAATCGCGGCAGAGGAAGTCGATCTTCAGCTGCATCGGGTAGCCGAGCCAGCCGAAGAGGTCGACGTTGTCCCAGCCCTCTTTGCTATCGCCGCGGGGTGGGTAGTAGTTGATCGTCACCTTGTGATAGGCGTCGCTGTACAGCTCGGGGTAGAGCTCGGGCTGGAGGATGTACTCGAGGACGCCGAGCTTCGACTCCTCCTTGGTCTTGAAGCTTTCCGGGTCGTCGAGCACCTCGCCGTCGCGGTTGCCGAGAATGTTCGTTGAGTACCAGCCAGCGAGGCCGAGCATGCGCGCCTTCAGCATCGGCGCGAGCACCGTCTTGATCAGGGTCTGCCCGGTCTTGAAGTCCTTACCGCAGATCGGAACGCCCTGCTCGATCGCGAGCATCTCCAGCGCCGGGATGTCCGCCGTCAGGTTGGGGGCGCCGTTGGCGAAGGGGATCCCTTCCTGCAGGGCGGCATAGGCGTAGAGCATCGAGGGGGCGATTGATGCGTCGTTGTCACCCAGCGCCGCCTCGAAGCTTTCGAGGTCGCGGTGGTCTCGCCCCTCCTCCATGAAGATTTCGGTCGAGGCGCACCAGATGATGACCAGGCGGTCGCAGTTGTTCGCGGACTTGAAGTCGCGAATGTCGGCGCGAAGTTGCTCGGCCATCTCCATCTTCGTGCCGTGCTTGACGTTGGGTCCGTTGAGGCGCTTGACGTAGTACTGGTCGAAGACGGCGGGCATGGGCTCGATGGATTTCAGGTAGTCGGCAATTGGCTCGATGTGCTCGTGGCGGTCGAGGACGCCGCACTTCAACGCTGCTTCGTAGGCGTTGTCGGGGAAGGGGTCCCAGGCGCCGAAGACGATGTCGTCGAGGTCTGCGAGCGGAACGAACTCGCGGATGAGGGGCGAGCGGTTTTCCGTGCGCCTGCCGAGGCGGATCGTGCCCATCTGGGTGAGCGACCCGACGGGCCGGCCGCTGCCGCGGCGGGCGTGCTCGACGCCGCTGATGATCGTCGATGAGACGGCGCCGAGGCCGACGAGCAGGATGCCGAGGCGGCCCTCTGCCGGTTGGATCGGGTTGGGCCTGAGTTCGACGAAGTCTCGTGCTTCCAAGATCACACCTCTCTCGCGGGCGAGCGACATGAGTGGCGTCTGCCATTGCGCTGGCACCCGCCCTGTTTTCGCCCAGTGTTCGATCGTGCTCTGCCGCTTGCCGAGCAGGGCGGCCAGCGCGCTTTGACCGCCGAAGCGCCTGATGATCCGCTCGGCGGCGTTCGCTCCATCTTCCATGGTTCCTATTTTAACGGTTTTTTCGTTACATTGCAAGTCGCACCTGCTGCCGTTCGTCGGTGGACTCGTACTGCGTGCTGCGATGATTGTGTTGCGGGATGTGGTGTTCTTTCTGTCATGTTGAGCCGCAGCGAAACATGACAAGAGGAGAAGGGCCACTGCTACGACATGACCACTGTGGCTGACTACCCAAGCAGGACTTTCATAGCCATAGTTAGACCGCCAACACCTTACACCGCCGATTGGCGGTCTAACTTTTCCAGCCCAGTCGCAATGCAAGGCGTCCAGCGCGCCCGGATGCCCCGCACCACTCCCGGACGCCAACCTTCCCCTCAGGTGCTGCCGCACTCCCGGCACAGGGAGTGCGGCAGCACCTGAGGGGGCCGGGGGGTGAGGGCTAGTCCGCTGTCGCGGCCCGTTCCTGTGGGGTAGTCGTCGCTGGCGCCGTTTGCGGCGCGACCGGCGCTCTGGCGTGGTTGCGGATCATGAAGGCCACGCCGACGCCGAGCAAACATGCCGCCGCGCTGACGAGGAAGGTGTCGTGCAGGGCCGAGACGGAGCTCTCCTGAATGCTCAGGTAGATCGATGGGAGCAGATCAGCCTGACCGGCAGGAATGATCGTCGCCAGCTCATCGAAGCGACTGTTGCGGGCCAACTCGACCACCTCGGCCCGCGTCGCGGCGTCGAGCGGGGTCACTTCGAGGTCGGCTCGCACGTACGATACGACGCGGCTCTGCAGGATGGAGCCCAGCACCGCAATGCCGAGCACCTGCCCGATGTTGCGGGTGGTGTTGATAATGCCCGAGGCGCTGCCGGAGATGCGCGGCGGGACCTCGCGCATGGCGGCGGCCGTCATTGGCGCGAATGTCAGCCCCATGCCCGCGCCGGTCACCAGCAGCGCCGGGAACAGGCTCTGCCAGGTGGTGTCGAGCGACGACTGCATGATGATCAGCAGGATGCCGGTCGTTACCAGCGAAAGGCCGGTTACCAGAATCCAGCGCGCTCCCACGCGGTCGGTGAGTCGCCCGGCCAGCGGCGCCGTGATCATGATCGTCAGCGACATCGGGATCAGCGACAGTCCGGCCCGGATCGGCGTGAATCCAAGCGTCCCTTGCAGGAAGAGGGTCAGCGGGAAGAAAATGCCGAACATGCCGAAGGCCATGACCCCGGTGATGACGTTGCCAACCCAGAAGTTTCGCAGCTTGAACAGCTCGATCTTCATCATCGGGTCGTCGACGCGCTTCTCCCACCACACGAAGGCCACCAGCAACGCGGCCCCGGCGGCAAACAGCCCCAGAATGAACGGATCGCTCCAGCCCATGCGGTTGGCCTCGATCAGGGCGAAGACGACGGCGAAGATGCCGAAGCCGGACAGGAACAACCCGCCCCAGTCGATGCGGCGGCTGGCGTGCGGATCGACCGATTCCGGCACGATCAGCAGCGTGAGCGCGATGGCGGCGATGCCAACCGGGATGTTGATCAGAAAAATCCATTCCCAGGCGTAGTTGGTGACAATCAGCCCTCCGGCGACGGGGCCAATGACCGCCCCGAGCGCCACGATGCCGCCCCAGATGCCCATCGCTGCCCCACGCCGCTCCGGCGGGAAGGCCACGGCGATCAGCGACAACGTCTGCGGCATCATGAACGCGCCGCCGATGCCCTGCAGCACGCGCGCGGCGATCAGGGCGTTGACTCCAGAGACTCCGACGAAGTCGCCCAGCCAGCCGGAGACGCCGCACAGGCCGGAGGCGACGCTGAAAATCACCATGCCGATGATGAACAGCCTGCGACGCCCGAAGACGTCACCGATCCGCCCGAACGACAACAGCAGCACGGCATAGGCCAGAATGTAGGAGTCCAGCACCCACTGGATTTCGGCCAGATCGGCGCCAAGTCCGATCTGGATCTTGCGCTGGGCCACATTGACGATGGTCGTGTCCAGCAGCAGCATGAAGACTGCCAGGCAGAGCACCATCAGGATCAGCCACGGATTGCGGGCTGGCTGTGCGGCCATGCCGCGCGCGGGTCCGGGAGTCGACATCTGTGTCTCTTTCTCCGTGTGATCAGCGGGCAGGGGACAGGACGTCGTCGTTGCCTGAAAGGGGCATGATCCGCATATGCTTGTCGCTATCCACCCTCGGCCAACGCGTCCGCCAGCGCCTGAATCGAGCGGACGAACATTGGCCACTCGTGCGGCTCCAGTCGGTCGAGCGCGGCCTTCACCTGCGCCCGGCGCAACTGGTAGATGCGGTCTCCGAACGCCCTCGCCCGCGGCGTCAGCGAGACGATCACCTGGCGGCGGTCGTCCGGGTTGACCCCGCGCTCCACCATTCCGTCCTCTACCAGCCGATCGATCAGCTCCGACATGGTCGGCATGGCGACTCCCAACGCGGCAGCGCCATCGCCGACCGTGCTGCTGCCGTGGTGGAAAAGGTGCACCATCGCTCTGATCTGTCCGATCGAGCGGCCCGCCGCTTCCGGATGCGCCGCCACCGAGGCGTGCAACCGCTTGCCGATCTCCGGCAACACCGTCAGGACCTGTGAGATCGCGTCTTCCTGATTCACGCAGTTTCCTTCGGTAGTCGAACTGTTCGTCTTCCGAACTATACCGGCGGATAGCCTTGCCGGCAACTGTCCAACTGGGCAGGTAGCGAGGAGCGCTCCGTCGTCGCTGTCGAGGCGGCACAGGCGGTCCTTGACGGCGCTCAGACTTGCGGGTTAACTGGGGTAGGCGCGGCTATGCATGCAGGTTTGCCCAGATTTCCGGGGGGATCCACGCTCCGGAGGGGTGCTGAAGGGGTTTGAGTCATGCAATTGTGCATGATCGGCGCGAACCATGAACGGGCCGCCATTGCCGCGCGCGAGCGGCTGGCCTTCAGCGACGCCGACATCCAGCCCGCGTTGCTGGAGTTGCAGAGGATGGCTGGCGAAGGGTTGATCCTCTCCACCTGCAACCGCACCGAGGTGTACGCGCTGCTCGATGACCATGGCGATGGTTGCGAAGCGCTTCACAACTTCCTTGCCGACAGCCGGAGCGTGTCGACAGATGCCCTCGCGGCCTGCACGATCACGCTCTCCGGGCGCGACGCCGCGCGGCATCTGATGCGGGTGGCCTGCGGGCTCGAGTCGATGATGCTCGGTGAGTCGCAGATACTCAGCCAGGCGCAACGGGCGCTCACCGCGGCGCGGGTGGCGGGCAGCGCCGGGCCGATTCTGTCCCGCCTGTGCATGAACGCGCTGCGCACCGGGAAGCAGGCCCGCACCCGCACCGCTATCGCCCGCAACCGCCTTTCGATCTCCCACGCCGCGATCGATCTTGCCGGCCGCGACCTCAACGGTCTCAACGGGCGATCAATGCTGGTGATCGGGGCCGGGCAGATCGCGACGGTTGCCGCGCGACTATTGCGCAACGCGCGTGTGGCCGACCTCGTGATCGCCAACCGCACGGAGGCGCGCGGCCTCGCGCTGGCGGCGGACACTGGCGGCCGCTACATCCCGCTGAGCGACGTGCCCGGCGAGCTGGCCGGCATGGATGGGCTGTTCGCCGCCGCTGCCGCGCCCGGCTACGTGCTTGATGTCGCGACGACTCACGCGCTGTCACGCGGACGGGCAACGCCGCTGGTGGCCGTCGATCTGGCGGTGCCGCGCACGATCGAACCTGCGCTTGGCGACACCGGCTGGATGCGCCTCTACAGCGTTGACGACCTGCAGGACATCTCCGACGACAACCGTTCGCGGTATGAAGACGAGATCGCCAAAGTCGAAGCGATCGTCGAGCGCGCCACAAGCGAATTCATGGACTGGTGGCGTGCCCGCTCCGTCGTGCCGGCCATCACAGCGCTGCACGAGCGCGCCGAGACGATCCGTCGGAGCGAGCTCGAGCGCGCCATGCGGCGGCTCGGCCACCTCTCCGAACGGGATCGCGCCATGGTCGAGGCGCTCAGCACTGCCATCGTGAACAAGATGCTCCATTACCCGGTCACGCGCGTGAAAGCTCACGCGGAGACGGGGCGGCACGAGCAGTCGAGCGAGCGACTGCTGGAGCTGTTTGGGCTCGGGGACAGTGAAAAGTGAAAAGTCGAAAGTGGGGGCGCACCTGCTCCCGGCTCGTCACTTTCCACTTTCGACCTATCACTCGCTACAAGGGAGATCTGAATGAAGACTGGAGCCCGTGTGGCCGGGCGGGAATTGACGCTCGATCGGTCGCGGGCGGCGATCGCGGCGGCGCGACGGGTGATTCCCGGCGGGGTGAACAGCCCGGCGCGCGCGTTTAGGAGCGTCGGCGGGCAGCCGGTGTTCTTCAAACGGGGGGTTGGCGCGCGGGTGTTCGACATCGACGGCAACGAGTACATCGACTACGTGCTGTCGTGGGGACCGCTGATTCTCGGGCATGCGAACCCGGCGGTGGTCGAGGCGGTGCAGCGCACGGCGGCCACCGGCACGAGCTTTGGGGCCCCGACGCTGGCGGAGACGGAGCTGGCCGAACTCATCCGCGAGATGGTCGGCGGCGCCGAGATGGTGCGGCTGGTGTCATCCGGCACCGAGGCAACGATGACGGCGTTGCGGGTGGCGCGGACCTTCACCGGTCGCGACAAGATCGTGAAGTTCAGCGGCTGCTACCACGGCCATGCCGACATGCTGCTGGTGCAGGCTGGCAGCGGGGTAGCGACGCTGGGACTGCCCGACTCCCCCGGCGTGCCTGCCGGGGCGACAGCTGACACGCTGGTGGCGCCGTACAACGATCTGGCCGCCGTCGAGCAGCTGTTTGCGGAGTTTTCGGGCCAGATCGCGGCGGTGATCGTCGAGCCGGTGGCGGGCAACATGGGCCTGGTGCTGCCGGAGCCGGGCTTTCTCGCGGGTTTGCGCGCGCTCACGTCTGCGAATGACACGGTGCTGATCTTCGATGAGGTGCTGTCTGGCTTCCGGGTCGCGCTGGGCGGGGCGGCGGAGCGCTATGGCATCGAGCCGGACCTGATCACGCTGGGCAAGGTGGTCGGCGGGGGTTTGCCGCTGGCCGCGTATGCCGGCAAGCGCGAGATCATGCAGGTGGTGGCGCCGGCGGGGCCGATGTATCAGGCCGGGACGCTGAGCGGCAACCCCCTGGCGGTGGCGGCCGGGCTGGCGACGCTGCGCGGGCTGCGCGAACCGGGGGTGTTCGACGGCATCGTGGCGAAGACCAAGCGGCTGATCGATGGCATCGGCGAAGCGGCGGACGCGGTGGACGTTCCGGCGTTCACGACGCAGGCGGGCACGCTGGGCTGCGTGTTCTTCAACGAACAGCCGGTGACGAACTACGAGGAAGCGGCGACGAGCGACACGGCGCGCTTCGCGAGCTACTTCCACGGGTTACTGGAGCGGGGCGTCTACGTCGCGCCATCGCAGTTCGAGGCCATCTTTCTGTCCGCCGCCCACACCGACGAGGATATTGACGCCACGATTGCGATGGCGGGCGAGGCGTTGCGAGCGGCTAGCGGTTAGCTGATAGCGGTTAAGGGCTGATGATAGCCGGCGCCGAGGCTATCATCAGCTCTGGCTTTGTCGTCAGACCGAGAGCGGCAGGGCTGGCTGCGACTCGGAGTGTGAGGTGACAAGGATCCCGAGGACGCGCGCCTCGTGGGCCAGCAGGGCCGTTTTGATGTGCAGGCCGCCGCCGAAGCCGGTCAACGAGCCGTCCGCGCCGATGACGCGGTGGCAGGGGATGACAAGCGGGATGGGGTTGGTGGCGTTGGCGCGTCCAACGGCGCGGGCTGAGCCGGGGCTGCCGAGCAGGTCGGCGATCTGGCCATACGTGTAGGTCGCGCCGAAGGGGATGCGTTGCAGGGCGTTCCAGACGGACCGCTGCCAGTCGCTGCCCTCCGGCGCGAGTGGCAGGTCGAAGGTCTGGCGCATGCCCGACAGATACTCATGAAGCTGGTCGCGCACGCCGGCGGTGCGGGCGGCGTTGTGCTGGAGCACGTAGCCGTCGCGCGTTAGCTGATTCTGGATAGTGTCGGGATAGTTGCCCTCGTCGAACGAGAGACGCATGAGCGCGCCGCGCTCGTCGACGGCGAAGGTGACGGGTCCGGCCGGCGAAGCAACGGTGTCCATCCAGGCGATGCGAGTTTCGGCAGTCATTGTGTTCTCCTCCACTACTACGCCACAGCATAGCGGTGGCGTGCCCCTGTTGCTATCCGGATCCTGCGATCAAACACAGCCTGTCACGCGGCGCTGCCGAAACGCTGCCAGAGATGGAACGTGGCCAGGCTGCGGTAGGGGCTGAAGCGCTCCATCAGCGCCAGTGTCTCCTCGCGGCCGGGGCGCTGCTCCAGGGCGAAGAAGCGTTGCAGGCCGGAGGTCAGGCCGGTGTCGCCGACCGGAACGCAATCGAGGAAGCCGAACGAGCGCATCATCAGGTAATGCGCCGACCAGGGGCCGATGCCGCGCACGGCGCGCAGCGAGCGCTCGATGCGTGTGGCGGAAGCGTGCGCCATGTCGTCCAGCGGCAGGCGTCCCTCGGCCACCTCGCGGGCGGCGTCGATGATGTAGCTGGCCTTGGCGCGGGAGAACGAAAGCGCCGTGAGATCGGCCGGCTCGAGCGCTGCGACGCCCTGCGGCGACGGCGGCAGCCAGAGTCCATGCGCGACCTCATGGCTGGCGCGCTCGATCAGGCGGCGACGCAGCGTGTAGGCGAACGCCAGGTTGATCTGCTGCCCGACGACGGCCCAGACCAGGCCGTCGAACGGATCGGCCACCAGCGGCACGCGCAGCCCGCGCTGATCGACGATCAGGGGAGCCAGGTCGGGCGCGCCCGCCACCAGCGTCTCGAAGCGCAACGGGTCGATGGTTAGCCCCAGCATGGCCAGCAGGCGGGAGTGAACCGTGGCGTAGGCGGCAGGCGGGAGGTCCAACGGCAGCACGATCTTGCAGCGGGCGCGTCCCGGCTCCAGCTCCAGCCGCACGATGACGGGCTGGTCGTCGACGCGCATCGAGATCAGGCAGGCGCGGCCATCGACGCGCTCGGTCAGGCTGTTGGCGTCGCGCCCGAGATAGCGCAGCATGCGCTCGATGGGGTACTGGGCGGGCAGTTGCAGTTCGAACGCCGGCTGCTCGGGCAGCTTGCGAAAGGCGGCCGGGCTGGTCGCGTTGTGCTTGCGAAAGTTGGTGTTGAAGGCCGACAGGCTCTCGAAGCCGACGTCGAACGCGATGTCTGCCACCTGCCGGTCGCTGGCGAGCAGCAGTGTCCGAGCGGCGGCGACGCGGGCGCGGGTGAGAATCTCTGCCGGGGTGGAGTGGTAGTGCGTGCGGAACAGCTCGTGGAGCTTGCTGGAGCCAACGCCAGACGCGGCCACCAGCGCCTTGACGTTGGCGAAGGCGCCGGGATTGGCGAAGACAGCGGCAACGAGCCCTTCGACGATGCTCTCCCCGGCGTGGTAGCCGAGGTAGAAATCGTCCGGACGGCAGAGCTTGCAGGCGCGTAGCCCGGCAGCGCGGGCCTCCTGCGGTGTCGCGTAGAACGACACGTTCTCCGGATTCGGCTTGCGTGGCGGCTTGCAGGACGGCAGGCAGTAGATGCCGGTCGTGCGCACGCCGACTATAAAGACGCCGTCGTACTCGGTGTCCGAAGCCAGCATGCGGCCGACCATTTCGTCATGCGTGAGCGTCAGCGGTGTGCCGGTGTGCGTGCTCGTGTCCATGCCGATCATCGTAGCATGATGCGAACGCGCGTTCTAACGGATTCGTCCGCGTCAATTCGAGCGATAAGGCTCATGGCACCTGCTCCACGTCGAGTGCGCTCAGGAATTCGGTGGCTGTGACGATCTGGAGGGCGCCGAGGCGCGGGTCGTCTGCAAGGACGAGCAGGTCGCGGTCTCCAGTTACGAGATATTGGGCGTTGCCAGCGAGCGCTGTTGCAAGAATGAGCACGTCCTGAGGGTCTCGCACCTCGACGGGCATCCTAAACGATGGATCAAGTCTGACGAGGCTGCCGGCGAGGTCGAACAGCTTGAAGAAGTCCGTGATCTCCTGCTCCGAGAGTCGATAGCGATGGAGGATATGTGGTCGTGACAGAACATCGCGCAACTCACGGCGTTGCATGTCGGACGTCAATGTGACGAAGAGTCTGGCCCGCAAGCGGCGAAGCACCTCGTACGGGCTGCCCCGGCGCATGATCAGCGCGCTGATGAAGAGATTCGTGTCAACGACGGCCCTGACCAGAGCGCCATTCGTCATAGAGTTCCTTGCGAACCTCCTCGACATCCTCAGTTACAGCACGAAGAACCTCATCCGGATCAAGGTCCTCGTTTCGTTCGTGGACGGCATCGACGACTGCCCACAGGCGATCCCATTCTTCTTGTTCTGCTGCGAGCAGTCGCTCGTACTTGTCGCGGCTCAGGACCACGGCGACGGTGTCGCCATTGGCATCCAGGACGACTGGCTCGTTCGTGCCGCGCATTGAATCGAGGAACTCTCTGACACTGAGGCTCAGCTCTGCTTCGGAAGCGGTGCGAGACATGTGGGACCTCCGGGACGAATGCGATCGAGCATGCGCCGCAAGTGTACTTGAGAGGTCGGGATGCCAATGCAACGGAGTGACAAGCCAGCAGGCACGGTCGCCCAGGGACTTTTGGGGCGGCGAGAAAACTCGACCGGCCGGGTCACGTGACAGCGCGGTGTCACGGGCGGGGCAAGCTCGCGAGGACTCCCAGAGTACAGCTGTGGCGGCGGCCATCGAGGGCAGCCACGCATCGCGAGCTGACCGTAGAATAGAACATCTGTTCTATTTTGTCAATAGGTTCGACGACTCCCACAGGCTGGCGTTGAGCTA
>DATKCN010000161.1:0-28851 GCA_035513175.1 Thermomicrobiales bacterium
CGGCAACGAAATGGGCATTCTGTGGGTTCATTCTTCCGCGGCATCCAATCCTACAGCCGCGACATCAAGCTGTTTCTGCTGTACAGCCTGATCGCCAATGTCGGCATCGGCGTTTTCATGCTCATCTTCAACCTCTACCTCATCCAGCTGGATCTCGCTGAGGACTTCATCGGCCGCTTCAACGCCTTCAGCACCCTCGCCATGGGCGGTGTGGCGCTCTCGATCGGCTTCCTCGTCAATCGCTTCGGCGTCTGGCTAACGGTCACGGTCGGCCTCGTACTGTTCATCATCACGTCCGTGCTCGCCTGCGTCATCACCAATCCACCGCTGCTGCTGCTGATGGGAGCGCTGAGCGGAGCCGGAACCGCCTTCCTGTTTGTCCCGACGATGCCCTTCATCGTCGAGCTGACTACCCCGCGGGAACGCCATAGCGTGGCGGCGCTGGCATTCTCACTCAACTCCCTTTCGATGACCATCGGGAGTCTCGTCGGTGGCTTTCTGCCCCGGAGTCTGGCCAGCCTGCTCGCCATTGACACGCCCAGCGCGGAGGCGTATCGCTACACGCTGATCGTCGGCGTCGGACTCGCGGGGTTGGGCATCATCCCCTTACTTGGCATGTCGGCGCAACAGAGGCACGCTCGTCCGATGGACGAGGATGTCGCTATCGCCGGCGGCCCGGCGCCGGCTCCACCACGCACGGTGCGCCGTCACATGGCGGTCTTCATCGCGATCGGCGGGCTGATGAGCCTCGGCGCCGGCGCGCTGTTCCCGTTCTATAACGTCTTCCTCCAGCGACAAGGAGCGTCGACCCGCGAGATCGGCGTCATCTTCTCCGCGGCAGGCTTGATTGCGGCGGGTTTCGGCCTGACGTCACCGTATCTTGCGCGACGCCTGGGATCGCTGAAGGCAGTCACGGTCGTCCGGCTCACGCCCGTGCCGTTTTACTTCCTGCTGCTGTTTACGCCCGCGCTACCAATTGCAGTCATAGCTCACATTGTGCGCACGACATCGATCAACATGGCCTGGCCCATCGACAGCACGTACATCTCGGAAGTGCTTCCGTCCCGGGCGCGGGCACAAGTGTTCAGTTTTCGTTCGGGCGCGTGGAACTTCGGCTGGGCGTTGTCGAGCGTGATTGCCGGCGCGCTCATCGTGCGCTACGGATACAGCGTGTCATTCGTCGCGTACATCGTGTTCATTACGGCGTCGATGCTGCTCTACTACTTCTACTTCGAGCGCACGATCGGTGAGCGCAGGGCCACTCCCGTGGCCGCCACGACCGACGCATCCGAGCTGTCAGTCCAGTGATTCGGATTTGCGTTCTCGGCAGATCATCCGCGAATATACATATTCAGAGACCGACACACCCGTGCATCGCCGGTTGGCAGTCTTTGAAACGTGAGCAGCTATCGCACTCGGAACGACTATGGCGGCGTAATCGCGAGGCTCATGGTTCCGCTTGACTGGATCGCGAGCTAGCGCGACGATGTCATGCCTTGAAGCTGCTCAACAACATCCTCGGGAGCACCCTCGGCGCCTGCCAGCACGAGCACTACCGCTGCCGCTGGCGGGTCCGCGCTTTCAATTGCGTCGAGTGGCTCGGGAATATAGCGGCCGTTCCCCCACTCGCCGTCCTGCGCCGTCTCGCACAGCCATGTTCGCGAGGCTACGGCGTTCGAGCCGAGCCTGCGCCGCGTTCGCTCCTGGAGTCGTTCGAGCGTTCCATCGTCGGCAAGGACGAACACGTCGACCAGCTTGCGTCCCTCGTGCCGCAACCGCGTCAGTATCTGCCGGCCCTCGTTGGAGCTCACCTCGGCCGCGGGCTCGCCCCTGGATGTCTTGAGAAAAAACTGCACGCGACCCTCCAGCCATGTCCGGCGTCATTCGTCGGGGACGAACGACTCAATCTGGATTGTACGACGCTCGCGAACGCGAACCGAACGACCTAGAGCGCGCCCTGCTCCTCCTGCAACCAGCGAGCGGCGTCCTTGGCGTGGTACGTAATGATCTGGCTGGCGCCGGCGCGCTTGATCGAGGTGAGGATCTCCATCGTTACCCGGCGCTCATCGATCCATCCCGCGCGGCCCGCCGCCCGCACCATCGCGTACTCACCGCTGACGTTGTAGGCGGCGATCGGGGCGTCAAACCGCTGCCGCGCCTGCGAAATGATGTCCAGATACGAAAGCGCCGGCTTGACGATCACCGCGTCAGCGCCTTCATCCAGATCGGTCTGGATCTCAGCCAGCGCCTCGCGGGCGTTCGCCGGGTCCATCTGGTGGCCGCGTCGGTCGCCGAAGCTGGGAGTTGATTCCGCCACGTCGCGAAAAGGTCCGTAGAATCCCGACGCGTACTTCGCCGCGTACGACAGAATCGGCGTGTGCGCGAATCCCGCTTCGTCAAGCGCCGCGGGGATCGCCGCCCCCCGGGCAACCAACATGTCGGACGGCGCGACGACGTCGACGCCCGCGCGCGCCTGCGTGACGGCGATCCGCGCCAGCAGTTCGATGGTCGCGTCGTTGTCGACAACGTCGCCGTCAAGGACCCCGCAATGTCCGTGATCGGTGTACTCGCAGCAGCACACATCGCCGATCACGACCAGCGATGGATCGGCCTGCTTCAAGGCTCGAATCGCCTGCTGTACGACGCCATCGTCGCTGCGTGCGTCGCTCGCGAGTGGATCCTTCGTCGCCGGGATGCCAAACAGCAACACGGAGCGCACGCCGAGCCCGGCCAGCTCCGCGGCGATGCCCGCGAGCTGGTCGACCGACACCTGATGGACGTCAGGCATCGACGGAGCCTCCCGCTTCACGCCAGCGCCGTAGGTGACGAAGATGGGATACACGAAGTCTCCGGGATGCAACACTGTTTCGCGTGCGAAGCGCCGCAGCCCTTCGCTCTGTCGCAGGCGCCGGAACCGTCGAAAGGGCGCCTCCCGCGATGTCGCTATAGCTGTCATGTCTGCGTGCCCTCTCCTGGCGTCCCGACTTCCGCGACGAGCGCGTCGGCGAGACCGGATACCGAATGCTCTGACGCCAGTATATCGACTGTCAGGCCCGCTGAGTGGGCAGCCTCCGCGGTGATCGGGCCGATGCAGGCGATGCGCGCCCCCTCGGGCACGCGACCACCCAGCGCCGCTAACGTGTTTCGAACTGAGGACTGAGATGTAAACGTGACCCAGTCAGCGCCCAGCGCCCGAACATCGTCGATCGCGTCCTCGTCGCCCGCCGTCGCGCGCGTCTCGTACACCTCGACGATGTCTACGCGGGCGCCGGCCGCGCGCAGTCCGTCCGGCAACGTGTTCCGTGCGACGCGAGCGCGCGGCAAAAGGATGCGCGCGCCTGACAATCCCAGCCGTACGAGACCGTCGAGCATCGACTCCGCGATGGCCCGCTCAGGAACGAATGAGACCGCCAAACCGCGCGAGTTGACGCGGTCCGCCGTCGACGAGCCGATCGTTGCGAGCCTGACACCGGCCAGTGACGACAGCTCCAGCCCAAGCGACTCGACGCGATCGAACACGATGTCGACCGCGTTCGTGCTAGTGAATAGCACCCAGTCATACTCGGTAACTCGCGACAGCGCCGTGTCGAGCGCCGCGAGCGGGAGGGGAACGATCTCGATGGCCGGCAGCTCGACGACTGACGCGCCGAGCTCAACCAACCGATCCGAAAGCGCTGCAGCTTGAGAGCGAGCGCGCGTCACGAGGATGCGCAGACCGGCCAGCGGCTTTGAGTTCGGATGGTCGTTGCTCACCGGTCAATCCGATTCCTCAACGCCAACGCCATGCGCTCGGCCAGGGCGACGCCGTCTTCGACATCCGCCTCGTCCTCGCTCATCGCGACCCGCTCCATCGTCTCGTCGGCAAGCATCGCCCACATACGGATGATGTCGCCCTCGATCCGCGCGTGCGCCGCCATCGGAGACGCGCAGCCGCCGCCCAGCGCCCGCAGGAACGCGCGCTCCGCCTCGACCTCCGTCGCCGCCGTCCAATCATTCACCGACGCCAGAATCTCTCGCGTGGCGCGGTCGTCCGTGCGACAGTCGACTCCAAGCGCTGCCTGACCTGGCGCGGGGGTGAACAGTGACAGGTCCAGATACTCGCTGATGCGCTGCTCGTACCCCATGCGAAGCACTCCCGCCGCCGCGAGTATCACCGCGTCGTAGGCGCCGCTCGTGTCGTCAAGCACCTTGGCCAGGCGCGTGTCGACGTTGCCACGCAACTCAACGATCTCGATGTCCGGCCTGGCCAGGCGGAGCTGTGTCATGCGCCTCCGGCTGCTGGTGCCGACGCGCGCGCCAGGCGGAAGGCTGGCAAGTCCGCCCTCGTGCCGCGACACGAGCACGTCTCGGGGATCGCTCCTGTCGAGCACCGCGGCCAGCGTCAACCCGGCGGGGAGTATTGACGTCAGGTCTTTCACGCTATGCACGGCGCAATCCACGCGCTCGTCCAGGATCGCCTGTTGCAGCTCCTTGGCGAAGATCGCCTGACCCCCGATGACGGACAGCGGCGTCAGCTTATCCCGATCTCCCGCCGTCGAGATCACAACCTCGTCGAACGTCAGCTCCTGATTCCAATCACGCAACGCGGACACGACACGGTCAGTCTGCAGCCGGGCGAGGCGACTGCCACGGGTGCCGACACGGATCGACTTCGTTGAGGTTGTTCTGCTCGCGACGGTCATGCGGTTATCATGCTTCCGTTCTTGAATGGGCTCAGATGGCCATCCACACTACCGCATAATCATGACACGTCTCGTCCGCATGAACAGGTCATGAGTGCTCAAGGATTCCAGTTGATGTCTGAGCAATTCTTGCGAGAATTGACGAGCGACACAGGTCACGGTACTATTAGAGGTCGTCAGGCGACGCGGGAGCGTGGGCCTGATTTCATTCTGACATCGCAAATGGCGTTCGTCGCGGGACAGCCCTCCCAGCGGGCGTTCATGGCAGGAGAGGGACCGAACGTGTACGCGGTCATTGAAACTGGCGGTAAGCAGTACCGCGTCGCTGAAGGCGACACGATCGACGTCGAGCGCCTGCCTGTCGAAAAAGGGGCCACGATCGAGATTGATCGCGTGCTCATGGTCGCGGGCGACACCGGCATCGCTATCGGCGCTCCCGTTGTCGACGGCGCGACGGTCGTCGCGACTGTCTCCGAGCATCTGCGCGGACCGAAGATCGTCGTCTTCAAATTCAAGGCGAAGAAGCGCTACCGCCGCAAGATGGGTCATCGCCAGGAACTGACACGCTTGACGATCGATACGATAAAGACGGCCTAGTGGGCACGACGAGGACAGGAGACACACAATGGCACACAAAAAGGGCGTCGGGAGCTCTCGCAACGGCCGTGACAGTAACTCGAAGCGCCTAGGCGTAAAGTTGTACGACGGCAACGCGGTGCGGGCCGGCGGCATCATCGTCCGCCAGAAGGGCACCAAGTTCTACCCCGGCAACAACGTCGGGATGGGGCGAGACTACACGCTTTTTTCGCTGGTTGAAGGGCTCGTCAAGTTCGAGCCGGTACGCCGTGACCGCAAGCAGGTCAGCGTCTATCCGTTCGACACCCCTGAGGTGGCCGAAGCTGAGCTTCCGGTTCCGGTAGCGAGCATCGCCGCCGATTAGCAGTCAGACGAACGCGAGCGTTCGATCGAGTTCAGGTCTGGGAGCCGCGAACATGAAGACAGGCATTCATCCGACATATCAGGAGACGACGATCACATGCGCTTGTGGCAACACGTGGCAAAGTCGGTCCACCAGGCCGACGCTGCGCCTCGACCTTTGCAACAAGTGTCATCCGTTTTTCACCGGCGAACAGCGCATCGTCGACACTGCCGGCCAGGTTGAGCGGTTCATGCGCCGGCTGGGGAGCGCGCAGGAGGAGCCACGGCGCAAGAAGGCTGAGCGTCGCCAGCAGAAGCTCGACGAGCGGCAGCGCATTCGTGGTCGTGACGAACAGCTGCTTGTCGCGGCAGCTGACATCGAGCCCGACGACGCGGAGAGCTAGCTGGCACGACGGATCGCCCACCACCCTCCATTCGCGCTCACACAGTCCCGCCCCGTGGCGGGACTGTCACATTCCACGGCCCGTAATCCAGGGTCTTCCTCGAACGTAACTCAACGCCGTGGCAGGGGGTTTGCATAGTGTCAACCGGCTGGCGGTCAGGACGCCGGGAACATCCGCGCCGCGCGGGCGTTCGTTAAGTGTAATGAAACATACGTCGAATGGCAGGCGTCCCGCTTATTAGCGCGCGGGCAGCCGCCCTGGAAGTGAAGAGGAGCGGCTGAGATGAGCTCGGCATCGCTCAGCCTGATAAAACCGGATGTCACCGTCGAAGATCTCGAACGGCTTGGCTTCACCGACAGCGAGATCTTCACACTGACGGCGCTACGCGCCGCGTACCCGTTTATCGAGTACGTCGACACCGCGTCGCAATGGCGGCGGCTTCTGTTTCTCCAGTGGCGCTACCGCCACGGAGACCTGCAACGAATCTGAAAGCACGGCTACCCACCCATCCCCACCAGGTCTCGTTCCATCCCCAGTCGTGGCGCTGCCCGCGACGCTCGCCGCGTCATCGAACACGTGTCGTAAGATGGGGGCGTCGTAGGATCTGCAACCGGTTGGGTAGGGACGATGTCGAACCGCACCGGCGCTGTTGACGTCGCGATCATAGGTGGCGGCATCATCGGCGCGACACTCGCGTACCGCCTTGCGCGTTCCGGCGCGCGTGTCTTGCTGCTCGATCGCCGCGAGCTGGGGCGGGAGGCCAGCTGGGCGTCGGCGGGTGTTATCTCTCCTCCCGGCCCGCGCCATGGAACCCGCACCGGACTGGCGCTCGCCTCCTACGCGCAGTACCCGGCTCTCATCGACGAGGTTGAAGATCAAACCGGAATCAACGTCGGGTACGTGCGCACCGGCGAGATCGAGGTCGGCGCCGTCTCTGACCTGAACACGCTTCAGGCAGACTTCGAGTGGCGCAAAACGAACGGCGTTGACGCCGAATGGCTGGCAGGCGCGGCCGTTCAGGACCGCGAGCCGGCGTTGCACGAGCGTTTTGAACTGGGCGTGTTTTCACCCGGAGCCGGAAGCGTCATGCTTGGCCGATTAACCGTCGCGTTCGCGCATGCGGCGCGACGTTGCGGCGCCGTCATTCGCGAGCACGCGCCGGTGACGGCGATCGTGACGCGCGGCAGCAGGGCCACACATGTCGAAACCTTTGACGGCCGACTTCCTGTGGGCGCGGTGGCAATTGCCGCCGGGGCCTGGAGCCGCACGCTCGGTCCGTCAATCGACTTCACGATCCCAACACGGCCGGTCCGCGGGCAGATGATGGCAATCGCCGATCCTCCCGTTCCGATACGGTCCGTTATCGGCGGTGGAGGCGGCTACTTTGTGCCGAGGGCGGACGGCACGGTCGCGGTCGGCGCGACCGAAGAGCATGACTCCGGATTCGATTCGCGAGTCACACCGGCGGGCGTTGCGATGTTGACCGCGCTCGTAGAGCGCGTCGTGCCGTCGCTCGCGCATGGCCGCCTCGCCTCAACCTGGGCGGGATTGCGGCCCGGAACCGACGACGGCGAGCTGATCCTGGGCCGCGTGCCGCATCTCGACAACGTCTGGATATCCAGCGGCCACTTCCGATCCGGAGCGCTGCTGGCCCCCGCGAGCGCGGACGCGTTGGCCGCCAGCATCCTGGCCGGGGACACCGACCCACTGATCGAGCGGTTCGACCCCTCCCGGTTGTTGTGAAACGCGTCGCAGATGGCGACAGCGCTCCAGGGCTGGAGCGCTGTCACCCGTTCGTGTGTCGTGGCCGGTTACGTCTACACGTCGCGCGGTCCCGCTTCGCGGATCGCCTCATCGACCTCCGTTGCGTAGACGCTGAAGTTCTCGCGGAACGAGCGCGCGAGACGCGTCGCGGCTCGCTCGTACGCCTCCTTGTCGGTCCACGCGTTACGGGGCACGAGAACGTCAGAAGGAACGTCCGGCACGCTGGTCGGGATCTGCACGCCAAAGATGGAATCTTCTTCCAGGGGCACGTCGTCGAGGGCGCCATTCAACGCCGCGTCGATCATCGCCCGCGTGTGCTTGATCGACATGCGATGGCCGACGCCATACGCGCCGCCTGTCCAACCGGTGTTGACCAGCCAGACGTCCGGGCCGTGCGCGCGGATCTTCTGTCCGAGCAGTCGGCCATAGACGTTCGGTGACAGCGTCATGAACGGCGCTCCGAAGCACGTTGAAAAGGTGGCCTCAGGCTCGGTCAGACCTCGCTCAGTGCCCGCCACCTTCGCCGTATAACCCAGCAGGAAGTAGTACGACGCCTGCTCGGGCGTCAGCCGGGAGATCGGGGGCAGCACGCCGAACGCGTCGGCGGTGAGAAACATCACGTTGCGTGGGTGACCGGCAACGCCTGTCCGCGATGCGTTCGAGATGATGTCCAGTGGATACGCCGCGCGCGTATTCTCGGTCAGTGAGGCGTCGTTGTATGCGATCTCACGCGTGACCGGATCCAGGACACAGTTCTCAAGCACCGTGCCGAACGTGCGCGTCGCGGCAAAAATCTCCGGCTCCGCCGCCGCCGACAGATTGATAACCTTGGCGTAGCAGCCGCCTTCAAAGTTGAATATGCCGTCGTCGCTCCAGCCGTGCTCATCGTCGCCAATCAGCGTGCGCGACGGATCGGACGACAGCGTCGTCTTGCCGGTGCCCGAGAGTCCGAAGAACAATGCGACGTCTCCATCCGGCCCTTCGTTTGCCGAGCAGTGCATCGACATCACGTTCTGAAGCGGCAGCCGGTAGTTCATCACGGAAAAGATCGATTTCTTGATCTCGCCGCCGTATTCGGTCCCGCCGACAAGGATCAGGCGCTTCGCCATATTGACGACGATGAACGTGCGCGTGCGGGTGCCGTCGCGTTCGGGATCCGCGTGCATCGACGGCGCGTGCAGCACGGTGAACGCAGGAACGTGCTCGGCGAGCTCCTCCCGCGGCGGGCGAATGAACATCGTGCGTGCGAACAGTGAGTGCCACGCCCTTTCGCCGACGACGCGCAGCGGCATCCGATAGGTCGCGTCGGCGCCGACATGCAGGTCCTGAACAAAGAGCTCGCGTTCACTGAGGTAATCGGCGACGCGCTGATGGAGGGAGTCGAAGCGATCCGGATCGAACGGCTGGTTGACAGGTCCCCACCACACATGCTCCTGGCTGGTCGGTTCCTGCACGATGAACTTGTCCTGTGGGGAGCGCCCGGTGTATTCACCGGTTGAGACTGACAGCGGACCGAACCCGGCTATCTCTGCTTCATGGCGGCGAATCGACTCTTCGTACAGCGCCGGCGCGGTCAGGTTCCAGCGCGCCTGCCGCGAGGTTCGAATGCCGTGATGGTCCAACCCATGCCTGCTTGCGCCCCGCTGGGTCGTCTCAACCATGTCGACGCCTCCCTCACGATTGCCTCGCGCATGTCCGGGGTATCAGGTGAATCGCCGGCCGCACAACGCACGGCAAAGCGACGTCACCTCTGTCACCCTGGAATCATACCCCCATCGAGTGCTATCCCCACTCCACGTCAGGGTCGATCGGCCAGATTGGCCGGCGAATCTTCCGGAATTCGAGCCTGCTGAGGTCCGATCCCGTGATCCCCGGTCCCTCGACGAGGATGATCTGTGACGCAATCGGCTCGAACGCAGCCCGAAAATGGCCCTTGCCTTTGAGAGCGAGCACGTTGCGCTGGGTTGGCTCGATGCCATGCGCGCGAAAGACGTTGAGATCGATCGGCGTCTCCGCGTGCGTCGTCACGAGCACCTCAATCCCGTCGATGACGACCACCGCCGTCGGACCGAGGTTGACGTCCACGCCCGCATGCATCGGACCCTCGTTGCGAAACCTGCCGTCCGACACGAGCCTGACGTATGCCTCAACCTCAAGTGGTTCGCCGTGCAGCTGGTCGATGTGGCCGCCGAGGTTCAGCGTTACCGTCGATCCCGGTCCCGCGTCCTCGCAGGCACGCACGGCAGTGGGGTCAGCGACCACCGCGACCGCTGCGCCGCGGATGTCGTTGTCGCGAAGAAATCGAATCAACTCAACCGAGTCCCCCGGTCCGCCGGTCCATGGATTGTCGGCGATGTCAACAAGCACGGTCGGTCCGGCGGGATCGTGCCGGATCGCCATGGCCGCGTCAGGCCACGGCGTTACGCCGCCTAGAAAGCTCCTGCGCTCCTCCCAGGCGTAGCGGCCGATCTCCCCAGCGTACGACGCGGCCAGCTCCGGCTGTCCATCGGTGGTCACGAGCACACTGAATCCCGTGTCAGCCGTGTCAGCGGGCGGGAACCCGCCAGCGATCGTCACGTTGACGACACCGGGGCGTGATTCAACTTCCCGCGCAAGCGCGATGATCGAATGCATCGGCTCCCGGTCGGTCGTCATGTTCTGCGAGGTCGGCATCATCGGCGGCTTAGCCAGGCTCGAGACGGGCGTGACCGCGCCGCGCAGAATCTTGACGAGCACGTCGGCAGCCTCGGCGGCGCGCTGGCGCTGATCGACGTGCGGATAGGTGTCGTAGCCGATCAGCATGTCTGCCGCATCGACCATGCGCTGCGAGATGTTCGCATGCAGATCGAGCGTCACGACAATAGGGACATCCGGGCCCACGGCGGCGCGCACGTGCTCCAGAATGTATCCATCAGCGTCGTCGTCGACGTCACTGACCATCGCCCCGTGCAGAGCGAGCAACACGCCATCCGGCCGAGACGATCCGAGACCCGTGACGATGTCGTCCAGCAGCGTCGTCAGGGCGCCGCCATCCACCATCCCCGACGGCGTGGCCCATACCGAGAGTATCGGCACGAGCAGAAAGCCATGACGGTCCGCGCCGTCGAAAAATCCGGCGAACGACGTCTCCGTGCGACGCAGCGCGGCGCCGATGGCCGCCCCGCGCCGCAAACCAGATCGCTCGAAGGCCGGCATGCCGGTCGGGACCGACGAAAACGTGTTCGTCTCATGCGACAGTTCGGCGGCGGCGATCGTCAAGCTGGTTGTGGCGGCCATCTACGCCAACGCTCCGCGGCGCGCTGTGACCCCTACCAGCTCGCGGGCCTCGTCAGGCGCTGCAATCTCGCGTCCAAGCTCGCGCGCCAGCCGCGCCAGCCGCTCGACGAGCTGGGCGTTGCCGGTGGCGAGCACGCGATAGGAGTAATAGATGTTGTCTTCCAATCCCGTCCGCGCGTGGCCGCCCATCGCCATCGCGATCATGTTCATCGGCAGCTGATGTCGTCCGATGGCGCACACGGACCATCGTGAATTCGGCGGCAACGAGTCGACCATGTGCGTCAGCTCGCGCGCGGTCGCCGGCGCCCCACCCCGAACGCCCAGCACGAACTGGAACCAGTATGGCGGCTGCAGCAACTCGCGCGCGATCAGCTCTTTCGCTGTCTCTATCATGCCAGTGTCGAAGATTTCGATCTCGGGGGTGACGAGATGCTCGTTCATCTCGTTCGCCAGATGTTCCAGGAACGCTGGCGAGTTGACGAACACACCCGCGCCGAAATTAGTCGAGCCGCAATCGAAGCTCGCGATTTCCGGCGCACGCTTGATTGACGCCGCCCGTTCCTCGTCCGTCGTCAGCCCAGCGCCGCCGCCGGTGGACCAGTTCATGATCACGTCAGAGCCAGCGGAACGCACGAGATCCGTCACCGTCTGGTACCGGTCGGGATCGCACGTCACCCGCTCGTTCTCATCTCGCACGTGAATGTGGACGATCGCCGCGCCCGCTCGCCAGCAGTCGATCGCTTGCTGGGCGATCTCCTCCTCCGTGATCGGCACATGCGGTGTCTGTGACCGCATGGTCCTCGACCCGGTGGTTGCCGCCGAGATGATGAGCTTGTCCATCGAGGGTCGTCTCCTTGCCTGTAACCGAACACGCTGATGATAGGCAGTGCGACGTTGAAGCGAAAGGGGTGGGACGTAAAGGACATTGGTCCCAATCGATGCCAAGCCAATGTATATGGACTTGCATATATGCGCATAATCGGGTATGATGACTTCAACATCGTACATCGATGATCACTGACAACACAGGAGGCTCCAGATGAATCCGTTCATGCGCATCTTCCGTTCGGTCCGAGGCTTCGCCGGTGGCGACTCCGCGTTCGAGGCGTACTACGGTGAGATCATTCGCAAGCAGGCGGTCGGCGCTCCCAGCGCCGCCGAGGCGCGGCGTGACTTCGCCGCGGTGCGATCCTCGATCCAGCGCGCCACGACGTTCTAACCCTCGCAATCAAACACCGCATTCTGAGCGCGCAGCCCCGGCCGGCTGGGCGCTCAGTTGCGTCCAGCGCCGTCTCGTCGGGCGGCAAGAATTTTGACACCCCGGAAGCCCCGTTGCTATACTCTGTGCAACGAGGCGCATTCGTCTAGCGGCCTAGGACACCGCCCTCTCAAGGCGGAGATCACGGGTTCGAATCCCGTATGCGCTACTCGTGCGAGCCCGAGTCGCCTGACGCGGGCTTTCTTCATGCATGCCCCTCAATTGACGATTGCACGCGGATACCGCACCATCTGCCGACCGAATGACGTCGGTCGGACGCGATGGAGGCATGAGTGGCCCACGACGAACTGAAGCGCAGAGTTGTCGAGGAGATCGAACGCAATGCCGATCACCTTGTTGCCGTCGGAGAGCGTATATATCGCGACCCGGAGCTGGGGTTCAAGGAGTTTCGGACCGCGAAGATCGTGGCGGCCGAATTCCAGCGGCTCGGGCTCGGCTACCATGAGGAGATCGCCATCACCGGCCTGAAGACAGTCGTGGCGGGAGGATCGGCAGGGCCGACCGTCGGCGTCATCGGCGAGCTTGACTCGGTGCTCGTCGCGGATCACGAGTTCGCGAATTCAGCCACCGGAGCCGCGCACTGCTGCGGCCACAACGCACAGATCACGACCATGCTCGGCGTCGCCACAGGCCTGCTGAAGTCCGGAGTGCTCGCGGAACTGGATGGCAGTGTTGCGTTCTTTGCCGTGCCGGCGGAAGAATACGTCGAGATCGACTATCGCGTCGGGCTGCGCAAGGACGGCAGGACGGAGTTTCTCGGCGGCAAGAGCGAGATGATCCGGCTGGGCGCCTTCGATGACGTGGACATGGCGATGATGGTTCATGGAGCCAGCAGCCTTACCATGAACGCCAAGGCCGGGGCAAGCGCCTCGAACAACGGCTTTATCGGCAAGCAGGCTCGTTTCGTCGGCAAGGCTGCCCACGCCGGCGGCGCGCCAGACCGGGGGATCAACGCCCTGTATGCCGCCCAGATCGCGCTCAGCGCGATCAACGCTCAGCGCGAAACGTTCAAGGACGATGACACGGTGCGCATCCATCCGATCTTCACGCGCGGCGGCGACCTCGTCAATGTCATTCCCAACGATGTTCGACTCGAGACGATGGTGCGGGGCAAGACCGCCGAAGCCATCGAGGACGCCGGCCGCAAGGTCGACCGCGCGTTGCGCGCGGGCGCAGTCGCACTCGGCGCGCGTGTCGAAATCACAACCCTGCCCGGTTACATGCCGCTGGTGAATGATCCGAGCCTCGCCTCACTGTTCAAGAGCAACTTTCTGACCTTGTATGGCGAAGACGACTGGGAGGATACCGGACACCGCACCGGCTCGACCGACATGGGCGACATCGCGTACATCATGCCAGCTCTGCATCCGTACGTCGGCGGGTTCTCCGGCACGGGCCACGGCTCCGATTGGGCGATCGAGGATAAGTTCCTCGCCTACGTTCTGCCCGCGCAGCTGATGGCGATGACGATTATCGACCTGCTGGCCGGGGGCGCAGGAACCGCGCGGGAGATTCTCCAGTCCAGCTCCCCGCTGATGACGAAGGAGGAGTACCTCACGTTCATGCGGCGCAACGCACGCGACGAGGTGTTCGACGGGGCGTCAATCGGCGCGGCATAGCGATGCGTATCCGCCTGACGCCGGGACGTTCGGCTCCCGGCAGCGCGTTGTCTGTGCCTCTTCTGCTCGTCCTGGTCGCGGTAGGCATGGCAGCCACGACGAACGCACAAGTGTTCGCGCTGTTGCTGTCCCCGATGGCGCAGGACTTCGGCATCAGCGTCGCGCGCCTGGCTGGTCTGCGGACAATCGAGGAAGTCGTCGCGATTGTCACCGGAATCGCGCTCGCTCCCTTCATCGATCGAACGACTCGCAAGCGCCTGCTGCTGAGCGGTCTCGCCCTCATGGCTGCGGCAGCCGCAATCGCCGTCGCCGCAACTTCGCCGTGGCATCTTGTCGGGTATTTTGCCGTCGACGGGATCTCCAAGATCCTCCTCTTTTCGACGCTGTTAGCCATGCCCGGCGATCTTGCCAGCGGCCGGCGGCTGGATCGCGCGCTCGGGTTCGTAATCGGCTCGTTCGCGCTTTCCGGCTTCACGATCGTGCCGCTCGTTGGCTACATCGCCGCTCGGTTCTCCTGGCGCGAGGGGTACGTCGTCGCGGTCGTGACCGCGTTGATCTCGTTCCTGTTCGTGCTGGCCGTCATCCCGGCCATCCGTCCCGGTGATCGGCCCCCCGCGTCGCCTCTCAGGCATCTCGGGCTGATCGTGCGCTTTCCGGGACTCGCGACGGCGCTGACCGGAGCGTTGCTGCGCTTCATGATGTTCAGTTCAGTTTTAACGTTTTCAGGCGCGTTTCTGATTAACGAGCACCAGGTTAGTGTCAGTCGCGCTGGTGTGTACTTTTCGCTCGGCGCCGCGTCGTTTCTCATTGCGTCCATCCTTAGCGGATTCCTGTTGCAGTTTGTGGGAACTACCCGCGCGCTCGTGCACGGCGGGATGCTGGCTGCGACCTGCGTGCTGGTTGCGTTCGCCTCGGGCGTTCCACTAAGCCTTGCAGGTTGCGCGCTGCTCGTCACCGTCGCGCTGATGGGAATCCACGAGAACGCTTCGACTGGACTACTGCTACGACTATCAAGGGGTCAGCGGGGCGCGGCGATGTCGCTGAACGAGCTTTGCGCCGCGGCGGGCGCGCTGCTCGGGATCGGCTTTGGAGCGGTGGCGCTCCGGCAGTTCGGCTATGGCGGGATTGGCGCGCTGCTCGGGCTGGTTGGCGTTCTGGCAGCGGCGGTAACGATGCGTGCGATTCGGTCCGGCGACTCCGTCGACCGACCGGAGACCTCCGGCGGGCTTACGGTGACGGCTCCTCGGACGTGAACTGGGCCACCCGCCACGGCAGGATGACCTCCTCGAAGAGCACCTGGACGATCGCGGCAGCCGGTACGGCAATGAACGCGCCCGCTGGCCCGAGCAATGCGCCGCCGACCAACACCGACACGAATACCAGCAGCGGATGAATGTCCAGTTGATCGCCCTCAACGAATGGCGAAATGACGTACCCCTTAAGGTTCTCGATAACGACTGATGAAACGAAAACGAGCAGGAGCGTGGTCCACCCTTCTATGGCGGCAATACCGAGCAACGGTATGCGCGCGATCCATGGCCCGACCCGCGGCACGAGTTGCCCGAGTCCGACCAGGATCGCAAGCAGCAGCGCGAACGGCACGCCAATCAGCATCAGAACGAGGTATGTGATCGTCGCCACGATCGCCATCACGATTGCCTTCGCGCGTAGGTACAGCCCGACGCGGCGCCAGATCTTGCGCAGCACGTCCTCCGTCCTGTCTCGATTATTCGGATGCGTCACAGACAGCACCACCGCCAGCAACCGTTCCCGGTTCGTTAAGATGAGAATTGAGACGAAAAATACTGCCAGGGCATCGAGGAACAGCGCGAACAGCCGGAGTGGCAGATCGAACAGTCCATCACCGATCGCATTGACGACCCGTTCGCTCGCCTCTGAGAACTGCTCGTCGAACGGCTTGAGCGCGGGAACGTCCTGCCGCAGATCCTCGTATCGCTCACGTAGTTGATCGTAACGCTCGACATGCTCCGGTCCCTGGTCGATCAGCGCCGTGAACTGGCCAATCAGCGGTGGGATGATGAACCAGCCCAGCATGGTGACCGCGCCGAGCGTCGCCAGATAGATGAGCACCGCGCTGACCGACCTCGGAATCTTCAGCCGCTCCATGCGCGCGGTGGGTCCGGCCAACGCGGCGGCGAACAGCACGCTGATGAACAGCAGTAACAGGACATGCGCCATCTTCACGAGCGCCAGAATGGCGAACACCGTCAGTATTGCCAGGAGCAGGGCAACGTAGAGAGACAGCGCCCGACACAGCAGTGTTTCGTCAGCCGATTCGCTCGACGCGTCTCCGCTCGTTGCCATGAGGTCAGCGCCTGGCTCGTTCATTCAGCCCTCCATCGTCGGTCGCCGCTACGCAATCCATCGACCAATGGTTGCTTTCGGAGGAGTCGTCACGCGTTCAACTCGTCGTGACACGCATGGCATATGGCTTGCGCCATGGCATGCGCGGGAGTGACCGTGAACACGCGATGAAACGGAGGCGGCAATGCGGGTAGATCTCGGAAGTGATGTGTACGATCGCGGTGGCGACAAAGTTGGGACGGTCGACAGAATCGTCGTCGATCCGGCGTCCAGACAGGTCGATAAGCTCGTTGTTCGGCAGGGCTTCCTCGCCCGCCATGACATCCTGATAAGCATCGAGGACATTGGTCGTCTGTCCGACGACGGCATCTATCTCGACCTGACGGCCGATGAGTTGAACCGGCTCCCCGAATTCGTGGAAGAACAGTTCACCGCGATTCCGGAGGATGACCGTAGCGCGCTGCCATTTCTAATGCCCAACGCGGCGGGCGCCGGAATGTACCTGTGGGGAGCGTCCTACGCTGGTCGCGGTTTTGATGAGCGCGGGAGCATGTTTGAGCCCGCCGCCGCGAGCGCGCCTATCGTTGAGAATCGAAGCAACATCCCCGAAGAGGACGTCGTCATCAGTGAGGGAACGGATGTTCTCGGCGCCGACGGTGAAAAGGTCGGCACAGTTGATGAAGTCGTGTTTGATGAGCACGGCAGGATCAGTGGCTTCATAGTGCGGGCTGGCTTCATTTTCACCAGGGACGTGCGCGTGCCGATGGACTGGGTTGAGTCGGCGGGCGACGAGCACATTCGGCTCCACTTGGACGCCGCGAACGCAGAGGCGCGGTCCTACGACATCGAGGATTCGACGCTCTAGTCACGCTGAGAGCAAACGGTTCGAGACTCCGGCCCACCCTGAAGCGCGGGAGGGCCGTGTCACGCCCGGTCAGCGTTGCTCCTCCTCCAACCGGTCTCGATAGAACGAGAACGCCTCGTGCGGCTGGTTCCGATCGTCAGACACGCGCTGACCCTCAACGACGGCGATGACCTCCTTGGCCGCCTCTTCGACCGACTTGCCTGTCACATTGACGATCGGCCACGGATACCCGCTGCGCGCCACCCGCCGGAAAAACGCCAGCTCCTCGGTGATCTTGTCTGGGTCGGCGTACTCGCCATCCAGTAGCTGCCCGAGCGCTTGCAGCCGGTTGCGACGGATTTCGAGCAACTGCGGGGCGTCAAGCGTGACGGCAACGATGCGACGCTGATCGATGTCGCCCAGCACCTGCGGGGGCTCGACGCCCAGGACGATAGGGATGTTGGCAACGCGCCAGCCCCGCATCGACAGAAACACCGACAGCGGCGTCTTCGACGAGCGCGACACGCCCACCAGCACGACATCGGCCTCGTGAAGCGTGCTGAGTGACTGACCGTCGTCGTGCTGCACCGTGAACTGGATGGCGTCTATGCGCTTGAAGTAGTCCAGGTCGATGCCACGTGATGCGCCCGGGCGCAGGATTGGCCGCTGACCGACCTGTTGCCCGATGTGGCCGATTAGCGGCCCGATCAGGTCGAAGTTCGGGATCACCCGCTGCCTGCACTCGCGGACCAGAATCTGCCGAATCTCCTGAATCACGATCGTGTGCACGATGATGCCCTGCGCCAGCGATGCCTCGCGCACGACCGCCAACACCTGTTCTCGCGAGCGAACCCCAGGCCTGCGGACGATGGTGAATGCGACGTCCGGAAATTGCGCCATCGCCGCGTCCATTGCCGCCTCGGCGGTCGATCCGCCGCCGTCCGACACGACGAACAGGGTCGATGACCTACCCGGAATCCCAGGCCGCGTATTCGAACCATGATATGTGATCATCACGGCTGCTCCTCGTGAGTCGCGCATCGTCATCGCGTAGCCAGTGGGCCGCGACGGGGTTGTAACGTCCAGCGTCGTCGACGGCCGGCGTGTCACGTCGCCGGCGCCGGCCCGTGTACACTACGAGCCGGAGATGGAGCGCTATTCGCGTGCTATCGACGCTACGCTGGATCGTGGCCGCGTCCGCTGGTCACCGTAGCCCAGCCAACGGAGACTGAACGAACACTCATCTATGAATCATACGCCGGGCTCGAGACAGCGCCGACACGATTCGCGTGATCGCGGTATTTCAACCGTGAGCGGCGGAGCGACCGCCGCGGCGCTCGACCGGTCGTCGAGATCGCTGGATGATCCGACACTCGATGTCGAACGCGTTCAATCTCCCCAGCTGGTGACCGTCGAAACCATTCTGTACGGCGTGCTGGCAGTGCTCGCGATCATCACACGCTTCTGGGATCTCTCGAGCCGCGCTCAACACCACGACGAGAGCCTGCACGCGTACTTTTCGTGGCTGTACATCGCCGGCGACGGCTATAACCATGATCCGCTCATGCACGGTCCGACGCTGTTTCACGCCAACGCGCTGGCCTATACCCTGTTTGGTGACAATGACTACACCTCGCGAGTGTGGCCTGCCTTACTGGGTGTGGCGCTTGTGCTCCTGCCGGTGTTGCTGAGGGGCCCGATGCTTCTCGGCCGTTGGGGAGCGCTCTCGTGCTCGACCCTGTTGCTCTTTTCTCCAACGATCCTGTACTACACGCGCTACATCCGCCACGATCCATTTGTCCTCGTAACGACGCTTGCGATCGTGATTGCCGCTCTCAGGTATCTGGAACGCCCTGAACGCCGCTGGGTTGTCGTGGTCGGCGTCATGAGCGGCCTGCTTTTCGCGACGATGGAAGTATCGTTCATTCTCGGGTTCGTGCTCGTCACGTTCGTTGTCGTTGTCGTGACGTGGCAGATCAGCAAGGCAGCGTTCAGTGTCGTCATCGTCACCAGCGTCGCGTTGCTCGCGATCTGGATGGCGCTGCCCGCGCTCGGAGCGCCAGGGCTGCCGGCCATCCCCTGGGAGGAGCCGACGTCCACCAACATCAGGCATTTCTCGCGCGATCTCGTTCTCCATCCAGTTTTTCTCGCCTCGCTGGGCGCCGTCATTCTGGGCCTGATCGCCTTCCTGAGCACGATCGACCGGGCCCGCGACCGCGACGCTGGTTACTGGCTGGACTCCGTGCTCGCGCCGCTTCCCCGGTCGTCGACCGGCGGCGCACTGTACTCGCTACTGCACGATCGTCGGTCACTGTCGATTTCGGTTGGACTGGGAATCGCGGTTGTCGTCGCGCTGTTCACCAGCATGTTCACCAACATGTTCGGGCTGGCGAGCGGCACCGTCGGCGCGCTCGGCTACTGGCTCGGCCAGCATGATGTGCAACGGGGCGACCAGCCCTGGTTCTATTACATCCTCATGCTGCTGCAATACGAGTTCGTCGGGGTGTTCCTGTTCCCGATTGCGATCGCGCTGACGCTGCGGCGGCTGCTCCCCGCTTTGAGAGACGGGCGGCCTGTCGATCGCCGCACCTACCTGCGCGGCTTCGTCATCTATTGGGCGCTGATGAACCTGGCAGTGTTCTCCTGGGCCGGAGAGAAGATGCCGTGGCTGACGGTCCACATGTCGTTGCCGCTCGCGATACTCGCGGCGTCGGTCATCGGCAGCGGCCTGGAGCGTATTGAGCTGGCGGCGCTGGAAGGCCAGCTGCCTGGCCGGGCTGTCTGGGCAGCGTGCATTGGCGTCCCGCTGACGTGTGCGTCATGGTTCGCTCTGTGGTCCTGGGCCAGCGCCGGTGAATGGGAGCGGCGCGCGAACGATTTAACGCGAACTCTGCGGCCCGAAATCGTCGACCGCCCCTGGGTGCTGTATCTGCCCCTCATCGGCCTGATCGCGCTATGCGCGTTCATCTCCGCTCGACTCGGAAGCCGCGTCGGCGTGCCGGTCATCGGCTTGGTGCTCATCGCAGTGATGCTGTTCGCCCAGATGCACGTCGCCTTCCGCATGACGTACGCGGAAGGCGACACGCCCGTCGACATGCTGATCTACGTGCAGACGTCGCCAGACGTGGCGCGCACTGTCGAGGAGCTTGGCGTGCTGTCGAGGGTATTGAACGGCGATCTCGGGATGCAGGTCGCTTACGATTCCGGCACATCATGGCCGATGCAATGGTACCTTCGCGATTATCCGAACCGGAGCTTCTTCGGGAGCGAGTTGACATCCGCTCCCGACGCGCCGGTCGTGCTGATCTCCACGGACAGTCTTAATGACAACCCGGAAAACCACGATATGCTGCTGGGCTACACCTACACCGAATACGCGATGCGCTGGTGGTTCCCCGAAGACGAAACCTACCGCCGATTTGCGATCGCGCCCGAGCTGAACAAGCCCGAACGGCAGAATTATCAGACCGACCAACAGGGGCCGTTTACGCTCGGCGATGTCGCAGGCAGCGTCTGGCGAACGGTCTGGAGCATGCGGGCGCCGCAGCAGCAGGCGAAAATATTCCGACTCGTCGCGTTTCGGGAAATCTGGGCGCCCATCGGCTCCTTCAATTATCGAGTGTATGTGCGCAACGACCTCGTCCCGCTGTGGGATGACATCCGTTACTAGAGTCCGACCGAAAGGACCTCAACCGATTGAGCCAGGATACGACGGTTGAACATCATGACGAGCTCGGCCCCATCCCGGTGCCGCCCGCGTCGCTGTTGGACCGGCCACTGACGATGCCGCGAGCTTCGACGGCTGGGATCGCAGCCGCGCTGGCGCTGGTAGCCGCGCTGTTGCTGCGCTTCACGGGTCTGGATCGCTGGCCGTTGACCGTCATGGAAGCCAATATCGCGCAGTCTGCGCACGACATCGTGCGCGGAACCGGTGGCGTCGATCACCTGTTCGGTGCTCCAGCTGTCGTTGGCTGGGTGTCGCTGTTATTTTTCGCAGGGTGGCCGGCCGACAGTGTGGCGCGGGTCGCAATGGCAGTTGCGGGACTGCTGGCCGTGGTGCTCGTGCTGAGCCAGAGGAGGTCGCTCGGCGGCGGCGCGCTGTGGGGGGCCGCGCTGATTGCGACCGCCCCGACGCTGATCGTCGCGTCGCGCCGCCTCGATGGCGGTTCGCTGATGGTGCTTCTGACGTTGTGCGTCGTCGGTTGCGCCTATCGATCGCCGCGCAGCACGTCGCTCACGTGGCCCTCGCTTGCCGGGGTCTCAACGGCGCTGTTGATCCTGTCAGGCCCACTGGGCATTCCAGCCGCCGCGCTGGCATGGCTCGCCGTGCTCCTGCTGTTTGAGCGCGCATCCACTCCCCGCGCCGAGGCGTTGGGAGCCGGCGCCGCGGCCGGACTCGGAACGGCGGTTCTTGTCAGCACCGTGTTCCTCACCAGGCCCGGCTCATTCGCGGCCGCGCATGGCGAGCTGTTGTCACGCTTCTGGGGTGATCACCTCTCACGCGTCGGTCAGCAAGGCTGGCTCCCGGCGTTCAACATCATCCTCAACGAGCCTCTGCTCGTGACGCTGGCGCTCGTGGCCGTGCTTGCGGCGCCGGATCGTCGGTTGAGCCGGGCGCTGGCGATCTGGTTCCTGGCGGCGTTCACGCTCATGACCCTACTTGGCGACGTGTCGGTAGCAGGGTACGCGCTCGCCGTCCTGCCGCTGGCCTTGCTCGCAGGTGTCGGAATGGCGCATGTCCTCGGCCGGCTCCCCTGGCGGAAGGTTAGGCGCGGCGACGCGGTGTTGTACGTTGCGGCCGTGCTGCTGATGCTCGCCGCGGCCATCAGCCTCGTCGGCCTGTTGACGGGCGGAACGAGCGGCGGCGCTCGCGATTGGCTCATGCAGTTCGAGCTCGTCGTCATCGTTGGGGTGCTGCCACTGTCGGTCGCGATTGCCTTGTTGGGCCAGCGTTTAACAGGGGATCGGCTCGTGCTGGTGCTAGCGGCCGCGCTGCTGCTTCTCGTGGCCGTTTCCACGCGGTCGGCGGTGCTCGCGGCCTCTGAACGAACCGGAATGCCGGGAGATCCGCTCGCGGACCGCGCGACAACCGGCGGAGTGACGGTCGTTGTCGAGCGGCTGCGACGCGTCTCCCGCGACCTCACCATGGGACAGCGCGACGCGCAGGATCCCGGCGGAGGGCATGGCCTGCGCGTCGCAATCGACAAGCGCATCCAGCAGCCGTTCGCGTGGTATTTCCGCGACTTCCCGAACGCGTCCGTCTTTGATCCGGATCAGGACCCGGCGCCAGCAGGGGCGGACATCGTCCTGCTGGACGGAACAAGGGACGGCAGACTCGTGGCGCCCGGATACACTGGCGAGTCGTACCCGCTTGCGTGGTCACGGCCGGACGCGCTGCACGACCCCGACTGGGCAGGCCTGGCAACCGATCCGTTCAGGCCCGCCGCGTGGCGCGCATTCGCCGCCTACCTCATCAATCGCCAGCCCGCCGTCGCGCCCGAGCGGCACGAATACCAGGTGCTCGCCGTCGGTCCCGTGGCCGAGAGGCTGTTCGCCATGTCCGGGCCGTTCAATCTCGGCGATCGCGCAGGGGCAGGCTCCGCTCCCGGCCAGCTGAATCATCCTCGGGGCGTGGCGGTGGCGCCCGATGGATCGATCTATGTTGTCGATTCCCGCAACGCGCGGATCAACGTGTACGGCGCCGACGGAACGTTCCTGTTCAGCTTCGGGGGCGAGGGCGGGGGCCCGGGTCAGCTCGCGCGACTCGCGACGGCTGGCGGGGGCGGCGCGAGCGGCATCGCGATTGACGGCAGCGGTAACGTGTTCGTCGCGGACACCTGGAACCATCGCATTCAGGTGTTTGCCGCCGACGGGACCTACCTGTTTGGCTGGGGTCATTTCTACGACGCTCGTGACGATCCCGCGGCGACGACGCAGAATCCCGGCGCGTTTTACGGTCCACGCGGCCTGGCGCTGCACGACGGGTTGCTGTTTGTCACCGACACCGGCAACGAGCGGGTGCAGGTATTCCAGGCGGACGGGCAGTTCGTGACGATGTTCGGGGCTCCAGGCTCCGGCGACGACAGCCTGCTGGAGCCGGTCGGGATCGCGGTCTCCGAGGACGGGGTTGTGTTCATCGCCGACTCTCATAACGCCCGCATCGCGCGCTATAGCACGAGCGGAACCTGGCTCGATCCGATCCCCGTGGAGACCTGGCTGGGCCAGCAATTCTTCGAGCCATATGTCGCCGTAACCGCTGACGGTCGGGTGTTCGCCAGCGCCTCGACCGCCGGCATGGTGATAGAGATCGATCTGGATACGCTGGTGGCGATCCCGCGGCCGGCCGCTGAGATGCGCCAGCCGTTCGGCGTCGCCGTCTCCCCCGACGGACTCCAGTTGCTCGTCACCGACGGGGTCGTGCAGGCGGTCATCCGCATGCCGACCGGGGAGTAGCCGTGACGATCGTCGCGCCTCAGTCGACGTGGATCAGCTCGGTCGACACCTCGCCGAGCGAGCCGAACGCGGCGTTGCGTTCGATGAAACGCACGATCTCAGCGAGCATCTGATCGGCGTGCGCGCCGGAGTTGGACACGCACGTGAAGCCGATTCCGGCGACCTGCCATGAGTCGAGATGATCGACCTCGGCAACGCTTACGTTGAAGCGGCCTCGCGTCCGCTCGACCAGCGATCGGACGACGCGCCGCTTGTCCTTCAGCGAGTGGCTCTCGAACACGTGCAACGTCACGTATCCAACACCGATAACCACGGGGATTCTCCAGCGAACGTGGACTGTCAGATCACGTTGTGCTCGCGCGTCAGCACGCCCTCAGCGAACCTGCCCGGCCTGAACGCGGACAGGTCGACCGTTCGTGTCTCGCCGTCGATCACGAGTTCCGCAATCGCGATGCCGATGGCCGGACCCTGCATGAAGCCATGTCCCGAAAAGCCCGCCGCGACGATGAATCCGGCGATCTCCGGCACATGCCCGAGTACCGGATTGTCGTCCGGCGTGACCTCATAAAAGCCCGCCCAACCGCGCATGACAGTTGCCTGCTCGAAAACCGGCGCACGTTCGATCAGCGCCTCCACGGTCGTCGCCATCCAATCGTCATCGACTGATTTGTCCTCCGAGCTGGGTTCGTCAGCGTTGCTCATGCCGAATAGAAAGCCGGAGCTCTCCGGGTGAAAGTACAGCGAGCGGCTGAACTCAATGGTCATGGGAACGGTAGATGGGATCGCGGCGAACGGCTCGGTGATGAACGACATGCGCCGGTACGGCAGGATCGGAATGTCGAGCCCGGCCAGCTGGCCGACGCTCCGTGTCTGCGGGCCCGCGCAGCAGATCACGAGGGCGGTGGAAATCGTCCCGCGAGGTGTTCGCGCGCCTGTCACGGAGCCGGCCGCGATATCGATTCCGATCACCGGAGTGTCCTCGAAGATGCGAACTCCGCGCCTCCGCGCGGCGCGGGCAAAGCCCATGGTGCTGGTTGACGTGTCCGCCCATCCATCGAGCGGGCAGAACGTCCCGCCAAGCACGTCATTGAGCACGACTGCCGGATTCAGCTCAGCGATTTCGGCGGTCGTCACCCATTTCGACGGCACGCCAAGCGACTGCTGTAACTCTAGATTCCGCCGGAAGATGTCAACGTCACGCTCGTCGGTGAGCAGGAACACATAGCCCTGCTGCCGGAAGTTGATCGACGCGTCGAACCGCTCGTCGAAGTGCTCCCAGTAGTCGAGGCTGATCTGGGACAGCCGGATGTTAGTCTCGGTCGAGAACTGCAAGCGGATGCCGCCCGCTGCGTCCGCGGTCGCGCCCCTGCCGATTGAGTCGCGCTCGAGAATGACGACATCCGTCAAGCCCCGCTCCGCAAGATGGCAGGCAATCGAGCACCCCATGATTCCTGCTCCGACAATGACGACCTCGGCGGCTGACGGAAGTGTTGGGACAGTTGTCATCCCGGCTAGCTCATCACGACGAGGTCGCGACGGGCGTCATTGAAGCTCTCCACGCCATCCTCGGTACAGACCAGGATGTCTTCGATGCGGACGCCAAAGCGGCCAGGGATGTAGATGCCCGGCTCGTCGGAGAACACCATGCCCGGTTTCAACGGCAACGTGTTGCCGCTCACCATGTACGGTTCCTCATGCCCGTCGAGACCCAGTCCGTGTCCGACCCGGTGGATGAAGTACTCCCCGTACCCAGCAGCCTCGATGACGTCCCGCGCGGCTCGGTCGATGGCCTCGCATGGGACGCCTGGGCGGACGGCCGCGCGCGCGGCGCGGTTCGCGGCCAGCACCGTGTCGTAGACCACTCGGAATTCGTCGCTTGCCTCGCCGACGTGCACGGTGCGCGTCAGGTCCGACCAGTAGTGATGCCATGTCGAGCCGAAGTCGAATACCACGGCATCGCCTTCCTGAATCACGCGATCCGACGTCATGTGGTGCGGGGAGGCGGAGTTCGGACCGCTGCCGACGATCAAAAAGCCAGGGCTTGGGAGACCGTTCTCCGCGAGCAGGCGGCGAATGTCGTCTGCCGCGTCACGCTCTGTCCTGCCGGCCAGCGTGCACGTCTCGACGAACGTGTTCCAGGCCTTGTCGGTCGCGGATCCAGCGTGGCGCAGGTAGGCGATCTCCTGTTCGTCCTTAATCATGCGCAGCTGGCGCAGCACATCCGTGCCAGACGTGAACCCTGACTCCGGCAGCGCCTGTCGCAGCCGCAACAGGAAAATCGACCACGTCTGATCGCTGATCGCAATCGTCGCGCCATTCGCGCCTTCAACGAGGCGGGCCGTCAGCTCGGAAGGAGACTCCGTCTCCTCCCACCGATGAATGTCGACTATCCCTTTGCGCGATTCCAGGCGGGATGCTTCCAGCGTAGGAACGACGACAAACGGCTCGCCGTCTCGCGGCACGCACAGCAACGTCATGCGCTCCGAGGCGTGCGCGGGATACCCGAGCATGTAGATGAGGTCCGACGAGGGCGTGACGAACAGGAAATCAACGCCCTGTTCGGACATCACCTCGCGGGCGCGCGCCAGCCGCGCCTCGATGACCGCGTTCTCGTTGGAGTTCGACATCGGGCCCCTCCCTCATCGCCGGGATCGACGCATCCGCCTGTCGATTCTAGCAGCCTCCTGAGGCGACGGAACTTGTCGACAGCAGGCGCCGTGCTATGCTCGGCTGCGACGCGTGAGAGGCCGCCGCTTTCGTGAGCCATCGACGTTTGGAGCGCCCGTGGACGTGGGTCAAATTGTCATCACATCCCCGCTTGAGGACGAACACCTGGACCGCATCCGCTCGGCGCTTCCGAGTGGCTGGCAGCTGCTTTACGAGCCGGACCTGTTGCCGCCGACACGCTATGTCGCCGATCACACCGGCCCGGCAGGCTTCACACGCACGGCCGCACAGGAGGGACGCTTTCAGGCGTTGCTCGTCAACGCCGACATTCTCTTTGACTTCCCATACAGCGACCGGCATCCTCGCGAGTATGCGCCCCGTGCGCGCTGGATTCAGACGACCAGTGCTGGCGTCGGGCAGGCGGCGCGGCGTCTTGGCATCGCGCCGGGCGACCTGATCATCACGACATCCAGCGGGGTTCATGCCCGGCCGTTGGCTGAGTTTGTGTTCATGGTTCTGCTCATGGCCGTGAAACGCCATGCGCTGCTCGCACGCGATCAGCAGGCGCGCCGGTGGGAGCGCTTCTGCGCGGATGAGCTGACCGGCAAGACCCTGGCCATCATTGGACCTGGGCACATCGGCCGCGAGATCGCGCGCATCGCGAGGACGTTCGACATGACTCCCGTCGCCATGGGCCGCGACAATAGCGCGTCACGCGCAATCGCGCTCGGCGTCGACCGGTTGTATGTGCGCGATCAGCTCCACGACATGCTTGCCAGCGCCGATGCGCTTGTCGTGTGCGCCCCTCATACACCGGAGACGGAGAATCTGATCGGCGCCGGCGAGTTCCAGTCCATCAAGCGTGGAGCGATATTCATCAACATCGCCCGCGGGCAACTGGTCGATGAAAGCGCTCTTCTCGCTGCGCTGCGCGACGGGACCGTCTCGTTCGCGGGACTGGATGTCTTCCGCTCCGAGCCACTTTCGCCCGAATCGCCGTTCTGGGACATGCCGAACGTGCTCGTCAACCCGCATTCAGCGAGCACGTCATATCTGGAAAACGGACGAATCGTTGACATCTTCCTGCACAACCTTGCTTGCTTCGTGGAAGACCGCATCGGCGACATGCGCAACGTCCTCGACATCGAACGCATGTACTGACCGCAAGCGGGGTCGTCAGAGCGATTAATCCACGTCGACGTGTACCTGGTCGCGGCGCGGCGCCATCACACGAATCAAAGGCTTCCACTTCAACACATTGCCAAGTGGCAGCCGTTGAACGCCCCCACCCACACGCTGTCTCCATCACCACCGTAATGCCAATCGCGGTCGGAGAGCGTGTCCTCTCGCTCCCACTGAGGAATTGCGGCGGATCAACCATTGTGACGACCGCTATAGAGCGGCGGCGGTCACGAGCAATCGGGACCGGGTGGCCCCACGAGACCGACCACGGCGGTCAGCCGCCACGTCCGCTGCCCGACTGCTCCACATTCTCAGCGGTGTCCCTGGCAATCATCTTGATCAGGTCGTGGCGCGTGATGATTCCGGTTAGCACGCCATTGTCGACGACCGGCACGCTGTTGATGTCGTGCCGCGCCAGCTTGGCGATAATCGAGGCGACCGGTTCGTCACTCGTCACAACAACCGGGTTCCAGCTCATGATCTGGCGCGCTTGCATCGAACGGCCGGCCTTATGGAGGCGTTCGATACCCGCGCGTGGAATCCATTCCCCGAACAGTTGCGGCATGCGAAAGACGGAGAACGGAGGGGTATGTTCCTTGCCTGCGAAGTCCGACTCAGTGATGATTCCCGTCAGCGCGCCGGACTCATTCACGATCGGCAGGCACCCAATGTGGTTGTCGAGCATCAGGCGAGCGACTTCCTCGAGCGACGTGTCTTCGCCTGCTGTTATGACCGGCGAAACCATGAGGTCGCGCGCCCTGCGTGTCGACGGCGGCGACGCATCGCTGGCGCCAGATCCCGGTAACAGTGATTCGAGTAACGCGGTTCCGGGATTGATGACGAGCACCGGGCAATGGCCGATCTGCGTCAGCCCTTCCGCGACGGACCCAAAGAGCATGCGTCCGATGCCGGTCCGACCCCGTGTCGCCATCACGATGAGCTCTGCCCGAAACTCGCAGGCTTCTCGCGCGATCTCGTCTTCGGTTGAGCCAATAGCGACGGCAGTTGACACGTCATGGCCGCGCGCAACCAACGGGTTCGCGATTCTGCCCAGATAGTCGAGCGCCACCTCGCTCGCGGTCGCGTGGTGCCGCGCTGCGTGCTGGCTGGATCGCTGAGCCAGCAGCGGGACGATCTGCACGACCCGCACCGTCAGTGGTCGGTCACCCAATGTACAAAGCGCCGCGTCGATCGCCGTCTCCGCTGTTGGAGACCGGTCGAGTGGGATGAGCACCCTGTCGAGCGCCACCGGAACGTGCGCCTCGGCTTCGTCATCGCTCATCGGCACGACCAGCACCGGCCCGGTCGCCCGCTGCACCACATCAAACGTGACGCTTCCGAGAGTCATGCGCTTGACTCCACGGCGCCCGTGACTTGCCATGACCACGATAGGACGATCGAACGTTTGCAACAACGACAGAATCGCGTCCGCGGGATC
>DATKCN010000162.1:0-15956 GCA_035513175.1 Thermomicrobiales bacterium
GGTTCCTGCCGAAGGAGCGCGTCACGCGAACGGCGCGCGCGGCATTGGTTCACTCATCGTCGCGGTTCGTGAGCTGGACGTGGCGACGGCCCGGTACACGGGACTCCTGGGACGAGATTCATCGGCTGCTGGCGGCACGGCCAACGTCGAACACGCAAGGGGTGTGGGGTATTCGATCGGTTCGCACCGCGTTGAGGTTGTCGCTCCAACCGAGGACGGGCCGATGCGGGACCTGTTGAATCGACGCGGAGACAGTGTTTACGAGCTGAGGCTCATATCGACGCAGGACGAGACGCTCGACCCTCGTCACGCGGCCAACGCACGTATCCGCCTCGTCACTGCCTAGCGCGGTGGCCGTCACGTACAATGATCGCGCGGGCATCATTCTGGGAGGGACGGGGGCATGCCGGTCAAGGATGCGGTTCTCGAGGCCGCTTTTAACGCGATCGCCAGCGAGCGTGACGAGATAACCCGAGTCTGTCGCGCGATTCACGACGATCCGGAACCCGCGCTCGGAGAACACCGCGCGGTCGAGCGGCTGACGACGTTTCTGGAGGGACATGGGTTCAATGTCGAGCGGGGAATCGCGGGGTTGCCGACGGCTTTTCAGGCGCGGTTTGACCATCTAGACCCAGAATTCATGCGCAAAGGCGCCCGTCACGGACACATTGGGCTGATCGCGGAGTACGACGCGGACGCGGATGTCGGGCATGCGCACGGGCATCCGCTCGGCGCTGCCGCGGCGCTCGCGACGGCGGTGGGACTGAAGGCGGCGCTTGCCATGGAGCATGGTTCAGTCAGCGTCATCGGCTGCCCAGGAACGGCGGTCGGAGCGAAGCTGAAGATGGCGCGGGCGGGCGTGTTCTCCCCACTCGACGCCGCGATCGGCGCTCACCCCGCCCCGCCGGGCGAGGGTTTCTTCTACACGATCGACAGCTCCGGGAACACGATCGGCTGTGCTGAGGCAGCCGTCGGTTACGTGGGTGATGGCGACTGCGCCGCGGCCGTGGCTTCGATGCGCGAGTCATTCAGTGCGGAGCCGCCAGCCATAAGGCAGGGCGAATCGATCGCAATCGTGAATGACACGACCGATCTGCTGGTCTTCAGCGTGCGGGCAGCATCGCGTCTTCGCATCGTTGAGTTGCTGGTTGCTCTGAAGGAACTGGCACAGAGCGCCGCGGAGGGAACCCCGCTGGAAACCGATTTCGTCGTCGACAACGTCTATGACGACATGATCGTCAGCCGGGTTATCGCGCGGCGAATGAACACCTACGCGTTCAACCTCGGCTTTCGCACCGATAAGAGTTACAAGATGCCTCTCGGTGAGCCGACCGATTGGGGCAATGTTTCCTATGAGACGCCAACGTTCCAGGCGTTCTATCCGATCACGAGTGAGCCCGAAGATATCGCCTGGGGCCAAGCGAGCTTTGCCGAAGCGGCGCGCAGCGACGCCGCGTACGACAACACGTTTCGGGTCGCAGAGAGCATGGCGTTCGTGTCGATGGACATCGTGCGAGACCTCGACTTTCGGGCGATTGCCGACAATCAGCTCGTCAGGGCGCTGGCACAACGTGGCGAGATCCGGCCACACCGGCGCTGGACGGGATTACATCCGGTGCGGCCGAAGGAGTCGTCGAACGGCGCGCAGAAGGGACCGAAGCTCAAGGATTTCAAGATCGTGCGCCAAACGGGCGAGGATGCCAGCGACGAGCAGGACTCGCCAGGAGCGTGAGGCGCCGAAGCATTGACGCCGCCAGTGCCGCAGACTAGAGTTACGCGCGACAGGTGAATAGACACGGGCGTTGATGGAGACGAGTAGCTCCCGAACCGGCCCCAGCGAGCCGCGCCATGGTGAAAGGCGGCGGCGCGGGCGGGCGGCGAAGACACTCCTGAGCCGTCGTCATGAACCCTCACGGACAGGGTGAGTGACGACCGACCAGCCCCCGTTAGCGGGCTCGGGCTCGCCACGATTCCCGTGGCAGCGCGAAAAGGCGGGCAGCGAGAGCTGTCGGCGAAGAAAGGTGGCACCACGACCGCACCCTCGTCCTTTCAGACGGGGGTGTTTGTGTTTGCTCGCGAGCGCATGCCAGCTCGCGTGAAGGAGGCGCCACATGACTCGACTGTCGGCCTGGGAGCAGAGCACGTCAGGCAATGAAACCTGGGCGCGCGTGCTTGCGTCCGAGCTCGCGGATCACGCTGGACGACAAGCAACCGTGGCTGGATGGCTGCTCAACCGGCGCGCACTCGGCGGTGTTGTCTTTCTGGTGTTGCGCGACAGGTCAGGGACGATGCAGGCGGTCATAGATGACCCGTCTATCGCCGACGCTCTTGGCGGGCTACAGGTGGAGTCGGTGCTGCGAGTGTCCGGCGATGTCGTGAAGGAGCCCCGTGCACGCGGGGGCGCCGAGCTGCGCGCGCGGTCGATCGAGGTGCTCGCGGCGGTGCGCGAGACGCCTCCGTTCGAGATCAACAAGCCGGTGCTCAAGCCGTCGATCGATGTGTGGCTCGACCGCGCGGCGCTGGCGCTGCGGCACGAGCGCAAGCAAGCGGCGCTACGGGTGATGGCGCGGCTGGCAGCTGCATACCGCGCCGCGCTGGAGCGGCGCCAGTTCGTTGAAATCTTCACGCCGAAGATTGTTGGCGCGGCCACCGAAGGCGGGGCCAACGTTTTCCCGGTGAGGTACTTCGAACGTGACGCGTACCTCGCCCAGTCCCCTCAGCTGTATAAGCAGATCATGGTCGGTGTGCATGAGCGGGTTTACGAAATCGGGCCGGTGTTCCGCGCCGAACCGCACGCGACGACGCGGCACTTGAATGAGTACATCTCACTCGATCTCGAATTCGGCTTCATCGAGAATCACCGCGACGTGATGACATTGGTCGAGGGGGTGTTGCGCGAAATGATGGACGATATCCGCGCGCAATGCTCGACCGAACTGGCGTTGTACGGGGTCAGCGCCCCGGTCGTGGATTCGACGCCGATCGTTTCGTTTCGCGAAGCACAGCAGATCATCCTCGACGAGTATGGCGAGGACTGCCGTCACGAGCCGGACCTTTCGCCGCAACACGAGCGCTGGCTGGGAGAGTGGGCAATGCGGGAGCACGGCAGCGACTTCCTGTGGGTAGAGGGCTATCCGACGGAGAAGCGGCCGTTCTATACGATGCCGGACCCTGGTGATCCGAGTGTAACGAATTCGTTCGACCTGTTGTTTCGTGGTCTGGAGCTGATCACCGGCGGTCAGCGTGAGCACCGCTACGAGCAACTGATCGAGGTCATGAAACGGCGGGAAATCAGCCGCGAGCCGTTCGAAGGGTATCTCGACGCGTTCAGGTTCGGAATGCCGCCGGAGGGCGGCTGCGCGGTGGGGCTGGAGCGCTTCGTGGCGCAGCTTGTCGGAGCGGCGAACGTGCGCGAGGTTACCGCGTTCCCGCGTGACATCTACCGTTTGACGCCGTAGCATCTCGGAGGACGGTAGAGTCCAATTCTCGGATGAAAGTGGTGGTTGATGCGCTATAGCCAGCTATTCGGAAAGACGCTGCGTGACGCGCCAGCGGGCACGGAAACGACCAGCGCAGCGCTGCTTGCGCGGGCAGGATTTACCCGCCAGCTCGGAGCCGGCATCCACTCGTATCTGCCGCTGGCGTGGCGCTCGATTCGCAAGATCGAGCAGATCATACGTGAGGAAATGGAGCACATCGGCTGCTACGAGCTATCGATGCCGGTAGTGCAGCCCGCCGACTTGTGGCAGGAATCGGGCAGATTGAGTGAGATCGGCGGCGAGCTCGCACGGTTCAAGGACCGCTCCGGACGGGATATGGTTCTGGCGATGACGCACGAAGAGGTCGCGACCGACCTGGTACGCCGCGAGGTGCGCTCGTATCGCCAGCTGCCGGTGACCTTCTTTCAGATTCAGACCAAGTTCCGCGACGAGCCGCGGCCGAGGGCGGGGTTGATCCGCGGGCGCGAGTTCCTGATGAAGGACGCCTACTCGTTCCACGCGGACGAGGCCGACCTGGATCGCTTTTACGATGAGTGCAATGGGGCCTACAAGCAGGCATTTGAACGGTGCGACCTGCCGGTCATGGTGGTCGAAGCGGCGGCCGGAATCATGGGCGGCAGCGGATCGCATGAGTACATGCTGCTGGCGGCGGCCGGGGAGGACGTGCTGCTATTGTGCCCGAACGCCGATTACGCGGCGAATCGGGAGGTCGCAACGACGACGCTCGATCTTGCGGTCGAGCGTCCCGCGCCGATCGAGGAGGTTGCAACCCCGGAGTCGCCGACAATTGAAGCCGTCGCGACCTATCTGGGTGTCGGAACCGATCGGACGCTGAAGGCCGTGTTCTACGACGTGGACGGCCGGCTGGTGTTCGTCGCGATCCGGGGGGATATTAAGGTCAACGAGCACAAGCTGATGACCCTGCTCGGCGCGAAGCGCCTGGCGCCGGCGGATGAGGCGCTGATTCGCGCATCGGGCGCGGCGCCGGGCTATGCGTCCCCCATTAACGTTCACGACGCGCTTGTCGTAGCTGACCTGTCGGCGCGCGCTCCGAACCTGGTCGCGGGCGCGAATCGGGAGGGTATTCACCTGCGCAACGTGAACCTCGGACGCGACTTCGCGCCGGACATCGTGGCCGACATCGCGATGGTCGAGGCCGGGGCGCCGTGCCCGCTGTGTGGTCTGCCGCTGGAGGAGACACGCGGGATCGAGGTAGCGAACATCTTCAAGTTGGGGACGAAATACTCGGGACCGTTGAACGCGCGCTACCTGGACGACGGCGGAGTCGAGCATCCGATCCTGATGGGATCGTACGGCTTCGGCGTGTCACGCGCTCTGGCCGCCATCGCGGAGCACCACCACGACGAGCGAGGCTTGTGCTGGCCGGTGACGGTCGGGCCGTTCGTCGTGCATCTCGTGTCGCTGGGCGAGGCAGACGAGGTGCGCGAGGCGGCGAAGGGAGCTTACGAGCAATGGACCGACGCGGGTTTCGAGGTGCTCTACGATGACCGTGACGAATCGGCAGGGGTGAAATTCGCCGACGCCGACCTGATCGGCATACCGATCCGCGCGACGATCAGCGCGCGGTCACTGAAGGCGGGTGGCGTCGAACTGAAGCTGCGCCGGGACGATCAGGATGCTGCCCGCATCGTCCCGTTGGCTGACGCTCTCGGCGAGCTTGAGACTCTGCGCGGGGGGTTGCTCGCGAGGCGCCAGGCCATCTACTGAGGGTGAGCAAGCGGAGCTATGACGGATGCTCGAAGTCGAACCACTCGTCGTCGAGCTCGCCATCATCGGTGGTGGAGCGGTAGATCATGAACAGGACGGCGCCGAGCACCAGCAGCGCGACGCCGAGAATCAGGCTGTTACGGGCCGAAGGCATGCCAACACCTCTCTCTGTCGAAACGGGATGAACCGGCGTGGGCGCAGCCGGAGAACGACACACGATAGTATAGCAACGGACTCAATCGTGGCTGGCGAACAAGGCCCCCGGCGGCCAAGCCGGACGCACTGACGGTGGACGAGGGACGTGAATCAGCAGTTCTCGGGAGGACCGGAATCGGCGCGTGTCACACTCGCGCGCTGGTTACGACCCCGCGGCGGGCCGATCGTCGACGGCGCGCGGCTGGCGGTAATTAACACAGCGGGGCTGATCGCCGCGGTGCTCTGGGTGGCCGTGGTCACGATCGTGACACGGCTCATCGATCGGTATGTTCCGGTTCCGATCGCGTTCACCGGCTTCATCGCCGCGTTGATCGCGGTCATGGTTGGAGCGGTCGTCTGGTATCGCTATGGCGCCGCGCATGGGGTGGCGGCGCGGGCGGGAGGAGCAGACCCGCGTCCAGACGTGTTCGGCGTGATCGCGGCGGGGCCGTTTATCGCGGTGGGCGTGGCGCTGCTCAGCTTTGGCCTGGTCGGGCTGTTCTTCGCGGCGATTACGTTCAGCGGATCGAGGTTCGGTGACGCGCTGCGCCAACTGGTCTTCGCGGCGCTGTTTCTTGGCGTGGGGGCCGCAAGCGTGGTGGTCGCGCGAGCCTCGTCGGGAGGATCAACCGGTGGAGCGTGAGTTCGTGGTCCGCGTTCGGGCATTCGAATTGACAGATGTCGAGAGCATACAGCGCCTATACAGCGATCCATCGGTTGCCGCGATGACGTTGCAGGTTCCGTATCAGAGTCGGGAAGACATCGCGGCGCGATTCGCTCCTGATCCGAACATCAGGCGTCTGGTCGCTGAGGTCGACGGACACGTTGTCGGCGATGCTGGGCTCGAGCTGCACCAGAGGCGCCGCAGGCATGTTGGATCGATCGGCATGGCGGTGCTTGAAGCGTTCCGGAGCAAGGGAGTCGGCTCCACGCTGCTGGCGGCGCTGCTAGACCTGGCCGACAACTGGCATGCGCTGTATCGTGTCGAGCTGGACGTGTATACGGACAACGCTCCCGCGATTCGGCTGTACGAGAAGTTCGGGTTTGAGATCGAGGGGTTGCACCAGGCTTATGCGGTACGCCAGGGCTCCTTCGTAGACGCGTACACGATGGCCCGGTTGCGGTTGCCGACGGGAGCTCGTGTTGATCGTCAGGAAACGGACACCGAGACTGGCGGTCACTGACAACTGAAACATGGCCGGAGAGGGTGAAGAATGAACGAACACGAGCTAGGGGACCTGTGCGCTCGCTACGCGAAGGTGTACACCGGGGCGGTGGCGGACATCCTGGACAAGCGCGGATTGACCAGGCAGATTGTCGATGGGGCGATCCAGGGGCTGACGCTCGACTCGCGCGTGGCCGGTCCGGCCTTCACGTGCAAAGGCGCGGCGGCTACTGAGCTGGAGCCGGACGACTGGGATGCGCGCAAAGCATTCCTGGACAGCCTGACGCCCCACAGCGTGGCAGTGGTTGACACCAGTGGGGACACGTCAGCGGCTCACTGGGGCGAGCTGATGAGCACCGCCGCGATGGGCAGGGGCTGCACGGGCGTCGTGCTTGATGGCGCGACGCGTGACGTAACGCTCGTGCTCGAACTGGGATTCCCGGTCTTCGCGCGTTACCGATCGCCCGCGTCATCAATCCGGCGCTGGCGGATCAGTGGCTTCGACCATCCAGTGACAATTGGCGGAGTCGTCGTCAGGCCGGGTGACTTTGTGCTGGGAGATGCGGACGGCGTGGTCATCGTGCCGTCGGAGCTCGCTGTCGAGGTTCTCGATCAGGTCGAGTCTCTGGCGTCGGCGGAGACGGACATGCGCCGCGAGCTGCGGGACGGCATCTTGTTCAGCGAGGCGTTCGATCGGCATCGGATTGGCTGATCGAGAAACCGATCAGCGCCATCTGGTGGCTGCCATCGGCTACCTGCTGACGCCGGTCGTGCCGGTGGTTGTGCTGACATCGACGACGAAGACCGACCTGATGCTCAGACGCCACGCGGCCCAGGCGCTCCTCTGGTCGGTTCCATTCCTGTTGCTGCTTGTTGGGTTCTGCGTCGCGGCCATCGCGCTGCTGCGGTGGTCGCCGTTGACCGTGTGTCTGTTGCCATTCCTGTTCCTCGTGCCATTCATTCCGGGCGGCGTCTGGGGCAGGAAGGTGTATCTCGAAGGCGATGTCATGATTCCGGTGCTGACGCGCGCTGCCGCTCGCCTGTTTCCAACTCAGGAGCAGTCCTGAGCCGACCGAGCGCATCGAGCGCCAGGAGCAACAACGCCGCGGTCTGCTCGCGGTGCCGGCGCTCGTGGGCGTCGAGCGCGCGCACGACGGCGGCGTTGAACGCGTGTTGCTTCTCGAACGCCGGATCGACGTACCAGCGGGGACCGATGCCCTTGACCTTGTTTCGCAACCAGCCAACGAGCGGAAGACGTGAGCGCGGGCGGCTCCCCGTGACGTCGATCAACGTGCGTGCCACGTCGATGTCGGCGATGGAAACCGGCCAGCCGGGCAACGCCAAGCTCGCGTTCCAGGCGTCCGGACCGTCGAGACCCCTCAGAACGGCCTCGATGGCGCCGGCGCCGGACGTTTCGCTCTCGGAGGCGTCGTGCGTCGACGCCAGCTCATAGCGCAGGCGCGCCAGCTCTGCTGGGACGAACCCGTCCGCCCATTCGGCGTGACTCATGTGCTTGAGCGCGAAGCGGAGGCGGTTGCGATGCAGGTGGCGGTAGTAGGAAGCCTCACGCTTCAGCGTCACGCCTTCATGATGTTCGCCCCGCAACGAAGGGGTGAACATTACCCGCCAGCCCGCGTCGCGCATGCGGACGCACAGATCGACGTCCTCGTAGTAGACAGGGGCCAGCAACTCATCGAAGCCACCGACGGCGCGAACGGACTCGGTTCGTAACGCCATGGCTCCGCCTGTGACGAAGTCGACATCGGCGGCGACCTGATAGGCGCCGACGGTCGTGTCGCCATAGCCGCGGTGGCGCGTGGTCATCAGTGGTCGTTCGATGATCCCTCCCGCGTGCTGGATGCGCGCAGATCCCGGATAGGTGAGTAGAGCGCCGGCGGCGCCGAGTCTCGGATAGCGCGCGAATACGGCCAGCAGCTCGAATCCGAAGTCGGGAGCGACCTCGACATCCGGGTTGAGCAGCAGCGCGACGTCGGTGGTCGTCGCGCGCAGACCGGCGTTCGCGCCACCGGCGAATCCGAGGTTGCGGGGCTGCGCCAGCAACTCGACCCGCGGATACGCGATCAACTCAGCCAGCGAGTCATCGGTGGACGCGTTATCGACAACGATTACGGCAGCCGGCGGCACGTCGACCGACTCAAGTGCGCTGAGACACGGTCCGAGGTAGCTCGCGCCGTTATAGTTGATGATGATCGCGGTCCAGCCGGGTTGATCCACGGTGTGACGACCTCCTTGTCTCGATTATCGCAGCCGACGAAAGGTCGTGCCGGTGAGCGCAGAGTTGCCCCGCGTGCTGGTCATCGCCTCCGATACCATCGGCGCGCGCATGGCAGGCTCGGGCATACGCTACTGGAACCTGGCCCGCGCCATCGGCGCGCAGCAGCGGGTGACGTTGGCGACTCCCAGTGAAACGACGCTCGCGCCACCCATGGGCGTCGTGATCACACCCTATGGGTCGCCTGGCTCGACCGCCGACGAACGCGGGCATCGGCTGGCGGCGCTCGTGGCAGCGCACGACGTGATCGTTGCCCAGCACCTGCCATACATGCACACGGACGCGGAGGTCCTCGCATCGCGGCATGTCGTCGTCGATCTGTACGCGCCGTGGATTCTGGAAAAGCTGGAGTATTCGCGGGTCGATCCCAAGCGCGGAGAGCTGGACCGCAGGGACGACGTGGCGATCCTGAACCGGCTGCTGTCGCTGGGCGATTACTTCATCTGCGCGTCGGAGCGCCAGCGGGATTTCTGGCTTGGAGCGCTGGCGGCGGCGGGACGACTGGAGCTGGACCACGCCGTCGCCGATCCGCAACTGCGAACGCTGATCGATATCGTCGGCTTCGGGTTGCCGGATGATCTGCCGCGCAAGACAGGACCCGGACCGCGCGCAACGTTCGATGGAATTGGTCCAGACGATCGTGTGCTGCTGTGGAACGGCGGCATCTGGAACTGGCTCGACCCGTTGAGCGCGATCCGCGCCGTGGGTCGGTTGACAGTGGAGCTGCCGAACCTGCGGCTCGTGTTCATGGGGATGCGGAGTCCCGGCGCGCAGGTCGCGGCGATGAGTGTCGTTGAGACGGCGCGATCACTGGCTGCTGAGCTGGGATTGCTGGATCGGCACGTGTTCTTCAACGACTGGGTGGACTATGAAGAGCGACAGAATTGGCTGCTGGAAGCTGACGCGTCGATTTCTCTACACCTGGACACCGCGGAAGCCCGCTATGCGTTCCGCACGAGAATGCTCGACAACATATGGTGTGGACTGCCGTCGCTCGTGACGTGTGGCGACGTGCTCGCGGATGTCGTGGAGCACGAGGGCATCGGCGAAACGGCGCCTCCAGGCGACATAGACGCGGTCGTCGAGGGCATTCGCCATGTGTTCGACCGAGACCGGGCGCGGGCAATGCGAACAAATCTGGCATCGATGCGTGGCCGCTATACGTGGGAGGCCGTCAGCGCGCCGCTACTCGCGTACTGCCGCGCTCCCTGGAAGCTCGGAACACGGGCGGGCCGCGATGTGTCAGCGGAGTACGTCGCGGGGCTCGAACGGATGTACTCGGAGACCGCTGAGTACGCGCGCCTCCTCGAACAGGCGATTGACGAGAAGAACAAGACGCTGGCCGGGGCCACTCCTCTCAGGCAGCGAACCCGGCCAGACCTCGGAGCGTTGTTTCGCCGCGACAAGCGCGGGTAGAAACGCGTTAGCTCTCGCTTTCGGCATCGTCCTCCGGTTCATCCGCGGTTTGTGCTTCGGCGGCAATTTCAGCCGCGGCGGCGGCTTCGTCCTCGATCGCCTGGTCATCAACGGAAATGCGGGCAGGAGCGGCCAGCTTCACGAGCATCTCGTCCGCGTCAGTCAGCAGTTCGACGCCCTCAGGAATGGTCATCTCGCGCAGGTAGATTGCATCGTCGTACTCGGCGAGTCCAGATATGTCGACTTCGAGTGACGGGGGAAGCGCGTCAGGAAGGCCGCGGACATCGATCGTTTCACGAACCGGCGTGACGACACCAGTCACGCTATCAGGCTCCCCGATCAGATGCACCGGAATGCTGGCGGTGATCGCCGCGAACATGTTCGGGGCGTAAAACTCGGCGTGCAACGGCTGGCGCTTGAGTCGATCTATCGTCACGCTGCGCATGTAAACGGTGTAGTGGGATGAGTCCAGGCTGAGATCGATCAGCAGGTTGGATCCGAACGCATAATACATGCGTCCCAACTCCTTCATGTCGACACTGACGGAGATCGGATCGCTGATGACCGGTCCATAAATGACGCCGGGAACGATTCCCTGCCTGCGGAGCTTCTTCGTTTCCTTGCCCAGTATGGTTCGCGGGTGCGCGTCAAGGGAATGTCGTTGAGCCATGTGCTTCTCGGCCTTCCTGGATGGATTCTGGATACCGCGCCGGCGCGCAAGCCAAAAGCGGCGCCAAGATAGCGGACCAGCCAACGGGTAACCGTACCAGACCGATCCGTTAGTTCCAAGCAACCCCGAAAGATCGAGCCTGACGCCTGATGTCAGTCGGGACCTATGGCCGATGTCATGGGTAGGCGCCCCTGTCTAGACTACGTGTATCGGTCGCTAGGTGCGAACACGCGGCGGAGCAACCTGGAAGGTTTCGGCGGATGGCCATTGAATCAGTATTTTACAACCCGGAACCGAACGGGAATCATGCGACGCCGTCGGCGGCAATTGAGTCGGTGGCGGAGCTGTTGCGCGAAACCGTTCTGCGGTTGCAGCCGTCAGCACAGGAGATCTCCGAGGCATGGTCGGACGCGCAGGTCACGATGCAGCAGTTGCGCGTGATGACCATCCTGTTTCATAACGGACCGACGAGGGTTTCCGATCTCGCTCGCCAGCTCCAGGTGTCAACACCGACGGTGACCGGGATTCTGGATCGGCTTGTGCGCCAGCGGGTCACATACCGCATGAACGATGCGCGCGATCGGCGCGTGGTGCTGAACAATCTGACGGAAGCCGGTCGAGAGCTGGTGGAACAGGCAATGAGCTCGACCGATGACCGAGCGATCATCGCGATCGCGCGTCTTTCTGCCGAGGATCGCTCGAGTCTCGAAGAGTGTCTCACGAGCCTGCTGCGCGTTATCCCACGCACACATCTCCGGTAGCAAACACGCGGAACGCGGCGATGGATGCGCGTGGCCGCCCGGATGGCGTCGCATTTCTCATACGCTTACACCTTGACAGTTGCATGGTAACAGGGTCCGCAGGGCCACGGCGGGTGGCCACCCCGATCGTCACATCGACGACGGATCGGTAAAGGACGACACATGCACGTGTGACGGTGAAAGAATTCCGTCTTTCTGTCATGTGTCCGACGGCTGGCGCTCGCCCCGGCACGAGCGGTCGCCGGCGCCCTGGCCGGCGCCTGGATCAGCGGTCAGCACCACTGACCGTGCACGGTATGACGCGTCGCCCGAACCGCGGATTCACACCGGGAATCGCGCACTATGCATCCTGCCACGCCCAATGTGAACCCCTATCAGTCGTCGCCGAGCCGTGTTACTCCTGCAACGACCCCCATTACCGCGTGAACGACGATCCGATCTCCGACGCGAAGCCCCGCGGGCAGTGCGTCGGCGCTGAGTTGCGCCTGGTGGACCGTCTCGCGATCGTCAGGCTGGCTGTAGTAGACAACGACGTAACGCTCCCCATGTATGAGGTATGGGCGTAAGCCCTCAACGACGGCGTTGACATCCGACGCCAGGTGCAACTCAGGCTCCTATGGCTTCGATTGCTCGGTCTGGGAGGGTTCGGACATCGATGGCTCATCCGCGATCGCGTCCCTGATCTCGTCTTCGCGCTTGCGAACATACAGGTAGAAGCCGATGACAAAGACGAGGAACGGCACGACGGTAACGCAGGCCAGGACGGCGATGAAGTCGGCGTTCGGGTCTGGAGATCTGAACGCCGTCACGAGCACCAGCGCGCCGATGAGCATGAGCAGCGCCAGGATGGCGACGACCGACGTGGACGAGACGCAGCCGACAGGAGTGCGAGGGGTGACATCTGCGGCTGCCCCCGCGCCTGTTTCGACCTCGCGGAGCCTGACGTAGCCGACGCGCCCATCTTCGAGATTGACCTTGGCGAAGTCGGCGGGGAGAACCTCCTCCGTGGGAAGCACGACCAGCGGCGTGCCGGCATCGACGATCTCGACGAGGGAGGCGCCGGGATCGGGGGTCGCGTACACTCGCAGCCCCTCCGACGCGTGGAACGCGTCGACGAGCTGGTGTCCGCACGCTGAGCAGAAGTGATTTGTGCGCGGGTTCAGCGCTCCGCACGAACCGCAGTACAGCACGCCGGGTTGACTCGACACGGGAGCGGCAGGTCCTTTCACGGAGGCGCAACCGGTGGAGTATATCCAACGCTCGCCGCGCGCTTCGAGCACGCGAGCGGCGAACCGATGCGGTAGAATGAGCGGACGCACGTAAGACCGCGCGTACAACCATGCCGTAACGTGAAGCGGCCTGCGTAGCTTGAACATGAATTCCACACTGAATCTCACGCGAAGGGGGGTGGTACGAGCATGAAGGTAGAACTTCGCGAGAGCGAGAGCTTCGATGGCCTGTTGCGCAGGTTCACGAAGGAGATGCAGAAGTCGGGCAAGCTGCGGGAATACCGGAGCAAGCGACGGTTCGTCAGCAAGAGCGAGCAGCGTCGCGCCAAGATCCGCAAGGCCGAGCACAAGCGTCGCCGCAAGGAGGCCACGGGACGATAGGTCCCGGTGGGCGTGACCACGGACTATTGGGAGGAGCGCGGAGACGCGCTCCTCTTTCGATTAACTCAGGCGTTCGAGCTCACGCGCACGCCCGCGAGCACTGCTTTCACATTGCCGCCACTGACCTGATAGTCGAGGACCAGGTCGAACGGTCGCGCCTGAGACGGCAGAATCAGGTCGGCTAATTCCAGACGACTGCCTGCGGGACAGGTGATCGTGTCCTCGCTGTCGCGCGGAGCGGAGCGGAACGTGATCGCGGTGACGTCCAGCAGCGAGTCCATATTCCAGTGAACGCCGAACGCCCCGACGTGCAATGAGCCCAGCGGACGGACGCGCGCATCAGGCGGCGCGATGCCGTGGGGAATCAGGAGCCGGATGCGAAAATCCGCCGCGCCCGCCGGACTATCGTTGACGACCGCGAGACGGAAGCGAGTCTGGGTGAGATGTGTCGGTTGGGTTTCGTCAACTTCGCGAGCCTCGAGCCGCAGGCTCGCGTGCGCCACGGGGGCCTCGGCGTGCCGGAAGACGCCCAATGGAGGCGCGAGCATGAACAGGCACGCGATGAGCGGGATAGCAAGCACGAGCGCAGGGACCTCAACGATGCCGGCCAGCGCCAGCGTCATGAGCGATCCCATCACGGCTGACAGCCAGCGCAGGGGAGAACGGAGACGGTCGCCAATCACCGGGAACGGTCACGACTCGGGCGCTCGTCAGCCATCACCAGCAGCGACGTCGCGAACTCTTTGCGGCTGAAAAACGTGCGAATCTCATGCCACAGTGCGGGATGATCGCGCCCTAGTCGCTTGAGGTCGTCCGAGAATTCGTGATCGCCGCTGGCCATCATGGCCGTCATCAGTTCGGTGCTTAGCTGCTCGGCGAGGTAGAAACGCTCGAGGTCAGCAAACTTGGCGCGATAGTAGTCCCGCAACTGCTCGAGCTGCTGCGACGTGAGGAAGCCCGTGCCTTCACCGCCGAACATTTCGCGCCAATCGACGCACGCGAGCAAGCCCTCGAGCAGATCGATGCGCTCGTTGTCCTGGACACGCCGAAAGAGTTCGATGACCGCGTCGAGGTGGTATGCGAGATCTGCCGGGGTCGCGGGCCAGCCGTCGCTGCCGCCTTCCACCTCGCGGGTGTTCATCAGATGCCTCCCACTGCGGCGGGGACGCCGAGCCATGCTTCCAACGCAAACCGCGCGCCGGACATGGCGCCGACGATAAGCAGCGCGATCACGAGCGCCGCCGTTGCCGGTCTGGCAAGGTCGCTCGTCGACTGCGCGCGGCTTTCTGAGCGCGAGAGCAGCAAGACGAACGCCAGCGATAAGCCGGTAATGATCAGGAATGCGGCTGCCATCAGCAGCAGCGTCAGTGGAATTCTAATCGGGGACCAGCCGGCGCCCACGACGGCGGCGAACAGCCCAAGGGCGAGGAGCAGCGTCAGCAGCTCTGGAACGTTTGCGATGGAAGGTTGACGTGAGCGAGCGCGGGCCGCGAAACCGGTCTGCGCCACCAGCAACCAGACGAAGGCACACAACGCCGCGCCGGTGAGAAGCCCGGACGCCAGTCGCAGGGCGTTGCGCGGTTCGTACAGGCTCCAGGCTCCGAAGTCACGCAGGGTGGAATTGAGGCCGTCGACGCCCATCAGGCAGATGAATGCGACCAGAGTCACACCAATGCGAAGCGGCGGCAACCCTCCGGCGCGCCAACGCCCGCGAATGAGCAGCAATGCGGCTGATGTCAGAAAGCCGCCGTAGATGCCCGTCATACGGGCGTCAAACGGGAGCCGGGCGTCTCCAAAGTAGAAGCTGTGATCGGGCTGTTGGGCGCACAGGCCGTGCAGGACTGCCAGCGCCTTGCCTTCGATCGACCAGGGGAGCAGCAGGAACGTCGTAAGGCCTACGATCCAGATGGCAATGTGTGCCGTGGGCCAGCCGAGCCAGCCCCGAGTTTCGTGTTCTTCAACGCGGCGCGATTCGGCATCTGCGTTCACGGAACAGTATCTCCCGACCGGCGCCATCAACGTAGCCATATATAGTACATCCCATCCGTGACCAATGGGTTATCCGCGTCGTTGTCAGTACGTACACTGAGTGATAGGTTTCAATCTCGGGACCTTGCGAACGCGCGGCGTCCAGCGGGATGCGCAATGAGGCGAACAATCTGGGTGGATAACCCTCGAATGACCCCACGAAGATACTCGCGGCGCACGCTGCTGAAGCTCGGTGGAGCGGCCGCCGCGGTGATGCTGCTGGACGTCACGCGCTGGCCAATGCCGGGCCTGGCGGCGGAGGCCATTCGAAGCGAATGGACTTTCGGCAGCGGCTTGCCCGCGGCGGGCGAGTTCACGACGCCCCCGTTACGACCTGACACGCGGTTCGACGCCGTCGATCTTTCGTGGCTGGCGATGTCTCCGGAGTTCCCAGGTCTGCGGTTCGAGCTGCGAACGCAGGGAAGAGGCGGCGATTGGACCGAGTGGACGACGCTTGAACGCGACGGCCATACGCTGAACCCGGACACTCCTCGCGCGTTCGTCGCGCCATTGATGCGCCAGGGAATTGCCATACAGGCGCGCGTGCACATCGAGTCAGGGGCGGGGCTGCGAGAATTCACGGTCGGCAC
>DATKCN010000163.1:0-4486 GCA_035513175.1 Thermomicrobiales bacterium
CCCCGACGCCGTCGCCCACCACCTGCGCCAGGCTGGTGATTCCCGCGCCGTGGAGTGGCTCGCGAAGGCCGGAGAGCGCGCTATTGCCGCCTATTCCTACGTCATCGCCTCCCAGCGCTACGAAGCCGCGCTGGAACTGACTACAGAGGCGCACGAACGTGGCTGGATCCTGCATCGCATCGGCCTATTGTTGCGCTATTTCGACCCCGGCCGCGGCGTTCAGTACCTGACTGAAGCTCGTCAGGCAGCCGAACAGACGGGCGACCCCGTGCTGCGGGCCTTCGCTATCGCTGACGCCGGGCTTGTCTCCTGCCTCGGTGGAGAAACGCTCAGGGGCCTGCCGCTGCTGGCCGAGGGTGTCGATCTGATCGACCGGCTAGGTCCCGGCGATCTGGAAAGTTTGCGGAACGCTCGGAGCAAAATGATCGACCCGGGCGCTCTCGCGGCACTGGCTCGCGCAACCGGCGGCAACGAGACATCCTGGAACCCGCGTCGAGGCATGTATGCTCTGTGGCTGGCGATGCTTGGACATCTCGCGGACGCTCGGGCCGTAGGGGAGGCAGCGATTGCGGAGTCTGCCGCCGTGCCTGTGCCAGACAATCCCGTGCTGCCGAGTCCACTCGCGAACGCCTGGAAGAGTCTTGGGTTGGCCTATGCGTATACCGGTCAGGCGGATGATGCGGACGAAGCATTTTCAGTCGCGAAGGATCTCCATGCTAGCGAGCATCACTACTCCCAGATCGCGGCAGCCGCGATTAACCAATTGAGGAACGTCGCGCTTCCGTTGCGCACGACGGATGTCGAACTGCGTCATCGCCTGATAGGCGTCATCGAGAAGTCGTCGGCGCAATCGCGTGGTTCGCTCTCAGCCGACGACTGGATCGACTTTGGACGTGTCCCGGTCCAGTGCCTTGAGGGCGCATGGTCGAACGTTCGTGCCATCGGCGATCGTATGATGCTCCATTTTTCGGGGCTTTCTTACGTGGCTCTCGCTGATGCGTGCATCGTGGCGCGCAGTCAGGGAAGAGATGGCAACGCTTGGGACATGATTCGCCTCGTGCTTCCCGATGAGTCGGCATCGAAGCTGGGACAGCTCCAGCTATGGGCTGGTGTCCAACTACAGCAGGTTGCTGTCGAACTGGCGCTCGACGCCGCCAATCTGCCGCTGGCATCCGAGTGGATTGGCGCCCACGAGCGCTGGCTCGACCAGAGCGGCGCAACCGTCTATCGCCCACACCACGAGCTGCTACTGGCGCGCTACGAACGTGTAGCCGGTCGCCCGGAGCGGGCGCTCGCCCACGCCCAGCGCGCGCTGGAGCTGGCCCTCGATCCCGCCCAGCCGCTCGTCATCATCGCCGCCCGCCGCATGCTCGGCGAGCTGCTGACAGCTAGCGGCCGCCACGCCGAAGCTGCGGATCATCTCCAACAGGCGCTCTCCCTCGCCGACTCCTGCGCCGCCCCATTCGAGCGCGCCCTGACGCTCGTCGCTCAGGCTGAGCTGGCCATCGCCACCGATGATGACCCTGCCCCGCTGATCGCCGAAGCGCGCGAGATCTGCGAGCGGCTCGACGCGCGCCCCACGCTCGATCGCATCAACGCGCTCATCCCGTCGTGAGCGGGCACTCCCTTCGACATCCCCGAGAACGATGGATGATCCTGAAGCCCGCCAATTCGGGCAGGCCATAGACCGCTTTTGGCCGTGTGGCGTACAATCGGGACTTGAGCGCCGTGAGTGGCGATGATGACATCGCCCGCATGGTGGCCGCTGGATTGCCACGGGATTGAGCGAGTCCGGCGCGGTCGTGGCAGTCGCGCGACACACGTGTCATCGAGATCGAGCCATACCGAGTTCCCGCGTTATCCGGAAGAAGGGGCCCAATGGCAAAGGCCGAGCCTGCCGTACGATTGCTTGACACCCTGGAGCAGGACGAGCTCCTCGAGCTGTACCGCCAGATGTGCCTCATCAGGCGCTTCGAGGAACGCTCAGCCGAGCAGTACGCCTACGGCAAGATCGGTGGCTTCCTGCACCTCTATATTGGAGAGGAAGCGGTCGCCGTCGGCGCCATCCACGCCCTCGGTCCCAACGATCACCTCGTCACTCACTACCGCGACCACGGCTACGCGCTGGCCATCGGCGCCGACGCCGGGGCCGTCATGGCCGAGCTGTTCGGCAAGGAGACCGGCACCACCAAGGGGCGCGGCGGCTCGATGCACCTCACCCACATCGAGCGCCAGTTCTGGGGCGGCTACGCCATAGTCGCCGGGCACATCCCCATCGCCACCGGCCTCGGGCTCGCGCTCCAGTATCAGGAGCAGGACGCCGTCGCCATGTGCATCTTCGGCGATGGCTCCACCAACGCCGGCGCCTTCCACGAGGCCCTCAACATGGCCGCCGTCTGGAAGGTCCCGGTCATCTTCCTGTGCGAGAACAACCTCTACGCCATGGGCACCGCCTGGGAGTACGTCTCCGCCGTGCAGCAGATGTCGACCAAGGCCAGGGCCTACGACATCCCGGCCGAGATCGTCGACGGGCAGGACGTCCTCGCCATGTACGAGGCGGCCAGGCGCGCCGTCGAGCACTGCAAGTCCGGCAAGGGCCCCTACTTTATTGAAGCGATGACCTATCGCTTCCGGGGCCACTCGATGGCCGACCCGGAAACGTACCGTGACAAGGAAGAGGTCGAGGCCAGGCGCGGCGACGACCCCCTCATCCTGTTCCGCGACCAGCTGCTGGAGCACAACAAGGCCGAGCAGGCGCAGCTTGACGAGATCGATCAGGCCGTGGAGGACGAGATCGAGCGCGCTATCCAGTTCGCCGACGAAAGCTCGTTCCCCGACCCCTCGACCATCCACGACCACGTCTATGGTGAGTAGGGAATAGTGGCTTTGGGGAGGGTTGCGCGAGGCGGTGACCAACGGCGTTGATTCGACGCATTGAAGAACACTACTCCCTACTCCCTTCTCCCTATTCCCTGCGACGACAGGAGCACACATGGCCAGCACGTTAGAAGATCTGAAGGAAGCACAGCGCGAAGCCGAGGAGGCCGCCGCGCGGGGACAGACATCCGGCGACCGCGAGATCACCTATCGCGACGCCCTGCGTGAGGCGATCGTCGAGGAGATGGAGCGCGACGAAAACGTCTTCCTGATCGGTGAGGACATCGGCGCCTACGGCGGCTCGTACGTCGTCACCCGTGGGTTCCAGGAGCAGTACGGCCGCAAGCGCGTCATCGACGCCCCCATCGCCGAGCTGGGCATCGTCGGCGCCGCCGTCGGCGCGGCCATGGGCGGCCTGCGCCCCGTCGTCGAGCTGATGACGATCAACTTCTCGCTGCTCGCCATCGACCAGATCGTGAACCACGCCGCCAAGATCCACTACATGTTCGGCGGGCAGTTCAGCGCGCCGGTCGTCATCCGCACCGCCTCCGGCTGGGGGCAATTGGGCGCAACGCACTCGCAGACCTTCGAGGGCTGGTTCGCCCACGTGCCCGGCCTGCGTGTCGTCATGCCCAGCACTCCGAAAGACGCCAAAGGCTTTCTCAAGTCCGCCATTCGCGGCAGCGACCCGGTGCTGTTCATCGAGCACTCCCTGATCTATCGCAACCGGGGCGTCATCCCCGAGGGCGACTACACCCTGCCTCTGGAGGGCGCCGAGGTGCGCCGCGACGGGACCGACGTCACCATCGCCTCCTGGTCGCGTGGCGCGATCCTCTCGATGGGCGCCGCCGAGGAGCTGGCCGAGCAGGGCATCAATTGCGAGGTCATCGACATGCGCGTCCTGCGCCCGCTCGACATCGCGACCGTGGCGGAGTCGGTGAAGAAGACCAACCGGCTGGTGGTCGTCGAGGAATCGTGGCGCACCATGGGCCTCGGCGCCGAGATCGCCGCCGCCGTGCAGGAGGAAGCGTTCGACTTTCTGGACGCCCCTATCGGCCGCGTCGGCAGCCTTGAGGTCCCGATGCCCTATGCCCGCAACCTGGAGCGGCTGATCATTCCCGGCAAGGACGAAGTCATCGCGGCGGTAAAGCAAACGCTCGCCTAGCGAGCGAGTGCTGAGTGCTGAGTGTTGAGTGCTCAAGACGATGGCTGGAGCAGCCGCGTCGAACACTGGCGCCAGACTCAGAACTTAGCACTCAGCACTCAGCACTGGAGGATTGACATGGCAAAAACGGTCGTGATGCCCCAGATGGGCTACGACATGGACGAGGGGACGCTGCTGCGTTGGATCAAGCACGAGGGCGACGCCGTCGAGCGTGGCGAGGCCATCGCCGAGATCGAGACCGACAAGGTCAACATCGAGATCGAAGCCTTTGAGGGCGGCATCCTGCGTAAGACGCTCATCACCGAGGGTCAGACCGTGCCCGTCGGCGACCCCATCGCCATCATCGGCACTGCCGACGAGCCGATCGAGGATGTCGCAGCTTCCGCGCCCGCCGCTCCAGCCGAGGCTGCCAAGCCCGCTCAGGCAGCCGCCGCGCCCGCCGAA
>DATKCN010000164.1:0-18376 GCA_035513175.1 Thermomicrobiales bacterium
ACCTGCCATACGACCTCATGCGCCAGCGATCGGCAAACCAGTGATTGCCATCCCGTGTAGTCCTCAAGTGTAGTTCACGGGGCAAGATCCGACGACGTTTGAGAGGCGAGCGTGACAGGCAAGGCAAGCCGGGTGGCTCCAGTGGGGAGCCGCCCGGTGGCGTGAGGGAAATTTGTTGGGGAAAGCGTGTCTACGCATGCGCCGCCGTCGTGTAGCGCGGCTGCTCGACGGTCGCGACCGGCGCGATGCGGGCGGCGATGGCAACCAGCGTGCTGGCGAGCGTCTCGCGCAGGCGCAGCGCGGTGTTGGCGGGCTCGGGCTGCCCGGCCCGGGCCTCGAGGGTGGCGTTGAACAGCTGGCGCTCCATGGAAACGGCGTCGAACTCGGTCCATCCGTGCAACATCGTGGTGTCCTTTCTCTCTGTGCCTGCTGGCTGCTGACTGCGTCTCGATCAACTGTCACTACTGTAGTCAAATCGAGGCGCCCGCACATCGTGAGGACTGCGCAATCGGCGCGGTTGATGTTGACGCGGGTGATCTGCGCAGGACTACGCAGACGTGGCTCGTGGGTGGTGGCTGGCGTGCGTAGGTCGGGACGCGGGATGCGGGACGCGGGACGCAGAGGTTCGCAACGCTCGGGGTCGGGGGCGTTAGCGCCGTCGCTGGGTAAAGGCTTTCATGTGGATGTGTGAAGGGGATGAGAGCCTTTAGCTGCGCGCCGTCCTTCGCGTCCCGATCCCCCGTCACACGAGGCCAAGGTCGCGGGCGGCGATGGCTGCTGCCGTGCGGCTGTTGACCCTCAGCTTGTTGTAGACCGAGCGCAGGTGCTGCCCGACCGTGCGCGGGCTGATGAACAGCCGCTCGGCGACCTCGGCGTCGGTCAGTCCCTGCGCCACCAGCCGTAGCACCTCGACCTCCCGCTCGGTAAGTCCGGCCGGGTGCGAGTGCGCTGGCCGGGATGTCAGCATGGCCTCGACGGCGTCGGCGCGCTCCAGCGTCGGCTTCGCCTCAAGCGGCTCGCAGATGTCCCGCACGCGCCGCAGCAGGTCTCGCGCCTCGTCGGCATTTCCGGCTTTCGCCGCTGCCTCGGCCATGACCAGCAGCGTCAGCGCCTGCTCGAATGGCGCCTCGCAGCGTTCGGCAAGCTCCAGCGATGCCGTGAGATGCGTACCGGCTTCCGAAAGGTGGCCGTCGTCGACGTCAAGCTGGCCGAGGAAGCGGTGGGCGGCGACCAGCGCCAGCGACTGGCGTGGGTCGGAGGCATAGGCAAGCGCCCGTTCGGCGCAGGCGCGCGCTTCAGTGCCGTCGCCGGTCTCGCGAAGGTAGCGCGCCCAGCCGAGCTGCCCTTCGGCGCGGCCCGGCACGATGCCGCTCCACTCCAGCCAGCGGTCGTGCGCTTCCAGCCAAGCGCGCGCGGTGTTCGCGTCACCTGCGTCAAGCGCGAGGTGGACAGCGAGCCGTTGCAGGTCACTCGCCGCCTCATACTCGATGTCCCCTGGTTCACTGTCGGGGCCGCTAGGGAGCATTTTGCTGATCTGCCGCCACGCCTCGTCAGCGAGGCCTTGTTCGCGTTCCAGCCGCGCCAGTAGTCGCACAAAGTTCGAACGGGCCGTAATCCACACCGCGTCGTCGGCCAGACCATGTTCGGTCAGCGTTCGCGCACCGTCCCATCGGCCGCTGATGAAATTCGCGGCGGCCTTTCCTGGGCGGACAAACGCATGGGTCGCGACAGCGCCGTGTGCTTGCCGTCGTCCTGCGTCCTGTTGTTCGAGCAGGGATGCCCGCATGGCTGGTTCATCTGCGTGCATCGGAATCTCGAGTTGCATGATGCGCGCGTCAATCGAGTTCACGACCATGGCGTGGTGCCCGCGCCTGTCGTATTGCGTCATCGCCTCATTGAAATGGTCTCGTGACTCGCTCGGCCTGCCTCTGGCGGCGTGGATGAATGCCACTGCCTGCTTGAGGTCCACAAAGCCGAGATTTCGCTCGCGCAGGCTCATGTGCTCAAGTCCCCAATTCGCGACGGGCAACGCTCGGACGGCAAGCTCCTCCGCCTGTGTCAGCCTGCCTTCTCTGGCAAGGACACCGATGCAGGATCCCCATCTGGAGTTGAGTAGCGCGGAATCGGCGTCCGGCGCGGTTTGGAGATATGTGGTGAGCTCCAGATCCGCAATGCGATGTTCCGATTGGGTCCATCCAGCGTCACTGGTCCCGGCATGGCAGGCACGAATCCCTTCGTCAACTGTCGAGCATCCGTCGAACATCATCGCGTCGCCTTGGTGAATCGCCCCATCCATCCGCAAGAGGAAGCCTGCACGATATTGGGCTAGAGCGGCCAGCCAGTGATCGCCAAGGGCAAGTCCGGCGCGCCACGCCTCGGTCGCGTATTGCAGGCCCCGCCGCGGGTCGGCGTAGCGCAGCAGTTCACTGATATCGAACATCGCCCAACCGCGTTCCAGCGCTCGCGCGTCGTCGCCTTCCATCAGCCCCACCGCGCGCTCGTAGCGCTCGACGGCGGCCGCCCATGCGTAGGAGCGCTCGGCGCGATCGGCTGCGCGCAACAGCCATTCGATCTGCCGCGAATCCCCCGCCTCGGCGAAGTGATGGGCGACGAGGTCGGGATCGACGCCGGGCTGTTCGGCGAGCAACTCGGCGACGGCTCGATGCCAGCCACGCAGGTGAATCCCGATCACGCCGCTATACAGCGTCTCCCGCACCAGCGCGTGCCGGAACTGGATGCCGCTACGGCCCTGAAGCTCCTCGATAAGCTGTGAACGAACGCCCTCTTCGACGGCCCTGCCCAGCCCGCGCTCATCGACCTCCGCTGCCTCAGCCCACAGGTCGTACGGCGCGCTCTGCCCGATAACAGCGGCGATCTCCAGCATCCGGCGCGTGTCCTCGTCCAATCGTCCCAACCGCGCCTCGATCACCGAGCGTAGCAGCGACGGAACGTGCGCCCGGCTCAGGTCGCGCAGCTCCCAGCCGTCGTCTGCACTGCGAAGGACCTGCTCCTCTTCCAGCCCGTACAGCAGCTCCTCAGCGAAGAAGGGGTTGCCATCGGATCGCTCCGCGACGTAGGCGGCCAGCCGCTCGTGGTCGGCGGGCGGAAGGGTATAGCGGGTATCGATGAAGACATCGATGCTCGCTGGCTCGAGACGGTTGAGATGCACGCGCCGTGCGCCACTCTCGCGCACCAGCAGCGGCAGCAGCTGGAACAGCTCGTGACGACGCGTCAGCTCGTCGTCGCGGTAGGTGGCGACGATGAGCACGGGATCACCGGAAAGACGATGCGCGAGATGACGCAGCGCGGCCAGGCTCGGGCCATCGCACCAGTGCAGATCCTCCAGAACGATGACGAGCGGCCGGACTGCGGCGACGGCGCCGAAGAAGTCCCGCGTCGCTCCGAACAGGGCCGCCTGACTGCCGATGCGCTCCAGCTCGGCGGCGTTGCCGAACCAGGCCGGCACGGGCGGCAGGTCGCCAGCGGGCCGGTAGTTGCGAATGACTTCGGACCACGGACCATACGGTGGCGTGGTCGTCAGGTCGTAACAGCCGCCGGTCAGGACGAGCGCATCGCGAGCCTCAGCGTCCCGCACGAGGTCGGCAGCCAGCGTCGTCTTGCCGATGCCCGCCTCGCCGGAGACGAGCACGAGGGACCCGGAGCCCGCCAGCGCGCGGTCGAGCGTCTCGCGCAACGTGGCCCGTTCCCGCTCGCGCCCAACGATCGAGGACGGCGCGCGCAGCGACAGCGGCATGGCAGGCAGTCGCGACGGCGCAGGCCGTGGCGCGGGCGCCTCCGACGTGGCGACGGCTGGCGGAGCTTCGGTGACATCGAGCGTCGCCAGCAGCCGCGCCAGGGCCGCCGGTAGGCCGTCGCGGGTCGCGTCGATGAAGTTCAGCGAGATGTAGCGGTGGGGAACGTCGCACGCCTGCGTCTGCAACAGCACCAGTAGCCGATCATGGGCGATGGCCCAGTCCCACTCGTTCTTGACGTTGCGGCTGGCTACTGCCGCCGGGGTGAGCACCCCGATCACGACGTCACAGCCCGCCAGCCCCTTGTCGATCTCGTCCGGCCAGTAGGCGCCGACCGGGATGTCGAACTGATCCATCCAGGTTGCCACCCCGTGCGCGACGAGATGCTCGCGCACGTCCCGCGCGACCGGAGCGTTGGCGCGTTCGTAGGAGATGAAGACCCGCGACGGCCTGCCACGCGGGTGGATGGATGAAGCCATGCGGCGCTGCTCCCGGCGATCGATCGTGTGCTGGCGCCTCGATCATCGCGACCGGGTGAACAAATGTCAACCGTGGGCCGTGGTCGGCGGTCATGCCTTCCCCCGATTGACCGTCAGTCGATCGTACGAACGCGCGCATCCGAGGTGTTGCGCGCTGGCATGACATCTGCGTCGTGTCACGGTGGATAACAGACGCGTCGATTGAGCGACGGAAGCGAGGCGCCGGGCATCTTGATGGTATTTACTGTACTCCGCTCCATGCGCGGCTCGCTGGCCGGCGTCTGCGCGGCAGCCGTCGTGCTGGCGTCGCTGCTGGCTGCCTGCGGCGAGGAGTCGGCCGGGCAGGCCGAGTTCTGGCAGCGTCAGGGGCAGCTGCTGGCCTGGGACGGCGACGTCTGGATCGTCGACGCGGTCCCGATCATTGTGCCGGCCGCCACCAGCGTCAACGGTGAACGGACGTTGGGATCGCAGGTCAGCGCGGCGGGCTCGTACGACGAACGGGGGCGCATGGTCGCGCACTCGATCACCCTCACGAACGGCTCGCTCCCCAACGCGACACTGGATGAGACCACCCACGAGGGGGTCATCGACAGCGTCAGCGACACGGGCTGGGTCGTCGACGGCGTTGCCATCGTCCTGTCCGATGGCGTCGGCATCAGCGCCGCGGAGGGGGTCGATCCGGCGTCGCTGGCCGTCGCCGGCAACGTCGCCGCCGTCACCGGCTACCGCTTCGGCGACGGGACGATCATCGCGACGCAGATTGTGGTGAGCGCAACGCCGGAGGAGCCGGGCCCGAACACCGCGCCTCATCCCGGCGTCACCGTCGAGCAGCAACCGGACGCCAGGGATGGTGACGACGACGATGGCGATGACGACGCCGATGATGACGACGACAAGGACAAGGACCGCAAACCGGATGAGAAGGACCGCGACAAGAAGAAGGACGACGAGGACCGTGACTGACGCATGTCACCCATGGAAGCTGGAGAGATCGTATGAGCGCGCTTCCCGATCGTGAACGGGCCAGCCACGTCCCGGTCGTGCACGCGCTGCCGGACCCGCCGGGGCATCTGCCGCCCGGCACGCGCATCGCCGGCCGCTACCGCGTCGATGACGTCATCGGCCGCGGCGGCATGGCGACGGTGTATCGCGGCCACGACGAGCTGCTGCTGCGCGACGTGGCGATCAAGGTGCGTGCCTCCCAGCCCGGCCAGCCCGCGCCGCCATTGCAGGAAGAGCAGATTTCCAGCCGGCTGCACCATTCGAACATCGTGTCGATCTTCGATGCCGGTCAGATACCGGAGGATGAGCCGGGCGGCGGCTCGGCCTTCATTGTGATGGAGCACGTCTACGGCACGACCGCGCTGGACATCGCCCCGGCGCACTGGGCCGAAGCGCTGGACATCGTGCGGCAGGTGGCGTCCGGTCTGTCGGCGGCGCACGAGCTCGGTTTCGTCCATTGCGACGTGACCCCCGGCAACGTGCTGATCGACCGTAACGGGCGCGCGCTACTCGCCGATTTCGGCGTCGCTGTCGAGGCGGACAGCGAGGCGGAGGACTACGTCCACGGCTCGCCGTCGTATCTCGCGCCGGAGCGCGTGCAGGGCGCGAACGCGACCGCCCGCGTCGATGTCTACGGGCTGGGCGGCGTTTTCGCCTACCTGCTCACCGGCAAGCATCCGCAATCCGACATCCCGCTGGAGCTGCCCGACAGCTGTCCAGAGGCGGTCCGTGAGATCATTCACCGAGCGCGGTCCCGCAATCCGAACGACCGCTACGCCGACGCGCGCCGGCTGGCCGCCGCGCTGGACGAGGCGCCGGAGCTGATATCGGTCGGGGACGGCAGCCGCGCCCAGCTCGATGCGGACGCCATCACGCGCCACGTGCCGGTGGCGCGCGAGGCGGCGCCGGCGCCCGCCGGCGCCATCATTCGCGAGGAGCCGTCGGGGCGGGACGCGTCGCCGGATCCGGTCATCGAAACAGCGCGACCCGTGCCGGAGCGGGCGCATGGGCGATCCGTCGTCCGCGCGGCGGCGCTGGTTGCCATTGCGCTGGCGGTCGTGCTGGGTCTGGTGATCGCGAACGCGACGTTCACCGGCACGACCCCGTCGACGATCGACCCGCCGGGCGCCAACGCGGCCGTGGAGATGCCGGACGTGAGCGGGATGACCTTCGCCGCCGCGATCGAGCAGCTTTCTGAGCGGGAGATCGGTGTCTCGCGGGTCGATGTCGTCTACGGACCGGGCCCGCTGAATCAGGTCGTGGCACAGGAGCCGCCCGCTGGCCAGCAGTTGACCGGCGAGGAGGTCGTCACGCTCGTCGTGCGCACCGGCCGCTAATGGGTTGGTGAAGTCCGGTAAGAGAGCGCTGGGTGTCGTACCGTGGAACGCGGATGGGAAAAATTCGAGCGCTCATGCGGGCAATACAGGGAATGAGCGCCATGAGACGCCAGTTCTCCTACGTTACACGTTACACGTTACGACCTTCTTCCTCCTGCCCGGCGACGCCCGCGTCGTTCGTCATCCAGACCTTGGGAACAAGGCTCCAGTCGAACTCCGCGACCCGCTCTCTGCCAAGCTCATGCAGCGTGTCGAGACACTGCCGCGCCTCGGAGCACAGGCGCTCCGTGTCGAGCCCCATGCAGGCGGGCAGGTAGCGCGAGGTCTTGTCGATGCCGTCGTGCAGCAGCAGCGTGGCGCCCCGGAAGTTGCGGTTGCGCAGGTGATGGAAGCCGACGCCGATCTGCAGGATGCCCTGATACAGGTAGCGGATCGGGTCGCGCTCCGCCTTCCAGATCGTCTCCAGCTCCTCGTGACATTCGTAGAACTGCCCGTCGTTGAACAGCCGCACGCCAGCTAGCAGCCCTTCCGGCGGCGCCTCAGCGCAGCGGGTATTCGATCCTTCCACCACGCCCGACTCCACCACCCGCCGCCACGCTTCGCCCATGCCGGAGCCACCTTTCCGTTGTGGGGATTGTACGGTGGGGTCGTAATGCGTGAAGCCGTGGGGGAGGATGGCCCAGGGACGAGCCGCCGGGCTGGAGCGCGCGCATGGAGTACACTGGTGGACTGCTGGAACGGCGCGATGAGAGGGAGCAACGGTGACGCGGGAGCCCGATTTTGACGGGCATATCGAGAGCGAGCGCGCTCGCTACAACAATCATTTTCAGGGTGTCGCCGATAGGAATGTGAACGTCAGCTACGGCGTCGAGGTCTCGTCCAGCGATCAGCACGGCGATCCACGCGGCACGCGAATGCTGGCGCCGGGTGGCCGGGCCGTCTTTATGGAGCCGCAGAGCGAGAATCGGCTGCTGGACCTGGCCCGCGATCATCTGCCGTATCCGGGCACGAAGAGTCCAACGGGTCACCGTGGGATGTCGTTCGAGATGATCGAACGGAGCGGGACGTACTTCTCGGACACGCGGGCGCCCTCGTGCTACCTGCCATCCATGATCAACCGGCCGCTCGGGCAGCGCACGGCCATCACGCCGCTGGAACGGCTGGACGACGCGATCAACCGCTGCGCGCGCGCGTCCTGGAAGCTGTGCAGCTACGTCGTCATCACCTTCGAGCGGGAAGCGGCCAGCGCGCCGTGACGCCGGATCTGCTCGACCCGCGGCACAGGCAGGCGCTCGACGCGCTGGCAGCGGTCATGCAGTCGCGGCGGCCGGTGGTGGCCTTCACCGGCGCGGGCATCTCGACCGAATCCGGCATTCCGGATTACCGAGGTCCGAACGGGTTGTGGACGACCGGCGCCGCCAGGCCGGTGGAGTACAGCGAGTTCATGTCCGATCCAGAGGCCCGCATGCGCTGGTGGCAGGCGCTGCCCGAGCGGGTGGCGAGCAGCCAGCAGCGGGCGCCGAACGCCGGGCACGGGGCGCTGGCGCGCCTGGAGCGCCACGGCGTGCTGGCCGCCACGATCACCCAGAACATCGATGGCCTGCATCTGGACGCCGGCGCCAGCCCCGAGCGGGTGATCGAGCTGCACGGCAACGCGCGCACGATCCGCTGCACCTCCTGCGGGCGCGTATACCCCATCCAGAAGTTCGTCGAGCTGGCGCCAACGCTGGAAGCGCCGCCGAGCTGCCCCGCCTGCGGGGGCATCCTGAAATCGGGCACGGTCGCGTTCGGCGAGCCGATGCCACGGCGGGCGATTCAGGCAGCGCTGGCAGTGGCCCGTGAGGCGGCGGTGATGCTGGTAGTCGGCTCGACGTTGCTGGTGCACCCTGCCGCGCGCGTCCCGGCGCTGGCGCGCGAGAGCGGGGCGTATCTGGCGATCATCAACATCGGGGAAACGGCGCTGGACGACGAGGCGGACCTGCGGCTGGAAGCCCCGGCCGGTCCGGCTCTGTCGTACCTAGCGGAGCGGGTGGTTGGACCTCACCCCCCAACCCCCTCTCCTACGAGGAGAGGGGGAGAGTAGGGTGGTGGAGTTTGTGCTGCTGGGGACGGCGCAGGACGGAGGGCTGCCGCATGCGGGGTGTAATTGCGCTCAGTGCGGGCGGGCGCGGCGGGATTGGTCGTTCCGGCGGCATCCAGCGGCGGCGGGGGTGGTCTCGGACGGCGAGCGGCTGCTGATCGACGCGACCAGCGCATTCGCCGACCAGCTCCAGCTGTTGTGGGAGTGGGCGGGCGGGAAACCGGAGACCGAGGGACGGCACGGCGCGCCGGAGACGATTCTCATTACCCACGCGCACACCGGCCATTACGTGGGGCTGTGGCAGCTCGACCGCTCGGTGATGGCCGCCAACGGAGCGCGGGTCGTCGGGCCGCCACGCACGATCGCCCTGCTGGCCGCCAACGAGCCGTGGGCGACGATGCAGCGCGAGGGCTTTCTGCGGCTGGAGCCGCTGGAGCCCAACGTCGCCCACCCGTTGTTGCCGGACGTGAACGTGACGCTGCTGCCCGTGCCACACCGCGCCGAGTGGGGCGCCGACACGGTCGCCGTGAGGGTCGATGGGCCGGCCGCGTCCGTGCTGTATCTGCCGGACATCGACCAGTGGCACGAGTGGGATGTCGATCTCGGCGAGGCGGTTGGCAGCGTCAGCGTCGCGTATCTGGATGGCACGTTCTGGGACCGGCCGCTGCGTCCGGGGGTGCCGCACCCGCCGGTGCTGGAGACGATGGAGCGCCTCGAAGCGGCGGTTGCGGCCGGGCGCACGAAGGTGTCCTTCATCCATCTGAACCACTCCAACCCGGCGGTGGACCCGGACAGCGCCGAGGCGGAGGAGGTCCGGCGCCGTGGCTTCTCGATCGGGCGGGAGGGGGACGCGGTTCGCCTGTAGCGGGGAATCGGGGGGACCGATCCGCCGTTGCGAAAGAGCGTGTCGCCGTCATTCGCGGAAAGGCTCCTGATGCCCGCCAACACCGGACCTGCAGTCGGTCAGCGCTTCCCCACCTTTGCATTGCCCGACCAGCATGGGTGGACGATCGACTTCGACGCGTCCCGCGCGGGCCGCGAGGCGATCGTCGTGTTCTATCGCTCGGCCGACTGGTGACCATATTGTAAAGCGCAGCTCGTCGAGCTGCAGTCAAAGCTGCCTGAGCTGACCGCGCGCGGCACTGCCGTATACGCCATTTCCTACGACGCCGTTGAGGTGCTGCAGCGCTTCGCGGGCGAGCGCGGCGTCACCTACCCGCTGTTGTCGGACGAGGGCAGCGCGTTCATTCGCGCGGCGGGCGTCTTCAATGAAAGCAACGCGCCGGACAGCCGCGCATTTGGCACGCCACATCCGGGGACGTTCGTCATCGACGCCGGGGGGCGTGTCGAATCGAAGGCGTTTCACGACTCGAACTACATCCGGGATTCGTCGGCCACGGCCTTGCGCGAGATGCTGGGACTCGACACGGCATTGGGACCGGTGGCAGAGTGGGACGCGGGCCACATACTGCTCCGGGCGTCGCTGGACACCGGCGTCTTCGTCCGCCAGCGGCGTGTCGGGTGGCGTGTCGCCATCGCGCTGCCAGAAGGGCTCCATATCTACGGCAGTCCCGTTCAGGACGGCTTCGTGTCTGTCGGGATTGATGTCAGTGTGCCGGAGGGGGTCGTGGTTGATGGGCCGCGTTACCCGGCGCCGGAGTACGCCAGCTTCCCGTTCGTCGACGGCGCGGTCCCGGTCTACCACGGGGTGTTCGAGGTCACCGGGGGCGTGACGTTCGCCGACATTCGCGAGGATGTTGAGGTCGGGGTAACCGTGCGGTATCAGGCCTGCTCCGACACCGAGTGCTTCGCGCCAGCGGTCGCGCGTGTGTCGCTCCCGATTCGATACGAGGCCTTTGGCTGACGCGCGGCAGGGGGTACTGGTCACGTCTGATAGGGTTGAAGCTGGTAACGGGCCAACCGCATGCCGCCCGACCGGCGGGATGCGGAGACGACGAACCGCAGAGAGGACGGCGCCATATGGTGCAGGTCACAGATCAGGCGTTGGACCAGCTGGAAGCGTTGCGCGATCAGATTTCGCTGACGCCGGAGCAGTCCGTGACGCTGGTTCCCAACGACGGCGGCGAGCTGGGATTCGCCATTTCGACCCCGGAGAGCGCCGACGAGATCGTCGAGCGCGACGGTAAGCCGCTGGTCGCGATTCCGCAGCGGCTGGTCGAGCCGTTGAAGAACGTGGTCATCGACTACGTCGACACCCCGGAGCAGCAGGGCTTCACCCTCAACGAGCAGGCATAAGCCGCTCCGGAACCAGACGCACGACGCGCGACGGGCTGGGCAATGTGCCCGGCCTGTCGCCATTTTCGGCCGCGAGAGAGTTAGACCGCCAATTGGCGGTGTAAGGTCTTGGCGGTCTAACCCCGGCTATGTCAAAGTTGCGTGAGTGTCGACCGGCAGCGGCGTGTGCGGGCCTTGGCGACGGTTCGACGGGGCCGGGTGGCCAACCGGGCGCATTGCCATGCAGCCCTGCCGAGCGGCGCCGTGCTGGCAGGCGGGTTCTAAAGGACGACAACTGTCGTTGTTAAGGTTTGTCGTCCTTGGCCCTTCCACGTCACATTTACTCCGACGCTGCCCGCGCACCGTCATGACCCTCGTCCCGGCGTGCTCTGGTAGTACGATAGGCGCGCTTCCCAACGCGTCCGGCTTGCGTGGCAATCGCGGCTGGCGGCTCATGGGAACCCAATCCGTCTCCATATCTCAAGGATGTTGAGGAGCACACGATGGACGTCTATGAAGCGCTGTACACCACCCGCGCGATGCGTCGCCTGAAGCCCGATCCGATCCCGCTCGACGCGCAAGCGCGCATTCTGGACGCGGCGATTCGCGCGCCGAGCGGCAGCAACTCCCAGCCGTGGCATTTTCTGCTGGTTGACGACCCCGGCCTCAAGCGGCACCTCGCGCCGCTGGTTGAGGCAGTCTGGAACCAGCGGACCGACGCCAGCGCCAGTGCCAGCGCGCGTCCGGCGGCCGCGCCGATGCCCGCGGCGATGTCCCGGTCGGTCGGGCATCTGGTCGAGCATTTCGCGCAGGTCCCGCTGCTGTTCTTCGGCTTCGGGCAACCGGAGAGGCACAGCTCCGTCTATCCGGCGTTGTGGAACGCGCAGCTGGCGGCCCGCGCCGAGGGGATCGGCAGCACGCTGACGACCTTCTTCAACCGCTTTCCCGAGGAGACCTTCGCGATCCTCGGCGTGCCGGAGGACGAGGGCTGGCAGGTGTACGGCTGCCTGACGATGGGCTACCCGACCGGCCGCTGGGGCGTGGCGGCACGGCGGCCGGCGCACGAGGTCGCGGGGCGCAACGGGTGGGACGCGCCGCTGGGCTTTGACGCCTCGGAGCCGCTGTGGAGTCCGCAAGCGACGTAGCGGCCCGGCTGGGCAGGGAGCGTATGACGATTGATCGGCTGGAGACATCCCGTCTGATTCTGCGACGACCAACCGTCGCCGACATCGAGACGATCCACGCCATCCACAGCGATCCACGCACGCTGGAGCACAATCCGGGTGACGCGCTGGCGAGCAGGGAGGAAGCGATCGAGCGGTTCCGGCGCTGGGATGCGCATTGGGACGCTGAAAACATCGGCTACTTCAGCGTGGACCTGCGGGATGATGACGGCACGATCGGATTCTGCGGGGTGAAGCTCGTGACGTTCCAGGGCCAGCGGGTGCTGAACCTGTTCTACCGCTTCGACCCCCGCTGGTGGGGCCAGGGGTATGCCGGTGAGGCTGCCGGCGCTCTCCTGTCGTTCGTTGAGCGGGAGCTATCGCACCTGCCGCTGATCGCGAAGGTGCGGCCGGAGAATGTGGCCTCGCATCACATCGTGGCGCGGCTGGGGATGGTCGAGCAACCAGCGCTCGCCGAAGTCGGCGAAGATGGCTACGAGCAGGTCTATACGCTCCGCTGGCCGGAGCGCGACGGATCGCTGTGACGTTGACGGGAGCAGGAGGACGTGATGGATGTCTATGAAGCACTCTATACGACGCGGGCGATGCGACGGCTGAAGGCCGACCCCGTGCCTTTGGAGGTTCAGGCGCGCATCCTTGACGCGGCGATCCGCGCGCCGAGCGGGAGCAATACCCAACCGTGGCACTTTCTGCTGGTGGATGACGAGGGGATCAGGCAACAGCTTGCGCCGCTGTACCTGGCGGTCTGGCAGCAGCGGCTCGACAACGAGTTCGGCAATCATCCACCGGCGCGGGAGCTCACCAACCCGGTGCTGCGTTCGGCGGGGCATCTGGCGGAGCATTTCGCGGAGACGCCGTTGCTGTTCTTCGGCTTCGCCAAGGGTGAGGCGGGCGGCTCGATCTTCCCGGCGCTGTGGAGCGCGCAACTGGCGGCGCGCGCGGAGGGGGTGGGCAGCACGCTGACGACGTTTCTCAACCGGCAGCAGGCGGCGGTCTTTCCGATCCTCGGCGTGCCGGAGGATGAGGGGTGGCAGATGTACGGCTGCCTGACGATGGGCTACCCGACCGGGCGCTGGGGCGTGGCGGCACGGCGGCCGGCGCACGAGGTGGCGGGCCGCAATCGCTGGAACGGCGCGCTGGGGTTCGACGTGTCGCGGCCCATTTGGAAGCCGGATCCCGCATTGTAGGGGCGCATGGCAATGCGCCCGGCTGGAGGCCCGGCTTCGTTACCGCGCCACGATACGTCGGACGCCGCGCTGCTGGTCCGGGGGCGTAGTATCCGGCCGGGCGCATTGCCATGGGCCCCTACGGGTTTGTGGGGTTTTCCGCAGCCCGGCCCGTTGCCAGTCATTTCACTCGCTCCCGGACCGGCGCGTAGTGCGCCAGCAGCACGAGCAGCAGCAGCGCCGCGTCCGCGAGCGCTGTCCGGCGGGTCAATGGATAGCACGCCCATTCCACGAGTGAGACATGTGGTGGATGGTCTGGGAATTGCGAGTGTCTGCCCAGCGGGTGAGGGAGGACCGCAGTAGTTCACAGCGGTTCTGTGGCCCTGTCCACGCAATGCAACGGAGGAACCATGTCCACGACAACGTTGATCATCCTCATCATTGTCCTGCTGCTGCTCTTTGGTGGAGGCGGCTTCTTCTGGCGCGGGCGAGGGCGCTAAGCGCTTCCCCGGCGCCCTGCGCGCCATAGTCAGGCGCGCGAGCGCGTGATGATCGCAGCCAGAGCGAGACACACGCCGGCTTCATCGTGGTGTCGATGATGGAGCGCAGCCTCTCGCAGATACTCCTAAGATTGACCTGCTCTCCGAGCCTGGCGTTGAATGCGGCGGGCGTCTACAGCGGACCAGCCACGGGGTGAACGCTGACGGGGCGGGGTGGTGGCATGGCGCTGGGGAGCGGTCGGGCGCATCGCGTGCGCCGGGCAGGACAACGCGCCGATGGATCGGCAGCGTGGTGTCCAATCCGCCACGCTGCCGGTCGAGCGGGGTTGGCTGCCAGCCGGGCGCATTGCCATGCGCCCCTACGAGCCCATGCTGTTCCGCCACCACACGGTGAAAACGTGTCGGCCTGGGGTGGTGACGACAGCGCTACCATTCGGCTCGAATCGTCTCACCCGGTTGACCCTGTCTCTACGCCTGATCGTCACCAGCCCCAGCCACGGAGACGGGATGCGCCTCGACGTGGAGCAGCATGAGACGTTGGGGAAGGCACTGGTTCTGATTGGGTGGGACCTCGTGTGGGATGCTTCATGAGTCCTTCGACGGCAGTTGCGAGTCAGGGCAGTCAGTGGGTTGCTCTACCAGATCCGTTCACGCATTTCCGCGTGCCAGAAGTGGCGCAGCGTCTGCCCCATTTCCCGTTGCGACGGCGAGCGCTACTCATGGCATCGCATGTGCTTCATATGCCACAGGTCCGGCACACAGCGAGCAGGCAGCGAGGCGCCGCATGGCTGACCCAGCACGGCAGCACCACATCCAGACCGCGCCGGTAGCGCCTGCCGCGCCTGCCCGGGGCGGCATCGTGTCGACCTCGTGCGTGACGCTGCTGATCGCCGCGCTGCTGTCCGTCCTGCTGTTCGTCTTGCTGGCGGGCGTCGCGATTGGGCGCATCGGCTCCTGGTTCGACCTCAATCCCCTTGGCCTGTTCGCCGAGCCTGACACCCAGATCCACGACCGGCAGCCCGCGGTCGTGCTGCAGATGCAGTCGCTGGCCCGGCTGGAGACGATGAACTACACGATCGAGAAAGTCATCGAGGCCGAAAAGAGCGGCAACGTCTTCCAGGACCTGCTGTTCGGCGACCGCATCCTGCTCATCGCCCACGGAAACGTGATCGCCGGCGTCGATCTGAGCGCGTTGGACGACGAGGATGTCGAGGTGAACGACGACGACGCGCTCACGGTGACGCTGCCGCCCTCGGAGATCTTCGTGGCAACGCTGAATAACGAGGAAACCCGCGTCTACGACCGCGATCAGGGTCTGCTCTCGCGCGGCGACGCCCAGCTTGAGACCAGGGCGCGTCAGGCTGCCGTAGCCGCGATCCTCCAGGCGGCGTGCGACCAAGGCATCCTCGAACAAGCGGCGGCCGAGGCGAAGACGCAGCTTACGGCGCTGCTGGGCCTGCTCGAGTTCAGCGCTGTGACGGTTATCGCTCCCGCGGGGGTTTGCCCAGCCCAGGAGTGAGACCCGGAATCAGGCACGCAGGATCCGCACTGATCGTCAGCAGCGCAGCACGGATCATTGTCGTCAGAAGCGACGGATGACCCGTTGTGCCAGACTCTCTGTGATTTCCCGCGCCCGCAAGCCAGTATTCATACGGTTTCACGTTGACGATGGCGTGTTGGGGATCTACTGGGGTTAGCATCAGTTGACGACGATCGACGCACGCTATGCTGTGGACGAGGCGTTGCATGTGTTACCCATGTCTCCGAACACCCGTTACCCATGTCCCCGGTCAGCACGCGGGGCCTCCCCTACGGATGTTCCTATGGGCATGGTTTGCGTGACGAGGGTCAGGCCGTCAAACCCTTACACCGCCAATCTGGCGGTCTAACCTTGACCGCCTCCCCGACCGAGTTACAATCCTCCGCGTCCCGCGTCCCGACCTCCCCGGCCCTCAGCCCTCATCACGAAAGGACCCCGCCATGACCTTCACCCTCGTCGCTCGTTGTGCGCGCACCGGCATGCTCGGCGTCGGCACGGCCACCCGCGCCCCGGCGGTCGGCGTGCGCGTGCCGCATGTCAAGCCGCGACTCGGCGCGGTCGCCATCATGGCCATGGCCGACGAGCGCCTCGGGCCGCTGGCCCTGCGCCTGCTGGAGATCGGCTACAAGGCCCCCGGCGTCATCGAGCAGATGGTCGTCGCCGACCCGCACGCCGAGCAGCGGCAGCTGGCCGTCGTCGACGATGACGGCTTCGCCGCCGCCCGCACCGGATCGGCCAATCACGACTGGTGCGGGCACCGCTGCCGCGACGGCTACGTCGTGCTCGGCAACGCGCTCACTGGCGAGCACGTCATCGACGCGATGGAGGCGGCCTTCCTCGCCATCGAGAGCGAGGACCTCGAAGAACGGCTGATGCGCGCCATCGAGGCGGGACGCGACGCAGGCGGGCAGGTTGGCGGGCAGCGTTCCGCCGCGCTGCTCGTGTTCGACCGCAAGACGTTCTCGCGGGTCGACCTGCGCGTCGACATCCACGACGAGCCGGTCGCCGAGCTGCGGCGTGTCTTCGACATCTACCGTCCGGTCATCCCGTACTACGACATCCGCCAGGTCGACCCGACCGTCATGTCGATCGACGCCTGGCTGGCCGAGCACAACCCCGGCCAGCAGTGGTGAGCCTACAGTTCGCCACTCAAGATAGTGAGGGCCGGACCAGCCCCAGCAGAAGGAGCCGGACAGGACGAAACAGCCAGCGGATGGCGCCGCTGCCACGGCCGTGACCCGGTAGGCGATAAACGCGGGGGCCTGCTGGCCGTCTCCCCACAGAAACACGCCGCGCGGGTATCGCGCGCGAATGTCGTCGATCTCGTCCCGGTAGGCGCCTAGCAGCACGAACACCAGCGCCCGCCTCCGGCGCCGGTCCCGCTGCGGCCACTGGCCCTGGGGCACATCGTGGCGACACCTTGGGCGCTACGGGAGCTGGACCGGGCCGGCGTCGCCCGAACGGGTCACGATGCACCTTGCCGGATGACTTCTGAGACACGGCCACGGTGGCTCACACGCGAGGGTTTGCGAGCCGAGCTGCATGCTGCATCGCCGATCGTGTCCATCAATCCAATGTTGTTGTCCGGTTCGTAGTTACTCTGTAAGCACCCGTTTTGGCATTGCATCGTGTCCTCGACACGAGAGGGAGGTTCACATGTCTGAACCGAGTCTGTACGAGCGGCTTGGCGGCGTCTTCGCCATCGCGGCGGTGGTTGACCACTTCAGTGACGCGGTTGTCAAGAACCCGATCGTGGGACGGACATCGGCGAATCCGGCGCTGCGGGAGTGGCATACGCAGCAGTTGGACCGGTTGCCGGGCCTCAAATTCATGCGCACGCTGTGGGTCTGCGCCGTCGCGGGCGGGCCGTTCCAGTACTCGCCTACCAAGCCGGGGAACACGGAGGTCGGTCTTGAGGAGGCGCATCGTGCGCTCAGCATCTCGCCAGCAGAGTTCGACGAGGTGGCAGCCGAGCTTGGGCGAACCCTTGGCGTCTTCAACGTTGCGCAGCGCGAGCAGGACGAGGTCCTCGCCGCGTTCGCGGCGCACAAGAACGAGGTGACGGCTGGCTTCATGATTGCGACCTAGCGTCTCCACGTGAGTCGCGAACCGCTGCTTTTCAGTGGGTGGCCGCCTTCGATCGCAGACTCGCAGAAACGGCGCAGGAGGAGACATAACGAGGCAAGATGACCAGTCTCGTCCATCTGCGGTTATCGATTCCGGGCGTGCTGGGGGGCTTGGGAAGCGGGAACCGCGACCACAAGCCAAAACGAACGGCGGACAAGGAGCGTAAACCGCAAGATACCTCTCAGATGAGGGGCGGTCAATGGCTTTGTATGGGCTGTGTCAATGCAACCTCAGCACGACGCGCAACTATCCGCAACCAAACCATTGTGAGCTGGGTGTGGGCCATTGCGCTGCTGCTCATCCTGCACGCCAGCTGGATGGGCGTCACGGCGTGGCGCCTCCATAGGGCGGAACGCTGGGTGCTTTTCGGGTGTGAGGATGATGGTGAACCGGACGGAGGCGGCCTACCGTATTTCACGACAGAACCATGATACAGGCGATCGTAACCATGGCGAGATACGCGACAGCGCGCCGGGCCGAGCGGATGGTTTGCATGACTTCGTTCGTCATGCTCACGTTCAATCCAGCCGAGGCTCCAGCCGACGCTGCCACCGCGCAGCACGATCAAGTGGCGTGACACGCCCCGCTCGCGGCGCGGAAGCGCGCTATCATGCTCCCTCGGCTCACACACGCTCGAACACGTGGATGAACGGGGATGGAACATGCGCGCGAATCGACTACGGGAGCTGCTGAACGCGGGGCAGCCGAGCCTGGGGACGCATCTGCATAACGTCTGGCCCGGCATTACCGAGCTGGTCGGCAACTCCGGCGGGTTCGACTACGTCGAGTTCGTCGCCGAGTACGCCCCGTACGATCTGTTCTCCCTCGACAACCTGGGCCGCGCCATCGCCATCTACCCGCACATGACCGGCATGATGAAGATCGAGCAGGAGCCGCGCACCTACCTCGCCGTGCGCGCCATTGGGGCCGGCATCCAGAACCTGCTGTTCGCCGACGTGCGCTCCGTCGCGGAT
>DATKCN010000165.1:0-4092 GCA_035513175.1 Thermomicrobiales bacterium
TCTGATTCCAGAGCCTGACGAAGGCGGCTACAGCGTGATCGTCCCCGCGCTGCCGGGTTGCTTCACCCAGGGTGACACGTATCTGGAAGCCGTTGAGAACGCGAAAGAAGCAATCGAATGTCACCTCGGAGGGCTCGCGAAGAGCGGTGATCCGATACCAACCGAGGCAGAGCCACCTCTACTCACGATCGTAGCCGTCGCGGACATCGAGGCTAGAGTCGTGTAGGTTTCAGTACCGCAATAGCAAAGACCTATTGGGAACGCGCCGTGGAACCACAGTAGGTATAGATGAATGACGAGACAGTCCTCATGCCAGATTGCATTGAGCCCATGACCGGCCAAGAGTCGGTCTGGGATTACCCTCGTCCTCCGCGGCTGGAACGGTCGAGGCGCCATGTCAGAGTCGTCTTCAACAATGTAGTGATAGCCGACTCCACCCGCGCCTGGCGCGTGCTCGAAACCAGCCACCCTCCCGTCTTCTACATCCCCCGCGAGGACGTGCGCTCCGACGCTTTGACCAACTCTGACAACGTCACGTTCTGCGAGTTCAAGGGCACGGCCTCGTACTGGTCGGTCACCGTCGATGGGCGCGAGTCGAAGAACGCCGCCTGGAGCTACGAGCAGCTCGTGCCTGACTTCGCCTCGATTGCCGGGCATCTCGCCTTCTACCCCAGCCGCGTCGACGCCTGCTACGTGGACGACGAGCGGGTCACGCCCCAAGCTAGCGATTTCTACGGCGGATGGATGACCCGCGATATCGTCGGGCCATTCAAGGGCGATCCGGACACACGCGGCTGGTAAGCGACGAGCCCTCTACCGCTCGCTGCGCCTGTCTGTCGCCACAACCATCGCGGCCGGACCACTTGCGACATCCTGCACGCGCAGATATCGGCTATCCTTTTCAGCGTCGCTCAGCTGGCTCAGAGGGCATGCTGCCTCTCCCATATGCATTGAAATGAGGGATTCGTGGGGATTACGTTCGGCATACACGTCGGCCAGCAGAACATCAGCATCGATGACCTGCGGCGTCTGTGGACCTTCGCGGACGCCAACGGCTTCGCCTGGCTGTCGGTCTGGGACCACTTCTACTGCGCCACCAGTGACCAGGACCCGCACTTCGAGGCGGTCGCGCTGATGGCCGCGCTGGCGTCGGAGACGAAGAACCTGCGCTTTGGCTGTATGGTCTTCGCCACGCCGTTCCGTAATCTCGGCCTGCTCGCGAAGTCGATGATCACAATCGACCATCTCTCCGGCGGGCGCCTCGAGTTCGGCATGGGCGCCGGCTGGCACGAGCCGGAGTTCCGCGCCTTCCACTACGAGTTCTCGCCGATCAAGCAACGCATGGACATGCTGGAGGAAGGCTTGCAGGTCATGCGCAGCCTGATCGACAACGAGGTCACCGATCACCACGGCCGGTACTTCGACCTGACCAACGCGTACATGAACCCCCGCCCGCTGGGCACGCTGCCGCTCTGGATCGGCGGGCTGGGCGAGAAGCGCACCGCTCGCATGGCCGCGCGCTACTGCGACGGCTGGAACATCCCCTACGTCGGCCCCGGCATGTACCAGCACAAGATGCAGGTGCTCGACGACTGGTGCGAGAAGGAGGGCCGCGACCCCGCAGAGGTCAAGCGCGCCACCCAGCTGGGTTTCTTCATGGCCGCCTCGGACGACGCGAGCGTGATGGAAGCCGCCGCCGCCGAGATGAAGCGCAAGACCCCGCACCAGACCCCCTCCGGCCAACTCGCCGGCAGCCCGGCGCAGGTCATCGATCGCCTCGGCCAGTTCCAGGAGGCGGGCGCCATCAACATCAACATCGCCTTCCGCCCGCCCATCGACTGGGAAGCGCTGCAATCCTTCGTGGAAAACGTGATGCCGGAGTTCACCGAGGGCTGAGGACTGACGGCTGAAACAGCCTACCCCAAAACTCCCCCTCTCCCAGCATTGGGAGAGGGGGCCGGGGGGTGAGGGCGAGCCCCGGCGTTACCCGACCAGCTCCGCCTTCACCGTGTACGCGACGTTGCCCTTGAAGGCGGTCGACACCGGGCAGTTGTTGCCGGCGCCCTCGGCAGCCGCCTCAAACGCTGCCCGATCCATGCCGGGGACCGTGCCGCGCACGTGCAGGTCCATGTTGCTGATCTTCGGTCCACCGTCGAGGCTGAAGGTGCACTTGGCCGTGATCTCCAGCTTCTCCGGCGCGTGGCCCGCCTGCGCCAGCCCGTGGGACAGCGCCATCGCGAAGCAGGCGGCATTCGCGGCGGCGATCAGCTCTTCCGGGCTGGTCAGGTCTTCGGATTCGGTGCGGTTCTTCCAGGTGACGCCCAGGTTGCTGAACGCGCCGCTGCCGACGCTCGTGATGGTCCCGCTGCCGCTGGCGAGATCGCCTTTCCAGGTGACGTTCGCGGTCTTTGTCGCTCCAGCCATCGTGTCCCTCCTTCATCGTGTGCGAACTCTCAGCGGTCAGCCTACCGGACAACCGGGATCGCGGCAACGTTGACGGAGACCAGATGCCGTAACTGCTATCGCCGTCAGCATTGGGCCGCCGCCGCCTCGGCCATGGCTTCCCGGATAGACATGCGCGCGCCTTCGCGCCAGGCAGACCCCGCGATCGAGTCATCGAGCTGAGCGCGGGCGCTGGCGACGTCGGCATCGAACTCGGCCTGATCCTCGCGTGTGACGAAGCTGCCCAAAGTCTCCCGGATAGCCTGCACCGCTCCGAGCAGGCGCAGGGCCGGCCCAGGCTGGCCACAGGTGAGCAGCGCATGTGCCATTCCCTGCACGCTGGACAGATAGAACTGGGGCCTGAGCCCCTCCCGATCTCGGCTGAGGGCCTCGCGAAAGTAGGAGACTGCCTGTTCGTGATCTCCCCATTTCAGCGAAATCCAGCCGAGGTTGCCGAGTGGTCCCTCGGTCGCCACCACATCATGGTGTTCCCGTGCCACCCGAAGTGCCTCCTGGAACAGCGCGATCGCCCGCTCGTAGTCACTCTCCTGCCTGGCCAGGACACCGAGATTATTCAACGCTACTGTCTCGCCGTGGGGCACGCCCAGCTCGCGGCTCAACGCGAGGCTTTGCTCGAATTGTGCGCGCGCCAGCGCGGCATCCGGCTCCGGCCGGAGCGCTGCAAGGATCCCCAAAGACATCCTGATATATCCCTCACTGAGCGTGTCTTCTTCCTTCCGCGAGATCCGCAGGCTCTCATCGAGCAACTGCTGCCCGCGATCGAAGTCACCCTGCCATACGGCGATACTGCCAGCGCGCGCCAAGGCTCTCAACCGTGTCCCGTCGGGTAGATCGTCGCTACGACTCAGAAACTCGTTGATCCAGCGACGCCCCTCGGACAGATATCCGGCCTCAGTCCAGAAGGTCGCAACCATCCCGACCAGTCGCAGGCCAAGCTCGATCTGACCCGAGCGCAGTAGCCACCCAAGCGTTGCGCGAATGTTGTCATGTTCGGCCTCGAAGCGCCGCAACCAGTCGACGATCTCCGCCGGACGAAACGTCAGCGCGTCCTCGGCGCTGATACCGAACTGGACGATGTGCTCCGCGTGGCGCTGCCGGATCAGGCTCGTCTCGCCTGCCAGATCGAGCCGCTCAAGGCCGAACTCGCGAATCGTCTCCAGCATCGCGAACCGCGCGTCATGACCGGCAGAAGCCTGCCGCGTGATGAGGTTGTGATCGATCAACGACATCAGCCCGTCGAGAACGTCGATCTCGAGGCCGGGATCACCACCGGCAATGGCTTCCGCTGCGTCGAGCGTCCAGCCACCGGCGAAGACGCTCAGCCAGCGCAGCAGCAGCCGCTCGGCTGGATCGAGCAGCTCGTAGCTCCACTCGATCGTTGCCCGTATCGTCTGCTGCCGGTCAGGCAGGTCGCGCTGCCCGCCGGTCAACAGCGCCAGTGGACGTTCCAACCGTTCCAGCAACGCGCGTGGGGGCAGTGCCCGGCCGCGCGCCGCCGCCAGCTCGATGGCCAGCGGCAGGCCGTCGAGCCTGCGGCAGATGGCGCCGACCGCGGCGGCGTTGTCGTCTGTCAGGGTGAAGGAGGGATCGGCCCGCGTCGCGTGCTGGACGAAGAGTTCCACGGCTGGA
>DATKCN010000166.1:0-13505 GCA_035513175.1 Thermomicrobiales bacterium
GAAGGACATAACGGAAATGGCACGCACGTCCAGTTCCACCACGGCCGATGCCGTCGTGGCGCCAAAGCCGCGCCGGCTGACGAAGGTCGGGACCGTGGTCAGCGACAAAATGGACAAGACGGTGGTCGTCACCGTCGACTATCCAAGACGACATCGCCTGTACAGCAAGGTCATGACGCGGACGAGCCGGTTCAAAGCGCATGACGAGACCAACGAGTGCAAGGTCGGCGACCGGGTCCGCATCGAGGAGTTTCGCCCAATCTCGAAGGACAAACGATGGGTCGTTCGTGAAATCGTTCAACGCGCCGACACGGCGTAGAGGTAGGTCAGGGACTGCATGATTCAGCCACAGACTCGCCTGCGCGTCGCCGACAACTCGGGAGCGCGCGAGATTATGTGTATTCGCGTCCTCGGTGGCTCGGGTCGCAGGTACGCGGGCGTCGGTGATATCATTATCGGCTCCGTCAAGGTCGCTCAACCCGGCGCTGCCGTGAAGAAGGGCGAAGTCGTGCGCGCGGTCGTCGTGCGCACGGCACAGGAGTATGGACGGCCGGACGGCTCGCACATCAAGTTCGACGACAATGCCGCGGTGCTGATTACCCCGCAGGGCAACCCACGGGGCACACGCATCTTCGGCCCGGTCGCTCGTGAGCTGCGTGAGCGCCAGTTCATGCGTATCGTCTCGCTCGCGCCGGAAACGTTGTAGTAGCAGCATCGATGTCGATGAGGGCAGGCGAGAGGGCATAGCATGGCAAGCAAGATCCTGTCGGGAGACGAGATCATCGTCCTGCGGGGCAAGAACAAGGGAGCGCGCGGCCGCGTGCGGCAGAACATGCCGCGCGAGGAGAAGGTCGTGATCGAGGGAGTCAACATCGTTCGCAAGCATCTCAAGAGGGGTCGGGCCAGGCAGGCCGGCATCATTGAAGTTGAGGCTCCAATGCACGCGTCGAAGGTCATGCTCATCTGCCCGTCCTGCGACGAAGCGACGAGAGTGGGCTTTCGCGAAGACCAGCACGGCAACAAGGAGCGCTTCTGTAAGAAGTGCGACGCAACGATCGCTCGCGCGAATCGATAGCGGGCGAAACGAATCGAAGGTGGTGAGGAACAGCGTGGCTGCACGGCTAAAGGAACAGTACATCTCAGAAATCCGGCCCCGTCTCCGTGAGGAGTTCGGCTACCGGAACGACCACGAGGCGCCAAAGCTGGAGAAGATCGTCGTGAACATCGGCGTTGGCGAGGCGATCGCGAACAATCGAGCGCTCGACGCTGCCGTCAACGATCTCACCATCATCACCGGTCAGAAGCCGGTGATCACGCGTGCCAAGAAGTCGATCGCGGCCTACCGTCTGCGAGAAGGCATGCCGATCGGCACGATGGTCACGCTGCGCGGCGATCGCATGTACGAATTCTTCGACCGCTTGATGAACACGGCCCTCCCGCGTGTGCGAGATTTCCGCGGAGTGTCGCCGCGTTCGTTCGACGGGCGTGGCAATTACACCCTCGGTCTGACGGAACAGCTTATTTTTCCGGAAATTGAGTACGACAAGATCGACAAGACGCGCGGCATGGAAGTATCGATCGTTACGACGGCGAAGTCCGACGAAGAGGGGCGGCGGCTGCTCGGTCTGATGGGCATGCCGTTCCGGGAGTCCTGAATCAGGTCACGGTCACGAAAGGATTGAATCAACTCTCATGGCGAAAAAGTCACTCGTTGTCAAGGCCGCCAGGCCCGCAAAGTATCAGGTCCGCAATTACAACCGCTGTCGGGTATGCGGTCGTTCGCGCGCGTATATGCGCAAATTCGGCATGTGCCGCATCTGTTTTCGGGAGCATGCCTCGAGTGGCAAGCTGCCAGGTGTAACGAAGTCGAGCTGGTAGGCCGGCACAGGGAACGTGAGGTAGATAGATATATGACAGTCGTCAACGACCCCATCGCCGACATGCTGACGCGCATCCGAAACGCGGGTCTGGCTCGGCGCACAGAAACGACAATGCCCTCATCCAAGGTGCTGGTCGCGATCGCCAAAATCCTGCAGCAGGAGGGGTTCATTCGAGGCTGGTCGGTCGAGGACACGACCCCGGCCAAGACGCTGACGATTTACTTGAAGTACGGCAACGATCGCAAGCACTCGATTCGCAATATCAAGCGCATCTCGAAGCCGGGCCTGCGCGTCTACGCCGGCAAGGATGAGATCCCCCGCGTGCGGAATGGCCTCGGCATCGCGATAGTCAGCACGCCGCAGGGTGTGATCTCCGGACATGAGGCGCGTCGCCGAGGCATCGGCGGCGAGGTCATCTGCACCGTTTACTAGGCTCGATCGGGAGAGAGTGGTCACGCATGTCACGCATAGGAATACAGCCGATCGCCATACCAGCGGGTGTTGAATTGGACGCGAACGACGGCGTTGTGGTGGTGAAAGGTCCCAAGGGTGAATTGAGCCAGCACGTGCATCCCGAGATGGTGCTGTCACGTGACAACGGAACCCTGTCAGTCGGTCGGCCCAACGACGAGCGCATGTTTCGCCAGTTGCACGGGCTGACACGCACGTTGATCGCCAACATGGTGCAGGGCGTGACCGACGGTTATCGCAAGGACCTGGAGATTCAGGGGGTCGGCTACCGGGCCGCGCTCGAAGGCAAGACCCTGGTCTTGAACGTCGGTTTCTCGCATCAGGTGCGCGTCGAGGCTCCGGAAGGCATCAGCTTCGCCGTCGATACGCCGACGCGCATCGGGGTCATCGGCATCGATAAGCAGCTCGTCGGCGAGCAGGCAGCCAAGATTCGCCGCGTGCGCCCCCCCGAACCGTACAAAGGCAAGGGTATTCGGTACGCGGGCGAGCGAGTGCGTCGCAAGGCTGGCAAGGCTGGCAAGGTCGGCAAGTAGCGTTTTGATCCTGTCGCGGATGCGGCAGTCATGCGCCGGTAGTCGGGATAGATTCCGACCGCCCACGGCGCCGGGGAGTACGATTCGATGCGGTATCACTACAAGTCTCAGCTCAATGCGCGCAGGCGTCGGCACCTCCGAGTGCGCGCCAAGGTCAGTGGGTCCACGGCCAGGCCGCGCCTGAACGTGTACCGCAGCTCAGCGCACATATACGCGCAGGTGATTGACGACACCCGGGGTCACACCATCGTGGCGGCGTCGTCACGGGAGCCGGAGGTCGCCGGGCGGTTGAACGACGCGACGACCAAGAGCGACAAGGCCAAGGTGGTTGGACTGTTGATCGGCGAGCGGGCGCGCGATGCCGGGGTCTCATCCGTCGTCTTCGATCGCGGCGGATACAAGTTCCACGGGCGTGTCAAGGCGGTCGCCGATGGCGCTCGCGAAGCAGGGTTGAATTTTTAGCGCATTGCGAGCGGCCATGCCGCCAGGACAGGGGACACCGACACGACCATGATGGAACGTAGACGAAGCACGAGACTCAATCAGGATGACGTTGGCGATCTCGAGGAGCGCGTGGTTCAGATCAACCGAGTGTCGAAGGTCGTCAAGGGCGGGCGTCGCTTCGCGTTCGGCAGTGTCGTTGTCGTCGGTGACGGCAAGGGTCACGTTGGGGCTGGAATCGGCAAGGCCGGAGAAGTGCCGGACTCCATTCGCAAGGGCGTCGAGGCGGCAAAGAAGAACATGATCACGGTGCCGCTCGCCGGGAGCACGATTCCGCACGCTGTCGAGGTCAAATACGGCGCGTCACGTGTGTTGCTCAAGCCAGCCTCGCCCGGAACTGGTGTCATCGCCGGGGGCGGCGTCCGCGCGGTCGTCGAAGCGGCGGGCATTCATGACATCCTTGCGAAGTCGTTGGGATCGAACAATCCGGTTAATGTCGTGCGGGCCACGATGAAGGCCCTGTCGGAGCTCGAAGCAGTCGAGGATGTCGCGCGTCGCCGCAACAAGCCGATCAACTCGTTGCTGGCTCGCCGCGATCGCCCGGGAGTTGAGGTTTAGGCATGGCCCAGAAGATGATGAGATTGACGTATCGAAAGAGCTCGCTCGGCTACTCTAAGGATCAGCGTGACACAGTCCGCTCCCTGGGCTTCACCCGCCTGAATCAGACGATTGAGAGGCCGGACACGCCGTCATTGCGCGGCATGGTGTACAAGGTGCGGCATCTGATCCACGTCGACGGCGAGGGCCAGATTCTTGGCTCATCGATCCATGGCCAGGATGAATAGCACCGTCACGTTGGACCGCCGCGCTTGGCCGTTGCGGTAGTTAGGATGGATCCGATGAAACTAGACGATTTGCGAGCCCCGGAAGGGGCATTCCGGCCGCGCAAGCGCGTGGGCCGCGGTCACGGTTCCGGGCATGTCAAGACCTCCGGTCGTGGCACCAAGGGACAGAATTCGCGGTCCGGCGGCGGAGTGCGGCCCGGATTCGAGGGCGGCCAGAACCCGATCTACCGCCGGATGCCGTACAAGCGCGGGTTCAAGAACCCCTTCCGGGTCGAATGCGAGATCGTGAATCTCGAACGTCTCGCGGAGCTTGGCCTCGAAGGCACGATCACGCCCCAGACGCTGTACGAGCGCGGCGCGATCTCGCGGTTGAACCGCCCGCTCAAGATTCTGGGTGACGGCAAGCTGTCCGGCGCGATTCACGTCCAGGCGCATCGCTTCTCTGCGTCGGCGCGTGAAAAGATCGAGGCAGCCGGCGGGATCGCGGAGGTCATCGAGTAATGCTGCAGGCTGCCTTCAACGCAATAAAAATCGCCGACATTCGGCGCAAGATCCTGTTCACGCTCGGCATACTCGTCATCTTCCGCTTCGTCGCGACGGTGTCCGTTCCCGGTGTCGACCGGGTGGCCATGCGGGAGTTGCTCGATAGCAGCCAGCTCCTTGGCATGCTCAATCTCTTTTCCGGCTCGACGCTGGAAAACTTCTCGATTGCCGCGATGGGAGTCTATCCGTACATCACGGCGTCGATCATCATGCAGCTGCTCACGCCGATCATCCCACGGCTCCACGAGCTGTCGCAGGAAGGCCAGCAGGGCCGCAACAAGATTAACCAGATCACGCACTGGGTGATGGTGCCGATCGCGGTGCTCCAGGGGTACGGGCAGTGCATCTTGATGCAGCGCTCCGGCGTGCTGGCGGAATTCGGTCTGTTCTCCGGGGCGACGTTCCTGAACTCGGCCTCGATTCTGGTAACGCTGGTCGCCGGGACCGTCTTCCTCGTCTGGCTCGGCGAGCTGATCACGGAAAACGGGATCGGAAACGGCATCTCGATCCTCATCTTTGGCGGCATCGTCGCCAGCTTGCCCGGCACGGTCGGCACGCTGATCTATGGCAGCTCCACGACCGAGAACTTCATGGGGACGTTCGCGTTTGTCGCAATCGGTCTCGTCACCATCGTTGGGATCGTGCTGATCAACGAGGGGCAGCGCCGGATTCCCGTCCAGCACGCGAAGCGCGTGCGTCGGGGCAGGGTCTACGGCGGGGGCTCGACTCATATCCCGTTGAAGGTGAACTCCGCAGGCATGATCCCACTGATCTTTGCCGTCTCGATCATGGTCTTTCCTGGCACGATCGCGACCTTCATGACCGGTTCGGAACGCGCCTGGGTGAGCGATCTTGCCAACAGCATGGCGCGCTTCTTCGACGCTAACACCGTGCAGTACCAGGTGATCTACTTCGGGATGGTCGTGGCGTTCACGTTCTTCTATACCATGGTCGTGTTCCAGCAGCAGAACATCGCTGAAAACCTGCAACGGCAGGGAGCGTTCGTGCCTGGAATCCGGCCAGGTCCAAACACGAACCGCTATCTGACGGGCGTGCTGACGCGCATAACGTTGGTCGGCGCGCTGTTCCTGGGAACCGTCGCGATCCTGCCGTTTATCGCGGCGCAGATCACCGGCGTCCAGACGCTGTTCCTGGCGAGCACATCACTGCTCATCGTTGTCGGCGTAGCGATCGACACGATGCGCCAGCTCGAAGCACAGCTGATGATGCGCAACTACGAGGGATTTATTCAGTAAGCAGCGCGGATCAGCGGGCCGTGTTCGGCTTGATTGCCGGCGGCTCGCCGTTCGCCCGCCTGTGATTGCGGGAGGCCAGCGGATACGAATGCAGCACGTCGTCTTCATCGGCCCGCAGGGGGCAGGCAAAGGCACGCAGGCCGCCGAGGTCGCGCCGAAGTTTGGCCTTGTCCACCTCGCAACCGGGGATCTGTTTCGGTCGCTGATGGCTGAGGATACGACGCTCGCGCAGGAGGTCCGCACGATCTACGATCGCGGAGACCTCGTGCCCGATGAGTTGACTGCGCGTGTGCTGTTCGACTCGCTCGACAGGCGCTCGGATGCCGAAAGCGTCACGGGCGCGCTGATCGACGGGTTCCCGCGCAACGCAGCGCAGGCGCGGATACTGGACGATAGCGTCGCCGCGAGGGACGAGACGTTGGCAGCGGTCGTGCACATCGTCGTGCCTCGCGATGTCCTCATGCAGCGGTTGACCGGACGGCTCATCTGCCGGAATTGCGGGCGCTCCTACCACGAAACGTTCAACCCACCCGTCATTGAAGGCGTCTGCGACGCCTGCGGCGGTGAGCTGTACACCAGATCGGACGACACCCCTGAGGCCGTCGCGCGACGGCTCGATATCTATTTCGAACAGACGGAGCCTCTCCTGGATCACTGGCGCGCGTCGGGCATCGTCCATGATGTCGATGGTGACGCCGGGATCGAGGATGTCACCGCGTCGATTGAGGACGTTCTGTCCGGCGTACTCGACACGGACCGGAACTGAGCCGACGATGCCAATCCTGTTGAAGTCTCCTGCCGACATCGAGCGTATGCGCGCGGCGAGTGCGGTCGTCGCGGACGTTCACGCGCGGCTGGAGCCGTTGATCCGGCCGGGCGTAACGACCCGCGAGCTGGACCAGGTCGCCCACGAGCTGATCACATCCGCCGGGGGACATCCGTCGTTTCTGGGCTATCACGGGTATCCCGCCAGCATCTGTGCATCGATCAACGACGTCGTGCTGCACGGCATTCCCGGCGACGTGGAGTTGCGAGAAGGCGACATTATCTCCATCGATCTGGGCGTGAAGCTGGACGGCTTTCACGGTGACGCCGCGGTGACGTACCCCGTCGGGCGCGTGAGTGACATCGCGCGGCGGTTGATCGAGGCTGCCGAGGCCTGTTTCTGGGCGGGCTTCGCGCAATTGCGCGCCGGTGGACGGCTGGGCGATGCGTCGGCCGCCGTGCAGGCCACGGCCGAAGCCGCGGGTTTCGCCGTCATCCGCGAGTACGTAGGACACGGCATCGGCCGCCAGATGCACGAGGATCCACCCGTGCCCAACTTCGGGTTGCCTGGCGACGGTCCGCGCCTGCGTCGGGGGATGACCCTCGCGCTGGAGCCGATGATCTGCGCCGGCGCGCCAGAAACGCGTATCCTCGATGACGGCTGGACTGTCGTCATGGCCGACGGAGCACTCGCGGCACACTTCGAGCACACCATTGCTATCCTTGGCGACACGGTCGTGTCGCTCACGGCGGCGCGGGAGCGTGTGATATAATCCCTGTTTGTCGCGCATGCAGAGACATGCGCTATTGGCGTGTGGTGTGATGGCCCGAATGGCACGAAGTAGTTCGATTTAGGTCGCCGGCAAGGTCGTTGAGCCGCTCGCGAATAACGTATTCCTGGTGCAGTTAGACACCGGCCAGCACATACGAGCCCATCTCGGCGGGCTCGCTCGGACAAAGATCGTCCGAGTTCTGCCAGGGGATCGGGTCGAGGTCGCGATTTCAGAGCTGGATCATTCACGGGGGCGAATACTCGCGCGCCTGCGCGCGCAGATGTAGGTGTCGGGCGGAATAACGGAAACCGACCGGAATGGGACGCTGGACGGCCGCGTCGCGGGAAGAGTGGCGAGTATGAAAGTTGCGGCATCAGTCAAGGTCCGTTGCGAACGCTGCAAGGTGATCAGGCGGCGCGGTGTGGTGCGCGTCATCTGCTCGAACCCGAAACACAAGCAGCGACAGGGCTAGACGGAGAAGGAGCACGAATGGCGCGTATCGCCGGAGTAGACATCCCGCGAGAGAAGCGTGTCGAGCACGCGTTGCCGTACATCTACGGCATCGGCCTTGCCACCAGCCAGAACATTCTCGAGCGAACGCGAATCGATCCGAACACCCGCGTTCGTGATTTGACCGACGACGAGGTTGCTCGCCTGCGCGACATCATCGAGAAGGAGATGCGCGTCGAGGGAGACCTGCGTCGCGAGGTCGCAATGAACATCAAGCGCCTCATCGACATCGGTTCGTATCGGGGATTGAGGCACCGGCGCGGCATGCCGATGCGCGGGCAGCGCACCCGCACCAACGCCCGCACTCGTCGCGGTCCGAAGCGCGCGATTGGCATGAAGAAGAAGGCTGCTCGATAGCGCGATGCGGTCTCGCCGTGTTCAGGTCTGGCTGCCGGAAGTCCTCTCCGGCGCGGCTCGGTCAGACCGGCGCCGCTGGTGATCGCGAGACTGTACGACACTGACGTCAAACGACGGGCACAGGGAGGGTTCCATAACATGGCGGATCGACGACGTGGCGCCGCACGGGGCAAACAGCGTGTTCGCAGGCGTGATCGTAAGAACATACCCCGCGGCAAGGCGTTTATCTCGTCTACGTTCAACAATACTATCGTCAATCTGACCGATCCGGCTGGGAATACGATTGCCTGGGCCAGCGCCGGCGCGTCCGGCTTCAAAGGTTCACGCAAGAGCACGCCATACGCCGCGCAGGTCACGGCCGAAAGCGCCGCTCGCAAGGCGATGGAGCACGGCCTGCGCGCCGTCGAGGTGTTCGTGAAGGGTCCGGGCGCGGGGCGCGAAATGGCGATTCGAGCGCTGGCCGCCAGCGGCGTGCAGGTGCTTGCGATCACCGATGTCACCCCTATTCCGCATAACGGCTGCCGGCCGCCAAAGCGCCGGCGCGTGTAGTTCACGCATAGATCATTGTTCTGCGACGACGCGAGGTCCGATGCAAGCGCGAGAGCCGCGCGCCGGGCCGAGGAGGGTAACGACGTTCATGGCTAGGTATACCGGTCCTGTCTGCCGCCTGTGCCGGCGCGAGGGGATGAAGCTCTATTTGAAGGGCGAGCGTTGTCTCGGCCCGAAGTGTCCGATTGTGCAGCGCAATCCGCCGCGTAACTTTCCGCCCGGCATGCATGGGCAGAAGCGCTCTCGTCGCCCGTCTGAGCACGGCCTCCAGTGGCGCGAAAAGCAGAAGGTGCGGCGATTCTACGGCGTTATGGAACGTCAGTTCAGCAACCACTTCGAGGAAGCGTCCCGGCAGGGAGGCGTCACCGGTGAGAATCTGCTGCGAATACTCGAACTGCGGCTCGACAATGCCGTGTATCGCATGGGATTCGCCGATTCGCGCCGCCAGGCCCGCCAGCTCGTGCGACATGGTCACTTTACGGTGAATGGCCGCAAGACCGACGTTCCCTCGTACCAGACGCGTCCCGGCGACCTGATCTCCGTCCGGCCGCAGAGCCGTGAGAAGGAGTACTTCAAGGTGATCGCCGATGTGCTTAATACGCGCCAGGTCCCTGACTGGATGACCCTGGATGCGGCCGACATGTCCGGTCGCGTCGTGTCTGAGCCGACGCGGGATCAGATCGACATGCCGCCGATCAACGAGCAGCTGATCATCGAGTTTTACAGCCGCTAGGAGCCACGACGCTGACCATGACATTACTGGCTGACGCCAGTCAACCGAAACTGTGCGAGACGGCGACTCGAAGGAGGCAGATTAGCTTGCTTGAGATTTCACAACCCAAGGTCGACCTGACGGTCAGCGGCCACAATTATGGACGATTCACAATCGAGCCGCTGGAGCCCGGCTACGGCGTGACGATGGGCAACGCCCTGCGGCGAATCCTGCTGCGTTCGTTGCCGGGCACGGCTATTGTGCGCGCCCGCATCGCCGACGTGTGGCACGAGTTCTCCACAATTGAGGGCGTCCGAGAGGATGTCACCGAGATTGTGCTCAATTTGAAGCGCATTCGCATTCGGTCCATCGGTCCTATAAACGAGACGCGCGCGCACCTGTACCACGAGGGCAAGGGCGCTGTGACTGCCGGTGACGTCGACTGGCCCTCCGACGTTGAGGTCGTCAACCCGGAACTGGTGATCGCCACGGTCGACTCCGACGACGCCACCATCGAGATGGATCTCGTGGTCGCGTCGGGGCGTGGCTATCAACCCGCCGAGGCTCAGGAGGCGTTCTCGATTGGTGAGATTCCGCTCGACGCGCTCTTTACTCCGATCGAGAAGGTCAATTACGTCGTCGAGCACACGCGCGTCGGACAGATGACCGACTTCGACAGTCTGATCATCGAGATAGTTACCGACGGCACGATCGAGCCCGACGACGCCCTATCGCAGGCTGCGGAGATTCTCGTGCAGCACGCGCGGATGATCGCCGGGTTCAATCGCGCTGACGCGCTGGCCATCGAGGACGTCGGGGTCTCCCCCAGCGAAGCGGATACCCGCGCACTGGCTGAGCTCGGCCTGTCGCCGCGTGTGCTCAACGCGCTGCGCAGCCGGCAGATCGAGCGCGTCGGCCAGGTCATGGCGATGGAGCGAGATCAGCTGCTCGCGATTCGCAACTTCGGTCCACGCTCGTTGCGTGAGCTGACGGACGCTCTGACACAGCACGGATACGAGATACCCGCGACGCTGGCCGGAAACGGCGGCGACGCGGACGCGGATGGCGGCGACAGCCAACTGGAGAGCGTTGCCGCCGATCAAGTCGACGAGGAGACGGGCTCGTGAAGCATCGAGTAGCGGGCCGCAAGTTCGGTCGAGACACAGATCAGCGCCGCGCCCTCTTCAGAGGGTTGGCGGTTTCGTTGATCATCAACGAGCGGATTACGACGACGGAAGCCAAGGCGAAGACGATCCGCCCGATCGTTGAGAAGCTCGTCACGCTAGCGCGGGAAGACACCGAGCATCATCGCCGCCTGGCAATGGCGCGGCTCGGCGACGCCAACGCGACCCGTAAGCTGTTTGAGGAGATCGCCCCCCGCTACGACGGCCAGGACGGCGGCTATACCCGCATCTACAAGATCGGCGTCCGCCGTGGCGACGCGGCGCCGATCTCGATGATCGAGTTCGTGCAGTAGATGTGCCAGATCGACGCTTGCGTTGCGCTCGCATCACGCTGGGTTACGACGGAACCGATTTCGCGGGTTCCCAGTCCCAGCCTGGCGTGCGCACCGTCCAGGACGAGCTACAGCGCGCCATCGACACTGTGGCACATGGCTCCGAGCGTTGCGTGCTCGCGGGCCGAACCGACAAGGGTGTCCACGCCCACGGTCAGGTCGCGTCCGTTAATGTGCGTTGGACGAAAGTCGCCGGCCAGTTACGGGAATCGCTCGACGCTGTCAGCCCGGCAGATGTCATCATCCGGCACGTCGCGTGGGCGGAGCCAGGCTTTCACGCCCGGCACGACGCTCGTTGGCGCGAATATCGATACCGCATCGTTGTTTCCGAGCGTCCACCGGTGTTCGATGCGCGCTTCGCGTGGTGGCGACGGATGTCTGTTGACGACGACGCGGCGGCGGACGCGGCGCGCCGCTTCATTGGCCGCCATTCCTTCGGGGCGTTCGCCGGTCACGGCTGGAGCCGGTCGCGAGAGCGGGAGGAACTGGTCCGCACGGTCCGCGAGTGCGAGTGGCGTCGCTCGGATGCCTGGGACGGGCTCGACCATCGCGTGTCAGCCGAGCTTCGCGTTACCGCCAGCGGGTTTCTTCCCAGAATGGTGCGCAACATGGTGAGCGCCATTGTGACGGTCGGCACGGGAGCGCGTTCGCCAGCATGGATCGACGATCTGATCGCCAGCGGCGCGCGACAGGAACTGGGCGACGCCGCTCCGCCACACGGGCTGACGCTGTGGCGTGTGACATACGACGAGCAGGACGATGTGAGCGCGGGGTCGCGGTCACCTGGAGAGTGTGAGTATCAGTGATGGCAACCAGGACATTCGTTCCGCGGCAGGCGGACATCGAGCGCAAGTGGTTCGTGGTAGACGCGGAAGGTCAGACCCTCGGCCGTCTCGCCACACACATCTCAACAATCCTGCGGGGCAAGCACAAGCCGATGTATACGCCGCATCTCGACGTTGGCGACTATGTCGTCGTCATCAACGCGGAGAAGATCGAGGTCTCCGGTGGCAAGGCCGATCAGAAAACGTACTACCGCCACTCGGGCTATCCCGGCGGCATTCACCAGACCGTTTACTCGGACTTGCTGGCCAAGCATCCCGAGCGCGTCCTCGAAGCGGCCGTGCGGGGCATGCTGCCCCACACGAACCTCGGTCGCCAGCAGTTCACCAAGCTGAAGGTGTACGCCGGACCGACGCACCCGCACGCCGCGCAGCAGCCGGCGAAGCTTGAGTTCAAATCTGCCGCGCGCCCGTAGCGCGTTCCGGCATCGATCAGGGTATAGCAGGAGAGCACAATGAGTCAGAGCCCCAGGTATTTCTACGGCACCGGTCGACGCAAGACCTCCGTCGCCCGTGTGCGCCTGTATCCGGGCGCCGGTGAGATCACCGTCAACGGTAAGACGGCGCGCGAGTACTTCGGAGGACGCGACCTCCATCAGCTCGTTATCCGCCAGCCGTTGCAGCTCACGAACACGCTTGACCGCTTCAATGTGATGGTCCGTGTTGTGGGTGGTGGTCAGTCCGGTCAGGCAGGCGCCGTCCGGCATGGGATCGCGCGCGCGCTGATTCGCGCCGACGAGGAGTTGCGGCCGTCCTTGAAGCGCGCCGGCCTGCTAACGCGCGATGCCCGCATGAAAGAGCGCAAGAAGGTGGGCCTTAAGCGGGCCCGCAAGGCGCCGCAGTACACCAAGCGGTAAAGTCTCGCCGTCACGGCGCGCGAGTCGTTCTGAGGGTGGCGCCGGCATCCCTCCTGGCCGTCGTGCAGATCACTCGGCCCCAGGGGCGGCGTCTCCGGATCCCGATCCAGTGCTCGGTTTCAGCTCTCCTGCCGCCGCCGGTATGCTTCTTCCAGAATTGCGTCGAGATCTTCATTCGTGAAGAGATACGTCTGTGGGCTTGTCGCCCACCCCGCCGCGCTTTCCTCGACGACTTGTCCCTTGATTAAGAACCCTTCCGCCGTCTCAAGCACCGTTACGTCCTTGAAGTGATTCTCGTCAATATAGTTGCCAAGCGCGCGTAGCACATCCTCATACCTGAAACGGTAACGACCCGAAGCGTCGAGCATCACTATCCTCTTTGATTCATCGACCGGACGTGCCGCCCGGACGGCGCTTCAGCGGAAGCATTCGTCTCTTCCGTCAGCCCGCTGTATGACATCCGTTCGCGAGCACTCGCCAGAATACGCTCAGGAGCCCACGGCCAGAACGAGCGGAGCGACACCGGACTCAACTCCAGTGTGACGAGGCCAGTATAGCCCAGTTGACGCAGGCGTTCAGAAATTGCGCGAACGTCGATCGTCCCAGTTCCCGGCGTCTGATGGTCCCGAAACAGGCCGTTCAGCAGGCCACCCCG
>DATKCN010000167.1:0-13009 GCA_035513175.1 Thermomicrobiales bacterium
CGGTCGCAGGCCACGCATTGCCAGCGCATACCCGAGCGCTGCAGGGTTGCCAAGCCGTCGCGCCATCGCAACGGCCTCGTCGCTCCGCTGACGCAGCTGTTCCGCGAGTTCCGTTGTGAGGGGACGTGTGCCGTGGTACGCGGCCTGTATGTAGGGATCAGTTCCCAGGCGAGCCAGCAGCCGCACCCGAAGATCGCTGTCGCCGGTTGGTAAATGAGCGAGCGCTTCCTCCAATAGGTCGATGCCCTCTGGACCGCCTTGTTGAGGATGTGGGTTGAATCCGACGACCCCAAGCGCCGCCCGCGCCAGGTGCTCGGGTAGACCTGCTGAGCGGGCGATCCCCGCAGCGCGCCAGAAGGTGTCTCGCCCAGCATAGGAGCCCCCAGCGCCAAGCACAAGATGAGACCCCGCGGTCGGCCGCCCTGCCGCGACCTGGTTCTGCGCCTCGCCAAGTGCCAGCAGGATCTCGCAGTGCTGCCGCGCATCGGGCTGACTCTGCCGCTCTATCAGTTCCAGCGCACGACCGTAACGTTCGATGGCGACATCCCAGGCGAAGCGGCTCATCGCGCGGTCGCCGGCCCGAGCCAGCCATTCCAGCGCGCGGGGATCGTGGGCGTGCTCCAGATGCGTGAGGACCGCATCAGGATCAGGATGGGGCTCATCGAACAGGGCCTCGGCAACGGCGCGGTGCCTGTCCCGGCGTTGGAGCGGCGCGACGCCCGCGTAAAGCGCTTCGCGGATCAGCGCGTGGCGGAATGTCAGGCTCATGCCGTCCGCGGATTCTTCGAGCAGGTTGGCGTCGATCGCTTCGGTCATCGCGGCGCTGACCTCATCCGACGCCAGCCCGCTGACCTGCTGCCACAGGTCGATCGGCACGTCTTGACCGATGATGGCGGCGATCTCAAGCGGTGTGCGGGTGTCCGGATCCAGCCGTTGCAGGCGGCCCTCGATGACCTGGCGTAGGAGTGGTGGCACTGCTATGTCGGACAGCTCGCTCAACTGCCAGCCGTCGTCGGTCCGCCGCAGCACGCTCTGCTCTTCGAGCGTGTTGAGCACTTCACTGGCGAAGAATGGATTGCCCTCGCTCAGCTGCTGGAGATGCGTCACCAGCTGGTCTTCCTCATGCTCAGGGAGCTGGTACCGCTCACGCAGCAACGATCGGGTTTCAGCGAGATCAAGGCGGCGCAGCGTCAGCCGGGACGCCCCATCTTCCCGCGCGAGCAGGGGCAGCAGCTCGGAGAGCGGGTGGCGTCGAGTCAGCTCATCATCCCGGTAGGTCGCGACGGTGAGACTCGGCAATCCGGGCAGAAAGCGGGCGAAGAAGCGCAGCAGGTCGAGCGTGGCCTGGTCGGCCCAGTGCAGGTCTTCGAGCACGAGCACCAGCGGCCGGTGCTCGCTGACCTCGGCAAAGAACTCACCGACGATCTCGAACAACGCTGCCCGGCTGGGGATTGAGGCCAGCCCGGCGTCGTCGCGAATCTGTGCCGGTATCGGCGGCAGGCCCCCCTCCGGTTGGTAGACGCGCAGGATCTCCACCCAGGGACCGTAGGGCGGGGTGGTCGCCAGATCGTAGCAACCACCACTAAGAACAAGGGCTCCCTGTTGCTCTGCCTGAGCCTGGAGCCAGCGCGTGAGCGTCGTCTTGCCGATGCCGGCCTCGCCTCCGAGGAGCACGAGCCCACCGCTGCCGCACACCGCGGAATCAAGAATGTCCGTCAACCGTCGTTGCTCGCGATCGCGGCCAACGAGTAGCGACACTGAACGCCGCCTGCTCATCGCCCGTCGTAAGCGCGTGCCTGTGCCGGGAGAGGTGAACGCATGGCTTGTTCGCGCAGGAGCATCGCCCCGTGCGTTGGCCGTTGTGTCGACGGAATCCGGTTGCGCCTGGGCGGGCTTCCGCACCAGCGCGGCATCGAGAGCGCGATAGCCCGCTTCCCGGTCGCCGGTGAAATCGATGTAGTTGCGGGAGACGTAGTGGAACGGCACGTCGCAGGGCTCGACCAGCAGGAGGATCAGCCGCCGGTTGTTGGCGATGGCCCAATCCCACTCATTCTTGACGTTCTCGGACGCGAGGCTGGACGGGCTCATCAACCCAATGGTTGCGTCCGATGAGCGCAACGCGGCGTCGATCTCGTCCGGCCAGCGAGCTCCGGCCGGGATGTCGAACAGGTCCATCCACGGCTGCCGGCCATGCGTCAGGAGCCACTCGCGCAGCTCACGAGCGCCGGCAACGTCTTCGCGTGAATAGGAGATGAAGATGGATTGGATGCTGGATGACGCCATCAGCGTGTCCTGGAATCGTTGTCCCGCGCACTGACCCCAACTGCATGGAGCGGCAAGGGTGATCTGTTCGTCCAGGAGCAGCGTAACGGAGATCAGTCGTGTTTACAACCAACGCGTATCTACGAACAGGAGCATGTGCGCATGCCAATCAGCCGCACGTATACGAGCATGCCGCTGTCAATGCCGTGGATGTCGTCAGTCACGCCGCTCGTGGCGCTCACGCAAGGCGCGGATGAGAGCGGTTGAGTCAGGTTGCAGCGCGGCGCCGTGTTGAAGGCGGCGGATGGTGTTGACATCCTGGTGGCCGCGCCGCCTGCGGATCTCGCGGTCGATGGCTTCGATAACGAAGTCGTTGAGCGACTCGCGTTCGTCTTTGAGCTCACGGGCTGTGCGCAATACGTCATTTGCGAGCCTGATGGTGAGGGCGTCGCGGGCGGTCATGATGCCTGTCCTTCGGCCGGATGCACCGGAAGATGCCACCACCAGATGGTATCACTGCGTTCAGGAGTAGCATGGTTGTGCGGATCGGGGCGCTGGACTACGCCGCGACGTACTCGCGGACTTCGACCTGTACGCCAGATTGCGCGGCCACGTCGGTGGTGGCGATCAGTGCGGAGCGAGCGCCGAGTCACTGGTGTCCGTGTCAAGAAGGCTCTCGACTTGGGCAGCCAGTTGCGGCAGGTACTCTGTGATGATCTCCCAAACACGCGCGTTGTCGATAACGTCGTACGCGTGAGCGAGCACGTTGCGGAAGGCGATGATCCGTGGAAGATCAGGGATGGCTGCGGCAGTGTCGGCGTCGATCCGGGCGAGCCTGCGTGACGCTTCACCGACGATCTCCAGCTGGCGCTCAATCGCCGAACGCAACAACAGGTTCTCCTCGTATTCAGCCAGAGAGATAGCGCTGGTGTGTTCCAGGACGAATCGAGCCGCGGTGAGGATGTCCCACAGCAGGCCGGGTGTCTTAGGCTGCATACAGTTGCTGCCGCGATGCTTCGATCGAGCGGATGACGTAGGGGTTGCGGGGCGCGCCGGACATGATGAGGTCGACCGGATGGCCGAGCAGGGCTTCCAGGCGATCTTTCAGCTCGAAGTAGCGGGCGAGCCAGGGGCCGAAGTCGTAATCGGGCGGGTATTCGACGAGGAAGTCGATGTCGCTGCGCTCGGGGTCGAAGTCGCCGGTGGCGGCGGAGCCGAACAGGTCGAGACGCAGCACGCCGAACTCGCGGCAGAGGTCGCGGATGGCGGGCTGGTGTTGTGCAATGAGGGCGATCATGGTGCTGTGCCGTTCTACGCCGCTATGTACTCGCGGATCTCGACCTGGACGCCCGCCTTGCTCGCTGCTTCGGCGGAGGCGAGGAGGGCGGTGGTCGTCTCCTCGTCGACGTAGGCTTCGCCGCACGTGTCACAGACTTGGGCGGGCACGTTCTTGACGACGAGAGTTAGGGCATCGCGAGCCAGGGTGACGGTCGTGACGCCGGGTTGAGTGTCGCCATGCCGGCAGATGACGCATTTCACTGTCTGGTCCTGTTCCTAGCCAATCTCTCGCTTTGCCACGTACGGAGAGTATGAGCGTAGACCAAGGGATGTTGCAAGCAGCGAAGGCTGTGCGCGGGGTGGTCGGACCGCGCGGTAGCGGGCGTGGGGAGATTCTTCGCTGCGGCTCAGAATGACAAGGTTTGCGCCTGCGTTCATGTCTGACAGTCTGCCCGGTTGTGTAACGTGTAACGGGGGAAATGGACAGGATCTAAAGACGCTCATTCCTTAACACATCCAAATGATTGCCTTTACCTTTAGACCGTTCGCGCGAGCGCATTCCGACCGCGCTACACGTTACGCGTTACGCGTAAACGTTCCCCGCTTCACGCATCACGTCGTCCAACGCCGCCAGGAACCGCTCCACGTCCGCTTCGTCGTTGTAGGCGTGGAAAGAGACGCGCACGCGGCCGTTGTCGCCCCAGATGAGGACGCCGCGTTCGGCCATCTGGGCGGTGAGCTGCGCCGGGTCGGGCCAGAGGAAGCAGACGTTGGGGCCGCGCTGCTCGGGGTCGCGGGGGCTGATGGGGCGGATGCCGCGGGCGTCGAGGGCGTCCCAGACGAGGTCGCCGAGGGCGAGGACGTGCTGGGCGATGCGGTCGATGCCGATGGCGTTGATGTAGGCCAGCGCGTTGTCCAGCACGGCCAGCGCCAGGAAGGGCGGGTTGGCGGCTTCGAAGCGGGAGGCGTCGGGGCGCGGGGTGAAGGCGGTCGGGTCCTGCACGCCGCGTGAGCTGGCGGCGCTGTTCCAACCGACCTGCTGGGGCTGGAGGCCGGAGAGGCGCTCGGGGTTGCAGTAAAACAGCGCGGCGCCGTGCACGCCCAGCAGGAACTTGTAGCAGCTGGAGACGACGATGTCGGCGTGGCGCGCCTCGACCGGGATGACACCGGTGGCGTGGGTGGCGTCCACACAGAGCAGGGAGCCAGCGTCGTGGGCGATGGTGGCGAGCTGTTCGAGGTCGTAGCGGCGACCGGTGAGGTAGCTTACGTGGCTGGTCGAGAGGACGCGGGTGCGGCCGTCGACCGCGTCGGCGAGGCGTGCGAGCGAGGCGTCGCCGCCCCACTGGCGCACGACGCGCACCTCGACGCCGCGATCTTGCAGCCGTGCCCAGGGGTAGATGTCGGACGGGAACTCGATGTCCTCGACGACGATGTTGTCGCCAATCTGCCAGTCGAGGCCGGCTGCGAGCTGGTTGATGCCGTCGGTGGAGGAGCTGAGGAAGGCCATGTCGCGGGCTGGCACACCGAACAGGTCGGCGGCCCGCTGACGAGTGCGTGCCAGCAGCCCCATGGTCTGCTCCATGCGCCCGGCCAGGCCGTCGCTCTTGCCCTCGAAGAAGCGCTCGATGGCGTCGGAGTGGCTGCGCAGGATGGCGGTTTCGCCACCGGCGCACAGGTGGGCGACATCGGGGACGCGCAGAAAGTCGGTCTTAGGGGCGAGTGTGGCGATCTGGGCGGTGGTGACCATGTGGGCGTCTCCTTAGCGAGTATGGTGTGTAGTGGTTTGTGGGGGTGATCGTAGACGATGTGGCGGATCTTGTCATGGGGCGCCGCATCGTCTTGAGTTCTTCTCCGGGCGTATGGCCGGTGCTCAGCTCCACGTCGTGATGGCCGTCACGACATGACGGCATCGGTCCGTTAGCGGTGCGTGTGGCCAGCGGGCCACCGGGCCGGGCAAGCCGCGGCCCCTACGAGAAACGGGTCGCGGGCCGTCGTCGTCAGCGGGCGAGGATGCCGGGGCAGGCGCGGGTGAACTCGCTCACGAGGCGGACGGTGTGCTCGAAATCGTCGAGGCGCATCAGGGCGTAGGGGGAGTGGAAGTAGCGCACGGGCAACGAGACGACGGCGGTCAGCACGCCGCCCCGGCTGCGCTGGATGGCTCCGGCGTTGGTGCCGCCGCCGGTGGGCAGGCGGTATTGCCAGGGGATCAGGTGCTCCTCGGCCAGCTCGCTGATGGCGCGCACGGCGCGGGTGTTGGCGAGCATGGTGTTGTCCATGACGACCAGCGCCGGGCCGCCGCCGAACTGGGTGGGCTGGCGGCGTCGCTCGATGCCGGGGTAGTCAGCGGCGACGGTCGTCTCCAGCACGAGCGCGATGTCTGGCTCGATCTGCCAGGCGGCCGTGCCCGCGCCACGCAGCCCGACCTCCTCCTGCACCGAGAAGCAGGCCACGAGGTTGACGTCGAGCGGCTGGTTGGCGAGGGCTTCGAGGGTTTTCACGATCACGGCGCAACCGGCGCGGTCGTCGAGGGCGCGAGCCATGATGGTGTTGTCGTTGAGCTGCTCGAAGGGATAGGCGATCACGAGCGGCGAGCCGACGCGGATGCCCACCTTCGCGACCTCCTCGGCGCTGGACACGCCGACGTCGATGAACATGGTCTCGAAGGTGTAGGGCTTGTCGCGGTCCTCGGGGCGCAGGATGTGGGGCGGGGGCATGCCGATGTAGCCCTTGACGAAGGCGCCGTGGTCGGTCTGGATGGTGACGGCGTGCGACGGAACGATGCGGGGGTCCCAGCCGCTGGTCTGGGTGAAGCGCAGGAAGCCGCCCTCCTCGATGTAGCTGACGATGAAGCCGATCTCGTCAGTGTGAGCGTCGAGCATGAGGGTCACGTCGCTGTTGCCGCGCCGGGTGGCAATGAGATTGCCGAGGGTGTCGACGCGCATCTCGTCGACGTAGGGCTCAATGAGGCCCTTGAGCGTCTCGGCGACCTCCTCCTCGAAGCCGGAGGGGCCGAAGACATCGGTCAAGGTTTTGAGCAGCGCGACGGTTTCCACAACGTCTCTCTTCCATAGAAGAACAGCAGCGGCGCAGCGGGCGCCGTCAGGCCTGGCGCACGCTGTCGCCAACCGCGATCCGGCCGCCGGTCAGGATGCGGGCGCGCAGCCCGCCGCTGCGGGCCAGGCCGCGCAGGGGGCCGGGGCGGGTCAGCTCTTCGAGATGGTTGCAGGGCGGACAGAGGCGGACCCCTTCACATTCGACCTCGCCGACGAAGAAGCGCGTGCCGACGAGGGGTTGCAGGCGGACGCCGCTGGTGACGAGGTTGCGGCGGCACTCGTGCGGCGCGAGGGCAACGCCTTTGCCCGCGAGCTGTTCCAGGTCCTCCTGCTCGATCAGGGTCAGCTCGCGGCCGTCGCTGCCGTCGGAGTAGAAGCCGGTCCCGAGCGCGTAGCGGTCCCCTTCGAGCCCTGTGCCGGCGATGGCGTGGACGGATTGCAGCGGGATCATCGGCTGTCCGGCGGCGGTCGTGATGAAGATGCCGTCAATGCGGCCGGTCGTTGTGTCGGGCGCGGATGCGGTGGAGTCGAGCAGTCGTGGCGCGGTCATGTGGGTCTCCAGTTCAGGCGCAACGGTCGATGCGGTTGCCATCGTACCCGCATGGGCGCGGGAGGGGAAGGGGACCGCATCCCTCGGCCCTACCACAACTGGTATCCTTCGCGGCTGTGCCTGCTGGCTTGCGGGCTGCGTGAATCATGACACCCAGCCGCCTACTGCCTGGTCTGGAGATTCCTGACACTATGCGCTCATGGCGCGTCTGGCTCGGCTTCGCCATCAGCTTCGTCTTCCTCTATATCGCCTTCCGCGAACAGGATTTCGCGGAAATATGGGAGTCGTTGCGGGCGGCGGAATACCGATGGCTGATCCCGGCCATGGGGGCGTACTTTCTGGGCGTATCAGTCCGCGCCGTGCGCTGGCACCTCCTGTTGCGGACGGTGCAGGATGTCTCGGCACGCCGACTCTTTCCGATCGTGGTCATCGGCTACATGGCGAACAACATCCTGCCGTTGCGGGCGGGGGAGCTGGTGCGTTCCTACGCGCTCTCGGCCCGCTTCCAGGTGCGCAAGAGCGCGTCGCTGGCGACGATCGCAATCGAGCGCATCTTCGACGGGCTGACGATGCTGGGCTTCCTGCTGGTGGCTTCGCTGACAATCGCGCTGACGACGAACCTGCGCAACGTGGCGCTGGCGGCGACGGCACTGTTCGTCGCGCTCAGCGTCGTGTTGTTCGGCTTCGTGCTGATTCCCGCCATGCGCCACCGCTCGATCGACCTGGCGCTGCGCCTGCTGCCGGTCAGGATCGGGGAGCGGGTGGAGCAGATGGCCCACTCGTTCTTCGAGGGGCTGGGCATCCTGCGCCGCAAGCAGGACCTGCTGAACGTGCTGCTGACGTCGATCCTGGCCTGGCTGTGCGAGGCGACGATGTACCTGCTGATCGCGCACGGCTTCAGCCTGGGCATCTCGCCGGCGGCGATTCTGCTCGTGACGGCGGTGGCCAACCTGGCGACGATCATCCCCAGCTCGCCGGGCTATGTCGGGCCGTTCGAGGCGGCGGTGGTGTCGGTGCTGGCCGGGACGCTGGGGCTCAGCCGCGAGCTGGCGCTGTCGTACGCGGTGGTGGTGCATGCGGCGCTGTACGTGCCGGTGACGCTGCTGGGGGTGTTGTTCTGGTGGCGCGAGAGCTTCTCCTGGCGCGACGTGCGCCGGGCGGAAGAGCTGGCGAGCTGACGCGTGGGCGACATTGCGCGCGCGATCGTGCTCGGCATCGTGCAGGGGCTCACCGAGTTTCTGCCCATCTCGTCCTCCGCGCATCTGATCGTCGTGCCGTGGCTGTTCGGCTGGGAACCGTTCGGGCTGGCGTTCGACGTGGCGACGCACCTGGGCACGCTGGCGGCGGTGCTGGTCTATTTCCGGCGCGACCTGCTGGCGATCGCGCGTGGCACGCTGCGGGGGTTGCCGGCGATGCGGCGGCGGCGGATGCCGGAAGACCACGCGGGGCGCCTGGGGGTGTACATCATCATCGGGTCGATCCCGGCGGCCGGCGCCGGGCTGCTGATCGAAGGCTACATCGACCAGCTCTTTCACACCGAGCCGCTGTCACGCTGGGCGCTGGCCGTGCTGGCGGTCATGCTGATCGCGGTCGGGTTGCTGCTGGGGGCGGCGGACCGCTACGGGCGGCGACGTTCGGGCCGCGAATTCGAGCAGATCGGGTTGCGGGACGCGCTGCTGATCGGCGCGGCGCAGGCGACGGCGCTGTTCCCAGGGGTGTCGCGCTCCGGCAGCACGATCATCGCCGGGCTGTTCAGTGGGCTGAGCCGTCCGGTGGCGGCGCGTTTCTCGTTCATCCTCGGGATTCCGGTCGTGTTCGGAGCGGGTATGCGGGAACTGTCCCGGCTGGCGCGGGACGGGATAGCGGCGGACGAGCGGACGATTTTCGCGGTTGGGGTCGTGACGGCGGGCGCGGTTGGCTACCTGGCGATCGCCGGGCTGCTGCGCTTCCTGCAACGCAGCTCGACCGACGTGTTCGTGCTGTACCGGGTGTGCGTTGGCGTCGGGCTGCTGACGCTGCTGGCGGCGGGGTTTCGGGCGTAACGCGGCGCCACCGAGGCAGCGAAACGGTCGCGGACGCCGCGCGGGGACGGGCAACCCGCACCGCGGTCCCGATCGGGGAGGGTTCGCAACCCTCCCTGATGATGGATCGTTACGGTCGCGGCAACTGCCGGGTGTCGTCGTTCGGGTCGGTTGCCGGATCAGGATCGACACGCGGCTCAGGCTCGACAGGCGGCAGGATTTCGCCCGTGCCGGTAACGACCGGCTCACTGGCCGGCATCCCGGAGTACGGATCCGCCGGGGCCACGCCGGGCGCTGGCGCGGCGCCGAGGGGCGCGGGCTGGCGTCGGCGCTGCATCAGGAAGAATGCGGCCAGACCGGCGAGCACGAGCGCGGCGATTACAGCGATGATGACGATCATGCTGGAGCCGCCGCCCGCGCCGGCCGCCTCGGAGACGGCGGTGAGGGTGGTCGTGCCGGTGATCGGCAGGTCCCACTGCACCTGGTTGTCGCCGACCCTGGTTCCGTTGGTCTCGGTCACCTCGCCGGGCATCGTCACGACGTAGATGAAGGAGAAGAGCTCGCTCGGGTCCATGCCGAGGTCGTCCGCCTCGCCCTCCTGGTCTTCGAAGACGTCAGTGCTGTTCACGGTCAGATCCAGGCGATAGGTGTCGCCGTCCCTGACGATCGAGCCGGAGAAGGTGTCGACCGAATCCGCCTCGGGGTCGGAATCGGCGAATATCTCGTTCAGGGCGGCGCCGACATCGCTCGAATCGTCGACCTGCTTGCTGACGCGCCAGCCGACGTGCTCGTCGGTGTCAATGCGCTCGAAGTCGAGACCCGCCTCGCGCGCCTCGGCCTCGACCTCTTCGGTGTCCTCGAACGGATCGGTCTCCTCGCCGCCCATGGCCGCCAGCTGATCGAGCCCCTCGCGCTCAATCGTCGTCTGCAGCGCGTGGAGGGCGCTGAGGTCGTCCTCGAACGCGCTCTCAATCCTGATCTCAATACAGCCGCCGAGCAGCACGGCCAGCAGGAGCGTCGCGCCGATGATGCGTGGCGCGCGCCAGCGCGGTATGCGGTTCATCCGAACCCCCCTTTATGAATGCGGCCACGCGCGCACGACGTGTCGCCGCTGTCTGACTTGGAAACTGTCCGACACAGAGCCTAGCATGATTGCCGAGGCGCGGGCAATCGCAGAGGGCGGGGACCTGATGGGAGACCTCACCCCAACCCCTCTCCTCCCAGGAGAGGGGCTTGTGTGTGGGGGTGAGTTACGTTGTTTGAGCCCTCAGCCCTGGCTACGAGACGCCGACCTTTCGGCGCCCCTGGATGGCTTCCAGCAGGGTCGAGCGGACGCGGAGCATGCCCTCGGTGAGGGAGTCGCGGTCTGTGGCGAAGGCGACGCGGACGTAGCCCTCGCCGCCGGGGCCGTACTCGGTGCCGGAACGCAGCAGGACTCCGCGGTCGCGCAACCTGCTGGTCATCTCGCGGGCGGGGATGTCGGCGTCATATTTAAGGAAGGCGTAGAAGGCGCCCTGCGGTCGGACCCAGGAGATGCCCTCGGCGCCTTCCAGCAATTCGTCGATCAGGTCGCGGCGGGCGGCGTACTCGAGGCGCATGGCCTCGGTGGGCTCCATCGGGCCGGTGATGGCGGCGATGCCTGCCCGCTGCATGGCCCAGTTGACGCCACCGCCGGTGCTGCGGGCGACGCGTGAGACGGCGCCGATCAGGCCGGGACTGGCTGCCACCCAGCCCATGCGCCAGCCGGTCATGGCGAAGGTCTTGGAGAAGGAGTTGCAGTACAGCAGGCGGTCGCGGAAGCCCTCGATCTCCATGGTGGAGACGAAGGGGATGTCGTCGAGGATCAGATGGTCGTAGACCTCGTCGGCCAGCACCAGCAGGTTGAACTCCTGCGCGATCCGGGCCGCGCCTTCCAGCTCCTCGCGGTTGTAGACGACGCCGGTGGGGTTGTTGGGGTTGCAAATGATCATCATCTTCGCGTTGGAAGCGCGCGCCGCCTCGCGCAGGGCGTCGAGGTCCAGGTGCCACTCGTTGTCCAGCGGGACCCAGACGACCTCGGCGCCGTGCAACATGGCGACGTCGCGGTAGGAGGAGAAGGTGGGCTGCGGGACGAGCACGGTGTCGCCGGGGTTGAGGAAGGCGCCGATGGAGGAATAGAGCGCGCCGCCGCCGCCGTTGGTGACCGTGATGTCGTTCGGGCTCCAGTCGACGCCGTAGCGGCGCTTGAGCAGATTGGCCAGGGCGGAGAGCAGCTCGGGGTCGCCGTTGCCGGGCGGGTAGTTGGAGTAGCCCTGGCGCACGGCCGCGATCATGGCCTCGCGCACGTGCTCGGGGGTGCGGAAGTCGGGGTCGCCGGACGAGAGACCGATCGTGCCTTCCGGCACCGGGCCGCCGATGAGCGGCCGCTCGGAGTTCTCCATGACATTCCTGACGAAATCGGCTGCCTGAAACGAGGCCATTGCTGCTCCCCTGTCTCTCGCGATCGACGCGCGTCCCTGATCTCATTGTCCGCCCATCATCCTACCCGATGGCAGGCGAGCGCGAAACGGCGAGACCGATTTTCGTCGCGGCAGGCACGAGAGAGGGGGAGCGGCACATGCGCCGCTCCCCGGAGAGTCGAGCTTCAGCTACTGCTACCGCGGAGCAGCGCGCCACTTCCAGCCGCTGCCGGGGGCGCCGCCCGCGTCCCCGTGACCCACTGCCCGCGTCGCCGCGCCAGGCGATCTCACTGGTCAGCTATCGGGTGTATCCGATGCCAATCGTCGCTGCCAGCTCGGCGCCGATGCGTCCCAGCAGCACGTCGTAGCGCTCCGGCCAGGCGCCGGGATGCCACTCGAAGCGGGCTCGCTCGAACCACTGCACCGTCACGCCATTTGCGTCCTTCATCTCCGCCGAGATCGGGTAGCCGAAGATGGCCAGCCCACCGTACTTGTCCCAGTAGGCCTGGAAGCCGGAGCAGAGCGACTGCTTGGTCTCAAGGAAGAAGTAGCAATCCATGGATGGCACGACGTACGTGAAGGTGTTGCCTTTCGGGAGGGTCATGCTGCCGGTCGTCGTGGTCACCTGGCTGGTCGTGTTGCCCGCCCGCACCACGTGGTTGAGGTGCTCCATGTCACTCTCTCCCTTGCGGATCACCCTCTCGGCATGACCGGCCATGTGGAATGTAAGCTCGCCCTCGATGACGGTGAATGGCAACACGCCACCGTGGGAGTGAGGCGGCGTCCAGGTGCCGGGCGCGAAGTCGAGCACAGTGTGCACGATCTCATACGGCCCTGTCAGCGGCTGGCCGGGCACGCGGTGCATGTAGCGCGCGACCGGACCCGGCGGCGGGTTCGGGCTGGGGTCTCCGGCGACCGTCGATAGCGGCGCTCCGGCAGGCAGGACCGCTGTCACGAGCACGGTTGCCGGGGAGCCGGTGTTGTTGCCGGCCTCGTGCGGGTCATCCGGCAGCTCCGCCCAGGAATCGCCTTTAGAGTAGGTGTCCGAGCCATGCGCGTGGTTGCGCACGATCTCGCCTTCGAGGACGGTGACGAGCACCTTGCCACCATGGGTGTGCATCGGCGTCCAGGCGCCCGGCGCGAAGTCGAGCAGGAACTGGACGATGTCGTACGGCCCGGAGATCGGCAAGCCGTCGGTGCGGCTGATGTGCCGGGTGCTCGGACCTGGGATCACGGTCTGGGCTGCCGTGGTGAGCGGCAGCATGAGCGCGAACAGCGCCACAATGACGAACGACGTCCTCCAGCGTTTCATCGGAGACCTCCCATACTCGTGCGACCCACCGGCGCAGCACCGGCGAATGATCGCTGGGCAGAGCGCCGGATCCGGATCCGTGCCACTGCCAGCTC
>DATKCN010000168.1:0-22023 GCA_035513175.1 Thermomicrobiales bacterium
GACGGACGTGACGGGGGCGATCGAGTTGCCGGAAGGGGTGGAGATGGTGATGCCTGGGGACAACATCCAGATGCAGGTGGAGCTGATCGTGCCGGTGGCGATCGAAGAGGGGCTGCGCTTTGCGATCCGTGAAGGTGGCCGCACCGTCGGCGCCGGCGTCGTCACCAGCATCACGGCCTAGGCGCGACATGCGGTCGGTCAGCGACCACGTCCAAACGACGGCGATTTGAGCTGAGTGACCGGCGCCGGTCACTCGCAAGCCTGAAGCGAGTTGGTGTACAATGGCGAAGAAAAGTAAGGCTGACCGCGTCGTGATTACGCTTGAGTGCACCGAGTGCAAGGAGCGCAATTACACGACAGAGAAGAATCGGCGGAACGATTCAGCCCGTCTCGAATTGCGGAAGTTCTGTCCACGTTGTCGCACACACCGAGGACATCGGGAGACGCGGTAGACGGTCTCGGCAACACAGGGTCGTAGCTCAATTGGTAGAGCAGCGGTCTCCAAAACCGCAGGTTGCGGGTTCGATTCCTGCCGGCCCTGCCCCTTCCACACTGAGGAAGGGACCATCTTCACGCCGCGGTGACGAACGGGGGCGGAGCGCATGGCGCTCGCCCCGTCTTTGTGTTGATGGTCGATCCAGGCGCGGAGCATGACAGATTGTTGAGCCGGGGATCGCGGCGGCGCGGCCCGGATATTGACGGACGAGGAACACCGGATGGCAACCAGGACGACGAGCAAGACGACTGGTCGCGGAGGGCGCATTGGCCGGCTACAGAACCTGGTCCGAGACACGTCGGCTGAGATCAAGAAGGTAACCTGGCCGGACACGATCACGACGCGGAATTTGACGATCCTCGTCATCGTGATGGCGACGCTGCTCGGTCTCCTCCTTGGAAGCATTGACGCGATCTTTGTCCGGCTGTGGGAAGCAATTCCGGGCTAGTTTCGCCGCACATCCGCGCGGCAGGGGAACGAGAGTCGAGGGACGGTGGCACGGTCAATACGAGAGCGTCTTGCAAGTCAACGTTCGCCAGCAGAACATGTTGACGGTGAGTCCGACCACTCACAGTGGTACGTCATCCACACGTATTCAGGCTACGAGAACAAGGTTCGCCAGAATCTGATGCATCGCGTCGAAACGATGGATGTCTCCGACAAGATCTTCGAGGTGGTCGTTCCGACCCAGGATGAGATCGAAATCAAGAATAACCAGCGACAGACCGTGCAACGCAAAGTGTTCCCCGGTTACGTGCTCGTCAAGATGGTGATGGATGACGATTCCTGGCATGTGGTCCGCAACACGCCCGGCGTCACGAGCTTTGTCGGGATGGGCAACACGCCGACGCCCCTCGGCGAGGACGAGGTGCAGTCAATCACGAAGGCGATGACGGCCGAGGCCCCGAAAGTGCGCGTCTCGCTGTCGATGGGTGACTCGGTGCGCATCATGGACGGACCTTTCAGCGACTTTCGGGGAACAATCGACGAGATCAACCAGGAGCGGGGCAAGATCAAGGTCCTCGTCTCATTCTTTGGCCGTGAGGTGCCGGTTGAGCTCGACTTCCTGCAGGTCGAGCGCGAAGGTTAGCAAGCGACACATCCGGCCGGCGGCGTCCCGCCGGCTTTGTCATGACCCGCGGCGGGCCGCGGATCGGGGAAGGGAATAGGTTAAGGCTTGGCGAAGAAAATCAGGGCATATGTGAAGTTGCAGATTCCCGCCGGAAAGGCAACACCCGCGCCGCCAATTGGTCCGGCGCTGGGCCAGCACGGTGTCGCGATCATGAACTTCTGCAAGGAGTACAACGAGCGAACCGCGTCGCAAGCTGGTCAGATCGTTCCGGTGCTCATCACCGTGTATGAGGACCGCTCGTTCACATTCGTCACGAAGACCCCGCCGGCAGCAGACCTGCTGCGCCGCGCGGCCGGCGTGGACAAGGGTGCGAGTGATGTCACAACAACGGTCGGATCGGTGTCGAAGGACCAGGTGCGCGAGATCGCGGAGCTGAAGATGCGCGACCTCAACGCGGTCGACCTCGACGGCGCGATCAAGCAGGTCGAAGGAACGGCTCGCTCGATGGGTATTCGGGTGGCAGGATAGCCGCTCACGCGGCTCAAAGTATGTGGGAGGGGCGGGTTGCCCCGACGGAACCACGAAAGGAACGACATTGGCTAAGCACGGGAAGAAGTACAAAGCCGCCGCGAACCTGCTCGAAGAAGATCGCCTGTACGAGGCGCCTGAGGCCGTAGCGATTCTCAAGAAGATGACCTACGCGACATTTAACGAGACTATCGAGCTTCATTTCAGGCTTGGCATCGATCCGCGTCAGGCCGACCAGGCGGTGCGCTCAACAGTGATTCTGCCCGCGGGTACCGGCAAGGAGATCCGTGTGCTCGTTTTTGCCATTGGCGACGCGGCTCGCATCGCGACTGAAGCGGGCGCCGATTACGTGGGCAGCGACGACATGGTCAAGCAGATCAATGATGGCTGGCTGGAGTTCGACGCGACGGTCGCGATGGCCGACCAGATGGGTAAGGTGGGTGGCCTTGGTCGAATTCTTGGACGCCGTGGCCTGATGCCGAACCCACGCTCCGGCACCGTGGTGCGGTCCCCCGAGGACCTGCCCGGCGTGCTGCGCGAGCTGAAGGGTGGGCGGGTCGAATTTCGAAACGACCGGACCGGGCTGGTGCACGTCGCCATTGGCAAGATGGCCTTTGAGGAAGAGCGGTTGCTTCAGAATCTGTACGCGGTCGTCGACGGCATTCAGCGTTCGAAGCCTTCGGCCGCCAAGGGAGTATATTGCCGCTCGATTACGCTGGCGGGTACAATGACCCCTGGCATTCCGCTGGATGTGGCGGCAACAATGTCCGCAGCCTCGGCGGCGGGAGCATAGGGCATCGCGCACCAGCAGAAGCTGTAGACGCGCCGAAGACAGCCGGTGCGACGCGGTGAACCGCGACGCTTAATCATCCGGCCGAGGCTGCGGGCCAACGGACGTTCCCGTTGACGGTGTGAGCATTCACGCCCCCGTGCCCTCTGGCGCAGGGGCGCTTTTCGTATGCGCCACACGGGGAAGGAGGTGGGGGAAGCATGGCAACACCTAGAAAAATTGCAGCGGTCTCTGAACTGACTGATGCGCTGTCCCGGTCGAAGTTCACGATCGTGACCGACTATCGAGGCCTGACTGTCGCGGAACTGCAGATTCTGCGCTCGCAGCTCAGACCGCACCAGGCTGAAATACGGGTCGCAAAAAATACGTTGACCAAGATTGCCGCGCGCGCAACTGATCGGGAGGCGCTCGAGCCAGAGCTTGTCGGGCCGACGGCGCTGGTAACGGCGTTCGACGACCCGGTGCAGCCGGCCAAGATCGTGTCGGATTTCGTGCGCACGTCGCGCATCCTGCAGATCCGGGCAGCGATGCTGGATGGGGTGATGATCAGCGTCGGGCAGGTCGAGGAGCTTGCCACCTTGCCGAGCAGGGATGTGCTGCTTGGCAAGATCGTCGGCGGGTTCTCGTCGCCGCTCTACGGCATCGTCGGCGTGCTCGCGGCGCCGATCCGGTCGTTACAGTACGTTCTTCAGGCGCGTGCCGAGCAGCTCGGAGGGTCCGAGCAGATCGCGGCGTAGCGCGAGCGATCGTACGACGTGGCAGGCGCCACGTCGACAGCGCACGCATGATGGAGTAGGAGAGTCGAGATGGCAGTCAGCACGGAGAAGATGGACGAACTCATCAAATCGATTGAGGATATGTCGGTCCTCGAACTTTCGCAGTTAGTGAAGGCGCTCGAAGATCGATTCGGCGTCACCGCCGCAGCACCGATGATGGCGGCAGCGGCCCCGGCCGGTGGCGGAGCGGCGGAGGCTCCGGCTGAGGAGCAGACCGAGTTCGATGTCGTTCTGACCGAGGTAGGCCCGAACAAGGTTCAGGTCATCAAGGCCGTGCGCGAGCTCACGAGCCTCGGTCTCAAAGAGGCAAAGGACCTCGTCGAAGCGGCTCCGAAGGCGGTGCGCGAGGCGGTGACCAAGGAAGAAGCCGAGGCTGCGCGCTCAAAGCTCGAAGAGGCCGGCGCAAAGGCCCAGGTAAAGTAGGATGTCGGTTGCGGAGGGCTGGTGGCGGGCGGCGTCGCCAGCCCGACCGTATGCTATACTCGCGAGAACGGGGCGTGGCGCAGTCCGGTAGCGCACCGGTATGGGGTACCGGTGGTCGGAGGTTCGAATCCTCTCGCCCCGACCACTTCAATACGGCGACTCGTCACACAACGCCGCCACCCTGTATTCGAGCGAACCCATGAGGCGGGACATCGTGCAACGATGCACGACCGTGATGCGTCGTACCGAGCACACGACGTGACAGGGGCTGGGGAATGTCGACGATGACTTCAGCAATTACTCAGCGCGCGCGCATTGTTATCGCGGACGACGAGTCGCTCATCCGTATGGATCTGCGAGAAATGCTGGGCCACCTCGGCTACGACGTGGTGGGCGAAGCGGCCGACGGTCGGTCGGCAGTGGAGCTCGCCAGGCAACTCCGTCCCGACCTGATCATCATGGACATCAAGATGCCCGATCTCGACGGCATCGCCGCCGCGAACACATTGGCACTGGAGCGCATTGCGCCCGTCGTGTTGCTGACGGCGTATTCCGAGAGCACATTGATTGGTCGAGCCAAAGACGCTGGTGTGTGCGGATACCTTGTTAAGCCGTTCCGCGAGACAGAGTTGATGCCGGTTATCGAGCTCGCGCTTGCGCGGTTCCGCGAACTGCAGGAGCTTGAGCGGGAAGTGACCGACCTGCGCGAGGCGCTGGAGACCCGCAAGCTCGTTGAGCGGGCGAAGGGCGTGCTGATGGAAGTTCACGGATTACGTGAGTCCGACGCCTTCAACCGCATGCGTAAGACGAGCATGGACAATCGCAAGTCGATGCGCGAGGTCGCCGAAGCTATCCTGCTGACCCACGAGGTCCAGATGGGATCTGGAACCAACGCAACTTCCTGAGACGCTCTGCAGGCCGCCCCTAATCGCGCGCGACCGGCGGAGGCGTCGCTGCTGCACGCTGCTATTCAGCGATTCGCGCCGGTTTCGGGCTGGTGCGATCGGGCGTGGCGCTCTATGGCTCGGGCGTCATGAATGTCGTAGGTGTCGGCGACGGGGTCGGGGCTGGGGTCGCCGTTGGCGGCACAGTCGGCGTTGGGGTGGGTGGAACCGCGGTTATCGCGACGACGACCTGCGGAGGTGGCTCGGAGTAGCGCGTGCGAGGCGGCAGGATTACACGTGGCCGAAGTTGATGGGTTCCCACATCCAGCCCGTCTATGTCAACGATGACCGCAACATCATCAGGGGTCAGCGCGGCAATGTCCTCGCGCGGTCCTTCGATCTCGATAGACACGAAGCCCGGAGTGACGGACACCTCGATATCGGGCGTTGCCCCGAGGATATCGACAGGCACATTCTCGAAGACCCGCGTGAAGAGCGACTGTTCGACTCGAACCGACACTTCGACCAGCAATCGTTCGACCGTCACGCCTTCCGGCAGCGCCGTCGTGTCCAGTGGCACATCGCTCAGGAGTGACGGCTCTGAGAGCCCGCTGGTGTCGATCGGCGTAGTGTAGATGTACTGAACCTGCGCCAATGCTTCACGTGGCCCATCGATCAGGATCGTCGATGGCGATGCGATCGGCTGTCCTATGACCTCGTAGCCGTCCAGCGCGGTGCACTCGCAGCGCACGAAGACCGGGATCTCTTTGCCACGAACCTCCAAAGTCACGTTAACGGTCACGCTATTCGGCCGTACTTCGACGCTGGGGACCTCGACGTTGTTTGCGTCCACTGCCTGCGGGCGGGCTTCGACGGTGAACGACTCTGTCTGACCCCGTAGCTCGACGGGGAGTATGACGCGCGCGACGCGGTCGACGTTCTGTTGCACGCCCGTGACAACCACCTCGGACGGATTTACGAGCGTGTTCGTGATCGCGACACTACGCGGGACCTCATCCGGGTGAAGCACATCGATCGTAAACGTCCGCGAGACGACCGTGTCGACTTCGACTCGCACGACTTCAGGCTGAACCGAGATGCGTCGGATGCCTGACGGAGCATCGACTCGGACCCGAAACTCGTATGATCCCGGGCCAGGCACCGAGCTGAGGTCGATGTAGGCGCGGATGGAGCCGGCGTCGATCGTTTGAATAACGCTACGAGGCCCCTGCAGCGTCAGGTCAACGGCCTGAGGCAGCCCTACGAGCTCGAGACCAGCCGGAGTGTTCTCTACAACGACCGGGACCTGGTTGGCTCGATAGGTCTGCTCAGGATCACGGTCGGCTGTAACCCAGGCCCACAAGGCGAACGCGCAGATGAATGAAAGCAGAAACCGCACGACGTTGCCGGTGTCGAGCAACCGCCGCAGGCTGCTAATCATGAATCCCGGCTTCTTCGCCGCGCGATCGAGCCGCGGTAGGCGGGCGCTGGCTGTGCTCATCCGGAGTGTCGTGTGGCCGCGACGCTCCTCCGCGACTGAAGATGCTCAGGAGCGGCGAGCGCCCGGAAGAGTCGCCATCACGCGGCTCACTGTCGCGCGCGCGGTCGGCCTTCAGCAGCGAGCGAAGCGCGCGACGCAGCCGCTCCGGATCGAGGTTCTCCGTCAGGCGTCCGTTATGCGCGATGGAAATGCGGTTCGTTTCCTCGGACACGACGATCGCGATTGCGTCGGACTCCTCGGTGATTCCGATCGCCGCCTGGTGCCGGGTGCCGGTGCGGCCTCCCGGAAGTTCGCGTTCGCTCAGCGGCAACACGCAGGCCGCAGCCAGGATGCGGTCGTCGCGTAGGATCACGGCTCCGTCGTGGAGGGGAGAATTGGGGTAGAAGATGCTGATGAGGAGTTGCCGGCTGACAGCCGCGTCCAGGCTCACGCCGCGGTCGACGTATTCCTGGAGTCCCGTCTCGCGTTCAACAACGATCAACGCGCCGTGGCCGATGCGGCTGAGATGGGACGCGGCGCGGCTGATCTCGTCGATGGTGTGATCCAGGTCCGTGTCGGCGTGCGTCGCAAACGGGGGCCGCAGCCACGATCCGGTATGCCCGAGCTGCTCCAGCGCGCGCCGCAGCTCTGGCTGAAAGATAATGGGAATCGCGACAAAGAGCACGGGCCATGCGCTGGAAATGAGCCAGTTCAGCGCGGTGAGGTTGAAGATATTGGACGCGGCCAGGACGCCGACGATCAGGATGATCAGTCCGCGAATGAGTTGAGCTGCCCGCGTGCGCTGTGCGAACCAGAGTAGCCAGAAGAAAATCAACGATACCGCGAAAATGTCGATCAGCGCGCGCGGGTTGAGCCTGGTGAAGATCCACGGAAGATCAGGCATGTCCAGCCCTGAATGAGTCAGCGTCCCACATACACGTCCTGATTGTATACGACAGGATCGCGCGACGATTATGCTGCGGTGGCTACTTGCCAGCCGCCAGCGCCGCGAGAGCTGACTGTTTGGCGCTGAGCACCGGGTCGTCGGGCGTCAGCGTGGCCAGGCGGCGGTAGACGCGTTCCGCCTGTGTGTATTCACCGAGCGAGGTGAGCACCTCACCGAGTCCGTGATACGCGGTGGTGTCTGACGGAGACAGGCCGATAATCTGATGCAGCGCCGCGACGGCCTCGTCGGGGTCGTCCAGGCTGAGCGCGATTCTGACTATCTCGCGCAGCTGCCGTGTGGCGTGATCAACGGAACCATTCATGACATGGAATGCGACTGCGGCGTGCCGCACGCCCACGTTTTCGGGATCAGCCGCAACAGCTCGATCAAACAGGTCCATGGCGCGCCGCACGCCGCCGGTTGTCGCGGCGATATCGGCGCCCCGCGCGTAGGCCATCGCGGCGTCAGCGCCGCGTCCGCGCTTGAGATGCAGATCACCCAGGAGCCGGAGCTCACGAGTTGCTTCGTCGGGAATGCCTCGTTGCAGGTAGCCATCGATAAGCTTGGACTTCATTTCCGCGTTGTTGGGCACGGCACTGGAAATGTGCCGCATCGCGTCCACCATGCGACTCATGTTGCCGGACTGTTCGTACCGCTCGGCAATGTACCGAAGCTCGCGAACGCCTTCAGAGACGCGACCCGCTGCCACCTGCAAGTCCGCCAGGCCGGTGCGAATCTCCAGATGTTCCGGCAACCGATCGCGAAGCGCCTGGAGATGTTGAATAGCCGTCTCCTGCTGTCCGGTTTCGCGAGCGACCGCGACGAGCTCGGCCATTAGCGCCTCGGCGGTGATCGAATGGGCGAAGACGCGAGCAGACTCCGAATACGGACGAACATCGATGACGACAGCGTGCGACACGGCCGCGGCGAGCGCGGGGATCGCTTCGATCGGCGACATCTGTCGGTATGCGAACGCCCGGGCACATGCGGCGAGAAGCATCTCCCTGACGTTCGAAGTCTCCCGGCGTGGAGTGCCCTGCCACGGCGACAGCAGCTCTGGGACAAGCGCGTGCTCACCGGCGGCGAGCCGTATGATTGCGGCGGCCAATCCGTGTTGGGCAGACGGAAGCACCTGCCTGGCAGCGTCAATCGCGCGCGCGGTTTCACCCGCCTCTTCCGGGTTGCGCAACAAACGCGCAACGGCGAGTTCGATCCAATTCAGCCAATCATCGTGAGACCGGGAGTACGCGAAGGCGCCGCGCATGAACAGCAGATCTGCCGGGCAATCCGGGTTGACATCAGCCACGACGGCGCGTCCGATCGCGTCAATGTCGCCACCAGAAATCACCGCGCGGAGAAAGAGCGTTACGGCGCGCGGCACGTCAGGCCTGAGCTCAAGGTATTCGGTTGCCATGTCGATGGCAACGGACGGCTCATGGACGATCGCGCACTCGATGGCATCAGGCACGAACGGCTCAAGCTGAACTGCGCCGCGCTGGCTCAGCAGCGATCGCGCCAGGGTGCGAAGCGCGCTTTGGTCAGATGGATCGATGACGACACGGAGCGAGAGCATCCGCCAGTCGGCATCGTCTGCCCAAGCGGAAAGACACTCCCTGAGAGTGCTGACGATCTCCGCAGCGCCGTCGACGTAACCGAGCGCGCGCCTGACCTCGGCAAGCCTGAAGTACATCGGAAAGTACGAGGGAGCAATCGAGAGCGTGTATAGCGTCGCGTCGCACGCGGCGTGCAGCCTGCCGGCCAGGATATCCGCTTCGCTTTCGCTGATTGCTCGTCGAACCGCGAGTCCCTGCGAATCCTCGCCGGGCAATGGGATCGTGAAGTCTCGCACCCATGTGTTCGATGTCGTCTGGGCTGGTGGCGGGGCGTCTGGCAGCGAGCCGTTGCCGAGAATTGCGCGGATGCGAAGATTCAGCTCGATGGCGTCGGGCAGCGAGTAGCCGGCCTCCAGCGCCTCCTGGAGCATCTCGTTCGCGTCGTTCACCATGCCGCGCTCGAAGTAGGTTGCGGCCACGCTGACCATGTCGCGCAATTCATATGACGTGTTCGGATCAGACGTTCCTGGCCCAAAGCCGCTCATGCCAAATGCGTCAGCACCGGACTCGAACGCCTGCGGGATTGTCGAATCGTGTCGGTTCACATCGAACGCGTCCGTGCTCATCCTGCCTCCTACACCACCAGCACGGGCAGGCTCTCGCAACTGTCCGCGAATTAGAGTATAGGAGACGGCATCATGCTCAATGAATAGTACTTCATGGCCGATTCACTTATGTATCGCGGGACCTTCGTCTACGAATTCTCCCGTTCCTGTCGCGATAGTCGGAGGCGGTGATCTCGCACAGCTGCGCCAACTGCCAATCGACCAGGCGTGACTGGATGCGCGGGTCGAGGCGGTCGAGCCCCTCAAGGTTCGTTGTGACGACGGTGGGTGCTCGTTCATTGTAGCGGTAATTTATGATCTGGAACAGCTTCTCCCGCGCCCAGGGCGTCGCATTTTCAGTCCCGAGATCGTCGAGGATCAGAAGGTCCGCTCCCTTGAAGGCGTTGAACTGTTCATCATAGGTCGATTCGGAGTCAGGTCCGAAGGTCGTGCGGAGATAGTCCAGAAGGTCCGGGACCACCGCGATAATGGGACCCATGTTGCGCTCGTTCAACGCGTAGTGCGCGATGGCTGCCGCCAGATGTGTCTTGCCGCTGCCGTAGCTTCCGACGAGTATGAGCCACTTGTCAGGATGCTGCGCATACTTAAGCGCGACGTCATAGGCGTGCGCAGCGCCGGGCACGGATCTGTCAAACGTCTCGAACGTCATGCATCGAAACGTTGTCAGGTCGCTAAACTGATGCAATTTCGCGCGTGACCGCGCTTTCAGTTCCGCATTCTTGCAGTCACATGGAAACAGCCGGCTGAAGTTTGGACTGCCAGGCGACGCGTTCATGATCAGATAGCCGGCGCCCTTACAGATCGGGCAGACCGTCTCGCTCGAAGAGGTGTGCGTACTTTCCTCGGAGGCGCTTCTCTCGATTGACATCTCGCGAAGAATCTCTCCGATTGGTCTCATCCGTGCGTCCCTCCGCTGCCCAATTCTCGAGGATGCGCTGGACGTAGCGCCAGCTGCGCCGGTTATATGCGACCGCTTCAGCAATCGCATCAGCGATCCACGCTTCCGGGTAGAGCTCGATAGCCTCCACGAGTCGATCCGCGACGATTGGCGTTACGAGTCCTATATTCTGTTCGTACATCGTGAATATACTCGGTCGTTGAAGGATCAGTGACACGCCCGCCGGCGCCCGATGATCGGCGGCTCCGGTTCCGAGCCGCCGCGTCCACTGAAGGTTCTCCTCGGTGCCGAGCAGCAGCCACCGGCTGCCATCGTCGTCGACCATGCGGAGGAGTACGCCTCGCGCCAACGCGACTTCGAGCGCCTCGGTCATGCGCTCGAGGTACGAACGGTCCGACCCGTCGCCACGCGAGCCGAGGCGGATGTCGACCTGCTCGAAGAGTGTGGCTTCGCGCACTGGTCTTTCCGTTGCCCCCAAGGCGGCAACTGCCAGCACGACCTTGATCTCGATCGGGTTCCAGACATCGCGAATCAACGTTCCCACAATTGACGCGGGAATGCGATCGTCTGGCTGCCGTCCAGCTGCGCGAGTCACACGCGTGTTCCGTCCGTTCCGCTCCGGCTGCTCTGGGGCACGAACAGGTCGCGCTAGAGAGCTGGTTCGGGATATCGTTCGAGGTCCGCGAATCGAGCGGTGCGATCGAAGAAGCGCAGGCGCACCGTGCCGATAGGTCCATTGCGATGCTTGGCGACGATCAGGTCCGCAATGCCCTTGCGCTCGGTATCAGCGTCGTAGATTTCCTCGCGATAGATGAACGCGACGATGTCCGCGTCCTGCTCAATTGAGCCGGATTCGCGCAGGTCAGACAGCATCGGTACGTGAGACTGCCGCGTCTCCACCGCGCGCGACAATTGGGCCATGGCAACAACTGGCACGTCGAGCTCGCGGGCGAGCCCCTTGAGCGCTCGGGTAATGGCGGAAATCTCCTGGACGCGGTTGTCGCTTCGTCCGGTGGCCGTCATGAGTTGGAGATAGTCGACGATGAGGAGGTCGAGCCCGCGTTCAGCGTGCAGTCGTCGCGCCTTCGAGCGCACGTCCATGATCGAGACTCCGGGCGTGTCGTCGACATAAATGTTCGCTTCCGACAGGCGACCGAACGCTCGCGTGACGCTGCTCCACTCGCTGTCATCGATGTTTCCCATCCGCAAGCGGTGGGAGTCGATGCCGGTCTCCATCGCAAGGAAGCGTTGAATGATCTGCTCAGCGGACATTTCCAGCACGAACAGCCCGACGGTCTTGCCGTAGCGCACGGCGGCGTTAAAGGCGAAACCGAGCCCGAGCGCTGACTTGCCAACGGCGGGCCGGGCGGCGACTATGATCAGATCCGACCGTTGCAGCCCTCCGGTAAGGCTATCCAGATCTGCAAATCCGGTCGGCACGCCAACGATCTCGCCACGTGTCTGGTGCAGCGTGTCCAGCCGGTCGAAGTAGGCTTCGAGAATCTCGCCGATCGACTTGAAGTCGCGCGTGGTGCGACGCTGCGAAACCGAGAACACGGCCTGCTCGGCAAGGTCGATCGCCTCCTCAACGTTGTGAGAGTCGTCGTATCCAATGGAGACGACATCCGTGCCCGCTGAAATCAGCCGCCGCAATGTGGAGGTGCGCTCGACGATCCGTCCGTAGTACTCGACGTGCACGGCGGTCGGGACAGCCGCAATCAGCTCGCTGAGGTACGTTTCGCCACCGGCGTCATCCAGCCTGCTGTTTCGCCGGAGCTCGTCGACCAGGGTCACCAGATCGGTCGGCTCGCGGCGGTTGTACAGGTTGATGATCGCCTCGTAGATGATCCCGTTAGCGGACCGGTAAAAGTCCGACGGCTTCACGTACGACGCAATACGAATAACCGCGTCGCGGTCGATCAGCAGCGAGCCGAGCACGGACTGCTCGGCGTCGAGATTGTGCGGTGGCAGCCGATCGACCGCTTGCATCATGTGGGCTACTCAGCGTCCTCCGCCGCGTCGTCGTCAACGGGTGCGGCGCTCTCCTCGATTTCCGAGGCACCGTCGCCGCCTTCGGCCACCGCAGCATCGTCCTCAGCGGTGGCAGCCGACGCCTCTGGATCAAAGACGGCAACGGTAACAACCGGGGTCAGGCGTCCGACGAGTCGGATGGTGATCTCGTGCTCGCCGACGGTGCGGATGGGATCGTCGAGGTCGATCTTGCGCCGGTCGATTTCCTCGCCCAGCGCGGCAGACAGCCTCTCTGCGATGTCGGGCGCAGTAACAGATCCATACAGCCGGCCCTGCTCGCCGACACGCGCCTCGATTTCGATGCGCATGCCCTGGATGCGCTCCGACAACCCGCGCAACTCTTCTTCCTGCTTCGCGATGCGCTTCGCTTCGGCGGCCTGACGCTCCTCAACCTGCTTAATGGAACCGCGTGTGGCGATGGTCGCCATGCCTCGAGGGATGAGAAAGTTTCTTGCGTACCCGTTGGCGACATCCTGGACCGTGCCGGACTGGCCGAGCTTCGGCACGTCCTGCGTAAGAATGATCTTCACGACGCTGTAACCTTTCTGAACCCACGTGCTCATGACGGGCTCGTTGATGGCTCCGGCCCGCCCCGCGCGGACTGCCCGAATCTGATTCGGACTCGCATGTGCAGCCGTGAGTATGCCTGTTCCGCCTCATTCATTCAACGAATCATCGGTATCCCGACGAATCTCATACAAGCCGATCGAGCCAGCTACGGACGCGTTCAGTGACGTGACCCGGCCCATCATGGGCAGCGAGACGAGCAGATCGCACTGCTCGCGGACAAGGCGACGCATTCCGCCGCCCTCGGACCCGACGACGAGCACGATTGGCGGCGTCATTCGCGTGTCGAACAACGGATCGGCGGACTCATCACCTGCCATGCCGACGACCCAGTATCCCGAATCCCTTGCGCGCCCAAGCCAGCGGGCGAGGTTCGTTACAGTTGCGATGTTCAGATGCTCCACTGCTCCCGACGAAGCGTTCACGACTGCTGGAGTGACCTGCGCGGCGCGGTCGGTCGGGATAACGACGAGACTTACGCCCGTCGCTTCAGCGGTTCGCAACAGGGAACCGACATTCTGTGGATCTACGAGCCCGTCCAGGGCAAGCACGACCGAGCGCGCCTGCGCGAGCGCATGCAGGTCATAATCGCTGACATACGGATAGGAATACGCTTCGAGTGCGACTCCCTGACTGTGTCCCTTAACCAACGTGTCGAGAACGCTTCGCGTGACGCGTTCGATCGGCGCGCCATGAGATGTGGCAAGGGACTCGATATCCGCAAGCCGCTGACCGGCTGTCGCCGATTCCGCGACCAGTAGCCGAACGAACCGGCGCCTCCCGGCAATCAGTGACTCCAGGACGGCATTGCGCCCGTATAGCCGCTCGATTGGCTCGCCCGTTCGGCGCCTGCTGGAGTCGCTATTCCTCGCGGCGCCAGATCGCTCCTGTCGATGAGTCCTCAACGATCACGCCCCGTTCCGCGAGCTCATCGCGAATCATGTCTGACAGCGCAAATAACCGCTGCCCACGCAATTCATCGCGCACCTTCAGGATCAGGTCGATGAATGGCGCGGCATCGCCGGTGCTTCGATCGTCCGGCTCCGTCTGTAGCTCCAATCCAAGCACTGATGCGAGCGTGATCAGCCGGTGCTGTGCCGCAGCGCGATTCGCGCCGGTAGCGCGGTTCGCGAGGCGGGCAAGATCGAACACGACAGACACCGCAACGGGCGTGTTGAAGTCATCATCCATTGCCGCGCGGAATCTCGCGTCGGCGTCGGCAATGGCGACAGACGTGTCGTCGTCGGGACTGGCTGGGTCAGCAACGAAGCCGAGGGCCGCGGTGTCAAGCCGTTCCAGTCCACGCGCCGCCGCAGCCAGAGCGTCGTCGGAGTACACAAGCGGGTTGCGGTAGATGGATTGTAAAACCATGAGCCTGAATGCGCGGGCCTGCCGGCGATGGATCAAATCGCTCACGCTGATGAGATTGCCGATCGACTTGCTCATCTTCTCGCCGCCGAGCTGGAGCAAGCCATTGTGCATCCAGTAGCGCGCAAACGGTCTGTTCTCCGGAAACGCTTCCGTCTGAGCGATCTCATTCTCGTGGTGGGGGAAGATCAGGTCGGCGCCGCCGCCATGGATGTCGATGTGGCGCCCGAGGTGGTTAAGCGCCATGACGGAGCATTCGATGTGCCAGCCCGGTCGCCCGCGTCCCCAGGGACTGTCCCAACTCGGCTCACCTGGCTTGGACGCTTTCCACAGAACGAAATCCATCGGGTGTTCTTTGCGCGGATCGATCTCCACCCGTGCTCCAGCGAGCATGTCATCCAGTTTGCGGTGACTGAGCTTCCCGTATTGTTTGAACGAGTTGACGCGATAGTTAACGTCTCCGCCTTCAACGAAATAAGCGTGCCCATCTTCCATGAGATGGCTGATCATCTCGATGATGCCGGGGATCTCCCGGGTTGCGCGCGGATACACTGTCGCCGGCAACGCGTTCAGCTCCCCGGTCTGTATCATCCACTCGTCGATGAGGCGCTCGGTCAGCTCATCAGGGTCGATGCCGAGTTCCGCCGCGCGGATGATGATCTTGTCGTCGACGTCGGTGAAGTTCTGAGCGTGAATGACCGTGTATCCAGTCCACTCCAGGTAGCGGCGGATCATGTCGAAGGTAATCACCGACATGGCGTGGCCAATGTGAGCGTCCGAGTATACGGTGACGCCACAGACGTACATGCGCGCCACACCGGGCTCAATGGTTGTGAACGGCTCCTTGGAGCGCGTCATCGTGTTGTAGACGGTAAGTGTCATAATCGTTGCCGTCCTTCTGCGCCGAGCATGGCGGCGCTCAAGCTGCTGATACGCGAAACGGGGGATGTCTGTTGCCAGATCCCCCGTTCGGCGCCAGGTCAGAGGTGACGTTGCGCCTCCGCGCCAGCAGCCAGCTAATCGGTCGCCGCGGGCTGTTCAGTCTTGGACTTCTTGGGTTCGGCCTTCTTCGGCTCAGGCGCCTTCGTGTCCGTCGCGTCGCTGGTCGATGAAGTTCCGCCGTCGGGGGAGCTGCTTGTTGCCTCGGAGTGCGACGCCGGGCGGCTGTCCGTTTTGTACCAGCCTGAGCCTTTGAATATGACTCCCGCTGGATACAGGACGCGCCGAACGGAGGCGCCGCACTTGGGACAGTCGTTAATCGGCGTGTCATTGAAACCCTGGCGAACGTCGAATCGGTGTCCGCACGAGCTGCAAGCGTATTCATACGTCGGCATGGCGCTGGCAGCAATCCTTTCCCTCGTCCCGAGGCGCGGTCATCGATTCAAACGCCGCATTATACCTGACTGATCAGGCTGACTCGCTGGCCTCTCCCGTGAAGTCTCGCATTTCCTCCCAGTTTGGACCAATCGAGGTTTCGACGCGGAGCGGAACACTGAGCTCCGCCGCGCCCTCCATGGTTTCGACGACCAGCGCTCGCAACGCGTCCAGTTCCGAAACGGGAGTCTCAAACAAGAGCTCGTCGTGCACCTGCAGCAACATCTCGCCGCGTAGCTTCGAACGTCGTAGCCCGTCGGCGACCCGGATCATAGCGATCTTCATGATGTCGGACGCGGTGCCCTGAAGCGGCATATTGATCGCGGCGCGCTCCGCGGCCTGACGCCTGGGACCCTGCGCATTAATGTCCGGAACGTAGCGACGGCGGCCAAAGAGCGAGCTGACATACCCGTCCTTCACGGCTTGGCGGATCGTTGAGTCAAGGTAGGCGCGGACCCCCTGGAAGCGACTCATGTATCGCTCGATGAACGCTACCGAATCAGAGCGTGACATACCGGTGTCACGCGACAAACCATACGCCTGCATGCCGTACATGATGCCGAAGTTCACCGACTTTGCCATCGAGCGCTGATCGGATGTGACATCCGCGATGTCGATACCGTTAATCTCAGCGGCGGTTGCGGCATGAATGTCGAGCCCCTGCTGAAAGGCTGAGACAAGCGCTTCGTCCTGGCTGTAATGCGCCATGATCCGCAGCTCCATCTGGGAGTAGTCAGCCGAGAAGAGAATCGACGGCTCGTCAAATCTCCGGTATTCGGGGCGGTTGTCGGCGACGAAAGCCCGACGGACCTGACGTCCAACCGGCGTGCGAATGGGGATGTTCTGGAGATTGGGATCAGTGGACGACAGTCTGCCGGTCGACGCGATCGTCTGATTGTAGGTCGTGTGCACGCGACCGGTTCGCGGGTTGATCTGTTGTGGCAGCGCGTCAACGTACGTCGACTTCAGCTTCTTCAACGTGCGCTGCTCGAGGATCATGTCGACGACTGGATGCTCGCCGCGCAGCGTGTCGAGCACTTCCTGTCCGACCGAATAACCGGTCTTTGTTCGGCGACCCGACGGCAGCCCGAGCTCGTCAAACAGCAGGGTGGCGAGCTGTCTCGTTGAACCCAGATTGAATTCGTGGCCGACCATCTCGTAGATGCGCCGTTCGAGCGCGTCGATTTGAGCGGTGATTTCGACGTTGATCCGTATGAGGACATCGACATCAACGGCAATGCCGATGCTTTCCATCTCGATAAGCACCGGCACGAGCGGCAGCTCAATGGACGTCAACAGGTCCATCTGACCGCGAGCGCTCAGGGTATCCTGAAGTGGCGGACGGAGCCGCATGGTCGACTCAACATCGGCGCCTGCATAGCGCGTGACATTCTCGATCGGCACGTGGTCCATGGTGATCTGGCTGCGTCCCGTGCCGATGAGGTCGGTAATGGGCGTCATCTCCCAGCCGAGATGGCGAAACGCCAGATCCTTGAGTCCGATGCCCGTTTCACCCATCAGGTAGGCGGCCAGCATCGTGTCGAAGTTGATCGTGATGCCGTTGAATCCGTGGCGTTCGAGCACGGCGAGGTCGAACTTGCCGTGATGGGTCACGACGTTGGGGTGCGACGTAAGGGCTTGTGCGAGAGCCTCGCGAATGACGTCCATTGACAGCACCGGCTCGGTCGCGTGCGCGGTCGGGACGTAAAACGCTCGGGTCGGGGACGTGGCGACCGCAATGCCGACGAGATTGCTGAGGATGGGGCTGGTGCTGTCCGTCTCGACATCCAGCGAAATTTCGGCGGCTGTCGCGATGTCGTTGGCCAGTCCGGCGAGTGAGTCGCGATCCAGGATCGCCACGGGCTCAGCGAGCTGGCCGCTCGGCTCGGAGGCGACGATCGTGGACTCACGATGTGAGTCGGGCAGGCGCGCGGCGAGTGACCGAAACTCCAGCTCGCGAAAGAGGTTGACTGCCCCGTCGCGGTCGTAGTCGCCGACGACGCATCGGTCGACGTCCAGCTCGACGGGAACGTTGCGCACGATCGTCGCCAGCTCACGACACTGATAAGCGAGATCCACGTTTTCCGTCAGCGCGTTGCGCGCTCGTGGCGGGGCGATCGACTCAAGATTTTCGAACAGCTCTTCCAGCGACCCGAACTGGTCGATCAGCGTCTTGGCAGTCTTCTCGCCGATGCCTGGAACTCCCGGGATGTTGTCGGATTTGTCGCCGACCAGCGCCTTATACTCGGCAAGGCGCTCGGGGCCGAAGCCGTAGCGGTCGAGGACAGCCTGGCGGTCGAAGACGCGATACTCTCCGAAGCGTTGGGCGCCCGGAAGGACTGCCGTCACATGGTCATCGACGAGCTGCAGGAGATCGCTGTCTCCCGTCACGATCAACGCATGCAGACCCTGGTCAACCGCCTGCTGTGCGAGCGTGCCGATTACATCGTCGGCCTCGAAGCCGTCCGATTCGTATATTGGAATATTGAGCCGATCGATGACGTCTCGAATTCGCTTCATCTGCCCGCGCATTTCCTCCGGCATCGGGGCGCGGTGAGCCTTATATGCCTCAAATGTGTCTGCGCGAAACGATTTACCCACGTCGAACGTCATCAGGACACAGTCCGGCGCATGCGCTCGAAGCACGTCAAGCAGCATGGACGTGAAGCCGAAAGTGGCGTTAGTCAGCTCGCCGGCGGCCGTTGAGAGGGACATCGGGATGGCATGAAAGGCACGGAACGCAAGCCCGTAGCCGTCGATGAGGACGATGGTCCGCTTTGGTGGGCTCGATGGTCGATCGCCGTTGGTCGCTTTCGCCACCGGGAGCTCCTTTCACTCACATCATTCACAGATGATTATACGTACAGGGTACGTCATGAATTGCCCTTTGCAGACGGCTCGTCGCAAACCAAAACTTTGTAGAACTCGTATCTACTCATTAACGGACATGACCGAACAGGATGGGGGTGCATGCGCCCGGCGCTGCGAGGCGCTGATATACTTGAAACTCAGGGTAAACCTGCCGAACACGCGCGGTATGGGGAGACACAGAACCAGTACTCGGTGATGTCGATCGCCTGCTTCCCCGGCGGTAGTGACCAACCTGCCTGGAACATGCCGCACTACAGGGATACGACGGGCGCCGCAACCGCGGTCGCCTAAGCGTAACGAGCGTTGCAGCGCAGCAAGGAGTGACGATGGAGTCGGTCGAGCACATTTCCACGAGCGTCATCAACAACGTCGAACGAGTAATCGTTGGTAAACGGCGCGAGGTGCAGCTGGTACTGGTGGCGCTGCTGTGCCGGGGACACGTGCTGATTGAGGACGTTCCAGGAGTCGGAAAGACGGTGCTGGCGAAAGCGATCGCGCGCAGTATCGGCTGCACGTTCAAGCGCATCCAGTTCACCCCCGATCTGCTGCCAAGCGACGTGACCGGCGTGAGCGTCTTCAACCAACAACTCGGGAGCTTCGAGTTCCGAGCCGGTCCGATCGTTGCGCAGATTGTGTTGGCCGACGAGATCAACCGAGCGACGCCAAAGACGCAGTCGGCGCTGCTCGAGGCGATGGAAGAGAGCCAGATCACGGTCGACGGCACCACGCACATTCTCCCGCAGCCATTCGTGGTGCTTGCGACGGAGAACCCGATTGAGTATGAGGGGACGTTCCCGCTGCCCGAAGCGCAGCTTGACCGATTTCTCGTGCGACTGTCGCTTGGATACCCCGGGCGAAGTAGCGAGATCGATATTCTCAATCGCCAGCAGATCGCACACCCGCTCGACTCACTCGAACAAGTCATCGAGGTTGAGCATCTGATCGAAGCGCAAATGGCAGTCAAGCGCGTACACGTCGACAACCTCATCAAGGAGTACATCGTCGATCTCGTCGAGGCGTCGCGCCAGCATGACGACGTCTATCTGGGCGCAAGCCCACGTGGTTCAATCGGGCTCTACAACGCCAGCCGATCGTGGGCGGCGCTGCAGGGACGCGACTTCGTGATTCCCGACGATGTCAAGGACCTTGCGGAGCCGACGCTGGCCCATCGCATGATCGTGAGCCCCGCCGCGCGCATGAAGGGTGTCGACTCGCGCGGAGTGGTGCGCGAACTGCTGGGGCTGATTCCCGTGCCAGGCGCCCGGCAGGCGATGCCGGCGGCGCAGGCAGCGACGGGTGGCTGGCGCGCGCGTCGAGCAAATCAGTGAACGCGATCAAGCTGATCATTCTGGTTGGGACGATCTTCGTCCTGAGCCAGATGAACCAGTGGGATGTGCTGGACAAGGTCTTCTTCGTTCTCATCGGCGTGCTGATCGTGGCGAAGATCTGGAGTCAGTTCAGCCTGACGGGGCTTTATCTCACACGCGACACGCGTACCGACCGCGCGCAGGTCGGCCAGCCGCTCGTCGAGCGGGTGCGGCTGCAGAATCTGAGCCGCGTCGGAAAGCTCTGGGTGGAGGTAATCGACCATTCCGACCTGCCTGGCCACATGATCTCCAAGGTCGTGCACTTGCATGGAAACGACTCGAGCCGTTGGAGGGTTGAGACAATCTGTGCGCGTCGAGGACGATTTCGAATCGGCCCGATGGCGTTGCGCGGCGGCGACCCGTTTGGCCTGTTTCCCAACGAGCGGTTGATTCCAGGAACGCACGAGCTGCTCGTCTACCCAGCGACGGTCGATCTGAGCGCGTTCTCACTTCCGATCGGCGAGCTTCCGGGTGGGACGGCTATCCAGCGCCGCACCCCGTTCGTTACGCCGAACGCCGCCGGAATTCGGGACTACTTCCCCGGCGACGCCTACAACCGCATCGCCTGGAGCGCGACGGCGCGCACCGGCAAGCTAATGGTCAAGGAGTTCGAGCTCGACCCTACCGCTGACATTTTCATCGTGGTCGATCTCGAAGCGAACGTGCAGGCCGGAGCCAGCGGCATCGCTTCGCTGCCGAACATCACCAGCGGCGAGGCGCCGCTGTCGTTCTGGCTCGACTCGACGGAAGAGTACGCCGTCACGATCGCAGCGTCCTTGGCTCGTCACTTCCTCAATCAGAACCGAAACGTCGGGTTGATCGGCTCGGCCAGCAGTCACATCTCGATCCCGACCGACCGCGGCGGACGCCAAATGCTCAAGATTCTTGAGCATCTGGCGGTAACGCGTGCGGACGGAACAATGCCATTCGGGGAAGTGCTGCTGGCGGAAGGCAACCAGTTCACCCGCAACAGCACGGTGATCGCCATAACGTCTTCGACCGATGAGGAGTGGGTGCAATCGCTGATCAACATCGTCAGCAGGCGGGTGCAATGCGTCGCGATCGTCATCGAGCCCAGCACCTTCGGAGCAGCCGAGTCCAGCCTGTTCGTCGTCAGCGGGCTCGCCTCGGTAGGCGTTCCGACATACCTCGTCAAGTACGGTGACGACATCAGCCGTTCGTTGGCGACCCATTCGGCGGCGGCCGGCAAGAAGCCGGTCGCCCGCTGACGACCTGAACGGGGCGCGTTGCTCCACGGATTCGTAGTCATGGCGCGGTCCCCGGCCCATCCAGGCAATAACGCTGACGCCACGCGGGGGCTTAAGATTGATGTCAGCAGTTGGACTCGATGACGATCGGTCGCGGTTTGGGACAGGTAGCGCGATGATCGTCCGGAAGCGTGACGACAGTGCGGGCGTCTCATCAGGGTGGAAAATCTTCACTCATTCACATTGTGGGGGCTGGGCTGAATCGTGAAGTAGACACGAGTCGACCTGATGACGAGCGCTACGCGACGATAATCCGAGAGATGCGCCGCATTCTCTCCCGCGATGATCGGTGAGGTACGAGATATCGTGAAGAAACTGGCAATCCGCGAAGGCTGGTCGACGATTTTTCTGGTGTCGATGCTTGTCTACGTCGCGGTATGGTCACTGTTGCGGGCGGACTGGGCCGACCGCATGGAGTTTCTTAACTGGGTCACGTTGGCCGGGCTCGTTGTCGGTGTCGCCGCGTCAAAGTGGCGGACACATCCGGCGTGGCTGGTCCACGCGGCCGGCGCGCTGGCAGGTCTGGTCGTGGTCGTGTTCTTCACGACCGCGTATCTGGATGACCGAATCGGAGGTCCATGGACCAAACTGACGTGGTTGTGGGCTCGCTGGGAGCGGTGGCTGGCGCAGCTGTGGACCGGGGAGCCGATCGAAGACCTGTATCTCTTCGTGTTCTTCAGCTCGCTGTTGGTGTTTCTCCTGGCA
>DATKCN010000169.1:0-3167 GCA_035513175.1 Thermomicrobiales bacterium
GTACACGTAACGCGCGTAGCTCGACGCTTCGGCTCCCCACCACCAGTTGCCGAACCACATGGCGCCGGTAACGACGCACGCGGCGACGAGGCCCGCGATCCGCCCGCGCCGGCGCGCGAGCGGCGTCGGCGCGTCGCCCGCCTCGAGCCCCGTTTCGCGCGCCATCGCCGAGACGATGCTGATGAAGCCGCCGCAGAGGATGAACATCAAGACGAACAGCAGCGCGCGGAGCGACTGCGTCATGGCCAGCGTCGCCTGGGGCAGCGTCGGGACCGGCACGGACAGGCTCCCCTGCCCGAGATCGCCCGAGACGACAACGCGGACCTGCCACGCGCCCGCGGACATCATCCAGAGCTGCCCCGTGAACAGCCGCGGGTCGTCTGGCGATTGTGTCGCGACATCGGGCACGGGCGCGAACTGCGCCCCCGGGCCCGTGAGCGGCAGCGGCACGATTCGCACGTCCCTGACGTGGTTGCCGTCCGGCGGGCTCGCGAGGAGGACTTCGACGTCGGCGATGCCCGGCACGGCGTAAGGCGGCCTCACCGTCACGAAGACGCGATACGGTCCCGCCTGGCCGTCGAGGAACACGTCCGGGCTTCCGATGTGAGCCGATGCCCCGTGCTGGAGCAGCGCCGCACCGACCAAGACAGCGGCGCACCAGGGACCGCGTCGCCTCATCACCGTTTGACCCGCTGCATCGCCCGTCCGCCGTGAAGGCCCAGCCACATCATGAGACACGACACGAACGCCGCGAGCAGCATCCCGGGCCAGAATTGCTGCGTTTCGTTGGCGTAGAACAGATGACGGGCATAAAAGGACTGCGGCGGGGTGCTGAAGTCCATGTAGTGCGCGCCGAAGAACCGGTTGCGCGCGAGCGGGGTCATCAAGAAGTTCGCAAACGGCCACTGAACCGCGACGAACGTGAGCAGAAAGACCAGTCCGGCGACCAGCCCGCCCAACAGGGGCCGCCAGGCGCTCACGCGATGAAGAATCAGATCGATCGCCAGCGCAGGCACGACGACCAGCAGCGGGAATTCCCACGGGACGAGATGCGTCACCTGCTGGTAGACGGGCCCGAGCTTCGGTTCAGCAGGGACGAGGGGCAGGATCCAGAGAAACGCCAGCCCGAATGCCGTGTACACGGCGGCCATGATCGTGCACGCCCAGCGCTGCCGCGACGCGACGGCGATAGCCACGAGCACCGCTGGCGTTCCCAGCGACACGACGATATAGAACAGCGCCGAGTGCATGTCGGATCGGTTGATGTACTCCATCTTCAAGAGCAGCGATTCGCAGATGACGGTGCCGCCGACATACAGGAACAGCTTCTGAAGCCGTCCGCGCACGGCGTCGCCCGAGCGGTTCATGAACGCCAGCAGGAGCATCACCGTTCCGAGCTCGATGCCGAAGAATCCCGCGGCCAGCACCATGTGGGGCGGGCTGATGATCTTCACGTCGAGGCCGTACGCGTTGTGCCACCAGTCGTCGAACGGCGCCGACGCGAGCATGGCGACGCCGCCCCAGGCCAGGATGAACGCGCCGAGCGGTCCGGCGAAGCCCCAGATGCGGACGCTCACGTCCCGCAGCGGCGCATTCCGGCCGAACGTCGTCGTCAGGATGAGGTACCCGGACGCGATGCCGGCGAGCACGCCGCACGCGTAGATGGCCATGTGCGGCGGCGACCAGAAGGTGTCGCGGCCGATCGATCGGTGCCAGGAGATGTCCCAGTAGCCGCCGATGTAGGCGGAGGTGACGGCGACCGCGGAACACCAGAGATACCAGGGAATTCCCGCCACAGGACAAGCCTAGCAAATGGTTGACCCTTGGGGGCGTCCCAACTACATTGGGACTGCACCGAACGCTATGACCAGCCCCCTCCTTTCATTTCGAACACGGCCCGGCGTGTTGCTGATGGCCGCGATGCTCGGCGTTGGCTCGAGCGTCCCGGCCTTTGCCCAGACCGACTTTTCCGGGGAATGGGTCGACCGGATCACCGAGGATTCGTACGAGCGGTCGGGTGGTCCGCCACTGGGCGACTACCAGGGGATCCCGCTGAACGACGCGGGCCGCATGAAGGCCGACAGCCACGACCACTCCGAGTGGAGCCTCCCCGAGTTCCAGTGCCGGCCACACCCGGGCCCCTATCAGTGGCGCGCGCTGGGAGGCGTGCGGATCACGAAGCAGATCGATCCCGTCTCGCGGGAGCTGACGGCGCTTCACATCGAGTATCTGCGGTCGATGCAGCGCGTGATCTATACGGACGGGCGCCCGCATCCGCCCGCCAATGCGCTGCACACCTGGTCGGGCTTCTCGACGGGGAAGTGGGAAGGGAAGACGCTGGTCGTCACGACCACGCACCTGAAGGGCAGTTATCTCCGGCGGAATGGGGCGAGCTTCAGCGACAAGGCGACCATGACCGAGTACATCACCCGTCATGGCGACTATCTGGTCGTGGTGATGATGCTCACCGACCTGGTGTGGCTGGAAGAGCCGTTCGTGCAGAGCACGCACTACCAGCTGGATACACAGCAGCAGCTGGCCTTCTATCCCTGCACCGTCAGCGAGGAGAACATCTCGACCGCTGTCCCGCACTTCCTGCCAGGACAGAACCCGCATCTCACGGCCGACGACATCCCGCCCGAAGCGGCCCGGGGCGGCGCTGAAACGATCTACCCCGAGTACCGATCGAAGCCGAAGGGCGGGACCCCCGCTTCGGGACGCCCGGCCCCCATCGCGCCCACGCTTCCCGCACCGGACCAATCGGGCGCCGCGGCCGATGTTCACGTGCTGCCGGTGCAGGGGAACGTCTACATGATCGCCGGCGCCGGCGGGAACATCACCGCCTCGGTCGGCCGGGACGGCATCCTGCTGGTCGATGCGGGCTCGGCGCAGCGGGCCGAGAGGGTCCTCGCGACGGCACTGCAGCTGTCCAGCGCGGTCACCGCCACCGGCGTGCCCAACCGGTGTCTCGGGCAGCACTGCCCGGGCAGTCCGTTCGGATGGGTCAGCCCGTCCCTCAACGCGATCATCGCCTCGCCGGCCGCGGCCAAGCCCGTTCGCTACATCATCAATACGAATGTCGATCAGGATCACGTGGGTGGGAATGAAAAGCTTGCGGCGCTGCCCGCGGACTCCAAGATCGTCGGCGTGACGTTTCCGCCCGTTTC
>DATKCN010000170.1:0-2876 GCA_035513175.1 Thermomicrobiales bacterium
GGCCACCATCAGCTGACGACGATCGACGTGCGCTATCCTCTGGATACGGTATAGGAGGTGTTACCCATGTCTCCGAACACCTGTTATCCATGTCTCCGGTCTGCACAGGCAATGCGCCCCTACGGCGACGGTGACTCACACGGCCCCAGTCGCACGCAGGGTGGCGATACGTTCCGGCGAGTAGCCGAGCAGGTCCCGCAGCACGTCATCGGTGTCGGCGCCGAGATCGGGCGCGGCGGCGTGCGTCTCCCGTGCGTGTCCCACCACTTTGATGGCGCCGGCCACGTGACGCATGCGTCCGAACGTGGCGTTCTCGGTCTCGACGAGCATGCCGCGCGCGGCGATGGCCGGATCGGACAGCGCCTGCTCGATGGTGTTCACCGGCGCGCAGGGCACGTCGCCGGCCAGCCGGACCAGCCACTCGGCGGTAGCGCGCGCGCGGAACGCGTCCGATAGCAGGGGCAACAGCGCGGAGCGGTGCGCCAGACGGGCGTCGAAGTCGACGAAGCGGGGATCGGCGATCAGGTCGGGCCGCTCCAGCGCGACACACAGCAGCGGCCAGAACTTCTCCTTCATCACCGTGACGACGATGTAACCGTCGCGCGTCTCGAATACCTGCGAGGGGTAGAGCGTCGGGTGCGCGGAATCGGGCAGGCGCTCGGGCTGGTGTCCGGCGTTGAGGTTGAACGATGCGAGATAGGCAAGCATCGAGATGGCGGTGTCGAACAGGCTCACGTCGACATCGCAACCACGGCCAGTACTGCGTGCCTGAAACACACCCGCCAGCAGACCCAGCGCGGCGGCCAGCCCGCCCGACAGATCGACGATCGAGACGCCGCTCTTGGCGGGAGGCGTCGCGGGGTCGCCGGTGAGGCTCATGAATCCCGAGTAGGCCTGGAACAGGTAGTCGTAGCCGGGCTGGGCGTGGCGCGGGCCGGTCAGTCCGAAGCCGCTCAGCGAGCAGCAGACGACACGCGGGTTTACCGCTTCCAGGTGGCGAAAGGTCAAGCCGAGCTTCTCCGGCTGGTCGCCACGCAGGTTGTTGAAGACCGCGTCCGAGACGCGCGCCAGGTCGTGCAGCACCCCACGCGCCTCGGGCACGCGCAGGTTGAGCGTGACGCCACGCTGGTTGCGGTTGAAGGACTGGTAGTAGAGGCTGTCCTGACCCTGGCGGAAGGGGGGCACGTAGCGCCCGACATCGCCGCCGGTGGTCGGGTCCTCGACCTTGATGACATCCGCGCCGAGGTCCGCCAGCTGCAGCATGCCGAACGGACCCGCGCCGAACTGCGAGAAGGCAATGACGCGCACGCCATCGAGCGGCAGGGTCACGATGACGTGTCCTCGCCTGCCGGGAACTGCCGTTGGCGGGCAGCGGCCATGTCCGGCGCGGCGCCCTTGCGATAGATCAGCGCCGACCGCCTGAAGTCGATCACCAGGTCGCCGTGCTGGTTGAAGCCCCGCGTGCGCACGGTGACGATGCCCGCGTTGGAGCGGGAGCGCGACTCGCGTGTTGCGAGCACCTCCGACTCGGCGTAGAGCGTGTCTCCGGCGAACAGGGGATGCGGCAGGCGCACCTCATCCCAGCCCAGGTTGGCGACGGCGTTGAGGCTCACGTCCGTGACGCTCATGCCGACGACGATCGAGAGGGTGAGCGTGCTGTTGATCAGACACCGGCCGAACTCGGTCTGTTTGCCGTACTCCGCGTCGAAGTGCAGCGGATGCGTGTTCATCGTCAGCAGCGTGAACCAGGTGTTGTCGACTTCGGTCAGCGTGCGTCCGCCGGGGTGCTGATACACGTCGCCGACCATGAAGTCCTCGAAAAACCTGCCCTGCCAGCCCGGCTTGATCGTCACGCACCCGCTCCTCAACGTTCGGTCGATGACGCCGCGCTCACTCCGCGCTCGCCACGACGCTCGCCATCATCTGCTGCACGAAGCGAATTTCGTCGTGGTTGATCTCGTGGCCCATGCCGGGGTACAGGCGCTCGGTCACATCAGCGCCCAGGCCGCGCAGCACCTCGGCTGAATGCCGCACGCGCTCGGCCGGGATGTGGAAGTCGATGTCGCTGCAGCCCAGGAAGACGGGCGTGCCATCCAGCGCGCCGGGATAGTCGCGCGGCGTGCCGTCCGGCCCGATCAGCCCGCCGGAGAGACCGGCCACGCCGCCGTAGCGCCGGGCGTTGCGGGCCACGTACTCCAGTGACAGGCACGCGCCCTGGGAGAAACCCAGCAGCATCGTGCGCTCCGGCGGAACGCCCGCGTCGCTCACCATGCGCAGCACATCCGCGATGACGCGCAGCGCCGACGTCAGCCACGGTTCGTTCGTATCGATCGGTTGCAGAAAGCTGTTCGGATACCAGGTCGCGTTCGCCGCTTGCGGGGCGATGCAGGCGAAGCCCGGCTGGTCCAGCACCTCCGCCAGCTGCAGGATGCTCTCGGCCGACGCGCCCCGGCCGTGGATCATGATCATGGCTGCCCGCGCCGTGTCGAGCGCGTGGCCGGATGTCAGCACCGGCATGCCTTGATGCAGCTTCGACTCGCGCGCGCTCATGAGTCCTCCGTCGTGTCGCGATGCGTCGTGTCATGCATCAGTCTGCCATCGGTGGAACGATCCGTGTTGGAAGTTGTGAGTCGGAAATGACGTTCGACACGTTCAGGGAAGGAGAGCTCATTACGATGAGTCATTTACAGGGCAGGCACGTGGCAATGGCGCTGGCGAAGAACTTCGAGGACATTGAGGCGACCGACCCGAAGGCATATCTCGAAGGACACGGCGCGAAGGTGACCGTCATCGGGCTGGAGCGGGGCGAGATCGAGGGCAAGAAGGGCGCGAAGCTGAAGGCGGACACGACCTTTGACGACGTGTCGGTCAACGAC
>DATKCN010000171.1:0-5642 GCA_035513175.1 Thermomicrobiales bacterium
TGTATACGGTATCGGAGAAGATATTCGGGTTGGACGAGGATACGGCCCCCGGCGTCGGCAATGCGGTTCCACAGGTCCATGTCCTGAGCCGACACGAATTCCGATCGATAACCGCCGATTCCAACGACGACATCTCTTCTCATCAGCACTCCCGGGTGATGGAATCCGATCGGAGTGCCAGCGTCTCTGGTCTTGCGCACCTCCTCGTCGGACGTGAACTCCGGCGCGCTCCGGCCAAGCGTTCTTCCCCCGGCGTCGATGTAAGTGACCAGGCACGACGTCACGGCCAGGTCAGGATGCTCCGCCACGAACGCTACCTGCCGCTCGAGACGGCGCGGCTCCATGATGTCATCGGCGTCCATTCGGGCGATCCAGTTTGATTGAGCCACGCTCATTGCTTGATTCATCGCTCTCGCGACGCCGAGATTCTCGTGTGCCAGCACTTTGATGCGGCAGTCCCTCGCAGCATATGACCGGAGGATATCGAGTGTGCTGTCCGTCGACCCGTCGTCGATCAGGATGAGCTCAAAGTCCGTGTGCGTTTGAGCGAGCACGCTGTCGATTGCCTCCGCGGCGAAGCGTTCTGCGTTATACGCTGGCAGCACGACGCTTATGAACACTTGTGCCCCTGTACCATCGCATCGAACGAAGATATCTGTCCCAAGCTCATTACGGCCGCCACGGATCAGCGAGTTCACGATCACACGAGATCATGAAGCGGTTTCCGCCTGACGATCTTCGCAAGCTTCGACTTCACGCGATCAAACGATGACCCAGGACGAAGTATCATCGCTGCACACAAGGGAGCCATTGCCCGAACGCGCCTGCCGTTGATGTACAGCACGGTGCTCTGCTTATACAGCACGTGGCTCCAGACTCGGCGTGTCCTGTTAAGGCGAAGTAGCAGCGGCTGTTGCTGCTCGAAACGACGGAACTCGCTCAGGGATAGTTCCGAAGAACCCTGGCGCCGTAATTCCGCGCAGCGTCGCGCCCACCGGTGCATCTCATTTTGATGGCGGGTTGCCGACGAGGAGATGGATCCCGCGTGAACACGATACTTCAGCAGCGGCTCCGGCTGGATGAGAATCAGGTGGCCCTGCTCTGCGACCCGCTGCCAAAGATCACTGTCCTGAGAATATCGGAACTGCGGTCGGTATCCACCGACGGATTGGATCACTCGCTTGTCAAAGATCGCGGCTGGCTGAAAGATCGGCATGACCTTGTTAGCACGCAAATATCGTTGAAATGCTTCGCGGTCGACAAGATCGGACGATGTCGTCCACCGCACGTTTCCATCGCCATCGATCATATGCACGAGTGATGATGCAACGGCGATGCCGGGATGATCGGAGATGAACGCAATCTGCCGTTCGATGCGATTCGGCAGCATGACATCATCGGCGTCCATACGCACGACCCAGTCCGACGTGGCGAGATCGATGGCGTGATTCGTTGACCTGGCGACGCCCCAGTTAGCGTGTGCGACAACGCGGATACGTCGGTCGACGCATGCGTAGTTGCGAATGATTTCGAGCGTCCTGTCACTGGACCCGTCGTCGACGACAATGAACTCGAAATCGCAATGAGTTTGCCGCAGCACACTCTCAATCGCCTCGGCGATGAACCGGTCCGCGTTGTATGCCGTCATGACGACACTCACGAACGCATGTGTCGCTGCTCCATAGGACTGAATGCGCGTGTCCATTTCACATCCATCGCACTCGCGGAAAATTAGCCAATATCCGATCCAGCAAGACCGCGGCGTAGTTTCCGCCTGATGATCTTCGCAAGCTTCGACTTCACGCGGCCAGACCATAACCCGGGTGTGAGAATAATGGCCGCGCACAACGGCGCGATAGCCCTTGCTCGCCTGCCGTTGATGTACAGCACGGTGCTCTGGCGATACAGGACATGGCTCCAGATTCGGCGTGACCTGTTGAGGCGACGTAGCAGCGGCTGTTGCTGCTCGAAACGACGGAACTCACTCAGGGATGGTTCCAGGGCGCCGTGGCGCCGTCGCTCCTCACATTGTCGCGCCCACCGATGCATCTCATATTGATGGCGGGTCGCGGAGGAGGAGACGGACTCCGCGTGAACACGGTATTTCAGCAACGGCTCCGGCTGGATGAGCATGAGATGACGTTGTTCGGCAAATCTGATCAACAAATCCCTGTCATCGGCGGGCCAGAACTGCGGTCGATAGCCACCGATCGATTGAAAAACTGCCTTATTCACGATAGCCGCGGGATGAAAAATAGGCATCAGCTTGCCCTGGCGACGGTATCGTTGGAACGCGTCAACGTCGATGAGGTCAGAGGAGGTCGTCCACCGCACATGCCCCTTCGCGTCAATCAGGTGAACGAGTGATGATGCAAGTGCGATGCCGGGGTGATCGGACACGTACGCAATCTGCCGCTCGATGCGGTTCGGCATCATGACATCGTCCGCGTCCATACGAACAATCCACGTTGATCTCGCCAGCTCGATAGCGTGGTTCGCCGACCTGGCCATGCCCCAATTATCATGTGACACGATTCGGACTCGCGCGTCCCTGGTTTCGTAGCGCCGCAGGATATCGAGCGTCCCGTCCGTAGACCCATCATCGACGAGAATCAGCTCGAAGTCGGAATGCGTTTGAGCGAGCACGCTCTCGATCGCCTTGGCGACGAAGCGTTCGTTGTTATATGCGGTGATAACGACGCTCACGAACACCTGACTTCCAGTCCTCTCAAATCGATCGCGGGCGTGATTCGCCACACTTGCTGCACGTTTCGAGCGCCGAAGCGACCGGAGTTGATGCGGCTCGGCAGCGTCGCCCTCGGCGCACGCAGTTTAGTCATCATGCCTGACGTAGCTCGTTATCGTGCATTGCCTGCTGGACGATGCTCCTGCTGCGGCGACGATACAGCATGCGCCCGACGGTTCTGAACCAGAGATCGCGACGTAGCACGCCGAACCAGGCATGCCTTCGATAGGCGAGGTCGGCGACCGTTGTGATCGTGTTCGGCTGAACAGCCATGCGCGCGCGAACCGCTTGGAGCACGATTGTCGCAATTCGCCGCTGGCTCCGCGCGTAGTACCCGTTCATACAGGTGGCAGGCCGGATCGTGTCGAACGTCGAGCGTCCGACGAACTCACCGAGCGTCACGTCAAGCGGGGACACATCTGTCGCCGCGCCGATCTTACCGGCTGGATCCGCGAAATCGAGTAGACAGAGGACCCGCGTCGAGGAATTATAGAGCATGTTCCACAGCCCAGGGTCATACACCGGTTCATTCAGCACTTCAACGTATCGGACAAACGAGATGGCGATCTGATTCGCGATATGATCGATGTCGTTGTCGCTGAGGGCGCCGGAGCGATAGAGGATGTTGTTCAGGCGGTCACCGTCGCAGAATGTCATCCAGAGCTGGCCGGCTGCGATGTCGACGTGGTCTGGTGTCGGGCAGGTGATGAATGGCTGATCGGCGATGGCGCGCGAAAAATGAGTCAGCCGATCGAATTCCTGCTGAGCGAGCTCGCCGCCATCCGGAGCGTGGTATGTCTTGCAGACGAGACGTGACGCGTGATCCAGCTCGACCGTGCCGTGATAGCCCGTTGCCAGCCTCACGCGAGGCTCGGGCAACCGGTCCGCCGCGGTGATGAGCGCCGGTTCAGTGGGTTGCATCGGAGTACTCCCTTGAAAGGCGCCGCCACACCCACGCGAGCCACACGATTGATGTCAGCGACGTGAACAATGGTATCGCTCCGGAAGCGGGCAAGCCAAACAGCACGATGGCCAGGCTGCCGAGACCGCTGCCGACGACCGCGCCGAGCGCGGAACGAATAAACAACGCGCGCGTCTGTCCAAAGGCCACGAGCGCATTGGTGAGCACTGCCATTACCAGGCCTGCCACCGGCTGAAGCGCCACGAGCAGCAGCACATCGGCGTACTCGCTGTATTCGGGACCGTAGACGACGCGCATGACGACGCCGCCGAACGCCAGCAGGAACGCGGCAAACACGGTCAGCGCAGCGACGCCCAGGACCATGATTGGAAACATCGTGCGCCACACGGCTTGCGGACCGCGGAGCGCGTCACGCGCGAGTCGGGGTCGCAGCAGGTTATCCACTGCCGCCATGGGAATGTTGGCGGCATGAATGAGCTGAACCGCTGCCCGGTAGGCGCCGTACGCGCTGACCGAGAGCGTGGCGGACAGCAGAGCCGCCGTCACGTAGCGTGGCGCATGCGACACCAGCCGCCCGGCGAAGAGCCAGTTCCCGAACCGCCAGTGCGCGGCGGCAACCTCCCGATCGAAGACACCCGGCCGGCGGACGAGCGAGGTCCTGATCTGCCAGACGCCCAGCAGCGCGCCGGCCACGAACGAGATTCCGACGACAGCGAACACACCGGCGAGGGTGAGACCGGCTGTCATGACCAGCGTGACGATGAGGGCGAGACGCAGCCCGTGCGTCACGATATCGTTCGTCAGGGCCTGCGCCGCGCGCGACTCGGTGTACAGCACGCGGCGCGTGAAGTACTGACACTGGGTGCTCGCCGACGCGAGGGACAAGGCCAGAAAGACGGGGACAAGGGAGCTTGCGGCTACAGCAGCAACCAACGTCATCGCCAGGAACAGACCCGCGCTCGTGAACGCGGCCAGCGCCTGCAATTTGGCGGCGGAGGTCGTGTACGCTCGGTACTCGTCGCCGGATCGAGGCGCGCTGAGGACGGTGTGCGGCGTCGTCACCAACGATGACTGGACCGTTTCCAGCAGCAGGAGGATCGTGTACATCAGCACGTAGAGTCCGAAAGCCGCCGGGCCGAGTGAGCGCGCAACGATGATCGTGACGGCAAAGTTGACCCCAGCGATGACGATCTGGTCGAGAAGGCTCAGGGCTCCTGCCTGCAACGCGCGTTGAGGAATGTACCGCGTCAGGATCGATAGCCGCGTCAATGGAAGGCCGGAAGGCTACACCGCGGTCGCGCGCTCGTCATCGCTCAACCGGGATAGCTGACGGTAGCGCCGATCGGACTGCCATGAAGTCGTTCCTCGCGCGTGCGACACCACGGTCCCTCGCGCTAGTGCTGCAAACGTCGCTGCCACTCCAACTGGAGGGGCAGGCCCTGCTGGGGGTCGGTACGTGGGACGTATCCGAAGTGCGCGCGCGCCTTGTCAACGTTGGCAAGCGTGTTACGTTGATCGCCGGGCCTTGGCGGCAGGTACTGACGCTTTGCGCGAGTGCCGATAGCGTCTTCCAGGACCTCGATAGCGCGGTTGACCGAAATCGGCACTCCACCACCCAGGTTATAGACTTCGCCGCTTCGTGCGTGTGCGATGGCGTCGACGGTGCCACGAACGCAGTCATCGATGTACGTAATACCACGGGTTTGTTCGCCGTCTCCGTAGACGGAAATGGGCTGATTGGTGAGCATGGCTTGAATGAAGCGGTGATAGGCCATGTCTGGGCGTTGACGCGGGCCGTAGATAGAGAAGTATCTGATCGCAACGACCGGCAGTCCGTGCACACGATGATAGGTGAAGGCCAGATTCTCAGCCGCGAGCTTGGTTACACCATATGGGTTGACGGGTTGCAGCACCGCGCTTTCGTCGCCCATGGCTTCCACGCCATAGACCGAGGAGGTAGAAATCTGGACGAAT
>DATKCN010000172.1:0-5942 GCA_035513175.1 Thermomicrobiales bacterium
TCGCCTCGTCGAGGCGTATATCCTCGACTTCAACGGCGATCTGTACACCAGCGAATTGGAGGTGGAATTCGCGCAATTCATTCGAGCCGACGCAAAGTTCGATTCACCGGAGGCGCTAACGGCCCAAATGGCGCGCGACGAGATCGTCGCGCGGGCTGCCTTCGCCGAACAGACGGGCGCCGCCCGTCCTGCCTGAGCTTAACCTGCTCGATCGTGATCCGCGCGTCCGTCCGGCGTAGCGCGACGAGCCAGTGAACGGTATACTTGCCAACGCGGACGGGGTGTGGCGCAGTCTGGTAGCGCGCGGCGTTTGGGACGCTGAGGTCGGAGGTTCGAGTCCTCTCACCCCGACCATTCAGCGATCGACGTCGGTTACTCTATGTCCGCGGGAGTAACTCAGTTGGTAGAGTGTCTGCCTTCCAAGCAGAATGTCGAGGGTTCGAGTCCCTTCTCCCGCTCCACGGCACCCGCCTCAGCTGTCAGGCGGGCTTTTTCGCGCCGTCGCGCCACGCCTTCGGTGTGACCGACATGCTGAACAGCGGAGTATGTTGGCGGCTCACGCTCACTCTCCCCGCCCCTGAGATTGCCGCAACCCCGCACCGCCGGTTGGAAATCACCGGTCAGTGACGTCGACGCGACGAGCAATATGTCACGTTCTAGCGTCGCCGCCGCGCACGTGCTCGGACGTGTCGGAGTGAACCCCGATTGCGTCGCTCGACTCTGGGCTTCGACTGCCTGCCGAGTCGCGTATCGTCGATTCTGTCATGAAGATCGGCATCCACAACAAACGCGTCAGGGGAGTGGCGCGAGCCCGCGGGTAACCGCATCGCGGTCAAGCTGTCTCAGTCGTCGCTGTGCCTGCGGCCGATCAGTGCGACGCAACGTCAACACATCGGGTCGTTTCGCAAGGCGCCGGGGGATTGATCGATCAACGGCCGCGCGCGATACTGGCGTCCGTGAGGGAGTCGTCGACATGAGAGTGAGGGCGAGCGTGCGTATCGTAACCGGCGGAATCTCGCAGGAAACCAATACATTCCAATGGGAGCCGACCACCCTGGAGGACTTTCAGAAAGGCTCCAGCTTCATCGACCGTGGCCAGCAGATTCTTGATCTTGAAGGCACGGGAACGATCTACGGAGGCATAGTTTCCGAGGCCCGGACACACGGCGTAGAACTGATCCCTACCACGTTCGGGCGCGCAGTCCCCGGTGGGCGGGTCAGCCGCGAGGCGTTCGAAGCGCTGCGTGATGAGATTGTGGCGGGCATTCGCGCGGCGCTGCCGGTCGACGGCGTTCTGCTCGGCATCCACGGCGCGATGGCACTCGAGCACAACGACGACGGCGAGGGACCCCTCATCACCGCCATCCGTGAGGTTGTCGGCCCAGACACGCCGATTATCGCGCCGCTGGACCTGCACACGAATCTCTCAGAGGAGATGATGGAAGAGGCGACTGCGTTCGTCGGATACAAGCACTATCCCCACATCGACACCGCCGAGACGGGCGCCGCGGCGATGAACCTGCTGATCCGCACGGTTCGCGGCGAGGTAGCTCCGGTGATGGCGCACGTCAAGGTCCCTGTCATCGCCCCCAACCAGTCGATGGTCACAACTTGGCAATCGCCGCTGAAAAAGGTGATCGATCGCGCGCGCGAGATGGAGCGTGAACCCAGCGTCCTCGCCGCCTCTGTACTCGGCGGATTTCCATTTTCCGACGTGCCGTATACCAGCGTCGCAACTATCGTCGTCACCGACAACGACCGTGAGCTTGCAGTCCGGCACGCGAAAGAGCTGGCGCGGATGTGCTGGGATCTGCGGGCCGATTTCACCATTCACCCGACGCCGGTCGCTGACGCGATCGCGGAGGCGATGAACGGCGATCCGGGCAGTGTTTATGTGCTGGCGGACATCTCAGACTCGGGCGCGAGCGGCACGGCCGGAGACGGAACCGCGGTGCTCGACGGCTTACTGAAGGCGAAGGCGCGCTCGGCGTCGGTCGCGCAGATCATGGACCGCGATGCGGTCGAGGCATGTGTCGCAGCCGGCGTTGGGGCGACGATCACGCTGACCGTCGGCGGCAAGCATGACGGGCTTCATGGCGACCCCGTCGAGGTGACGGGCATGGTGAGGCTGATTCACGAGGGCCGCTTCGAAATGGGTGGCGTCATGGGCAGAGGCACAACGTCCAGTCGCGGCAAAACGGTCGTGCTCGAAATTGGTGGCCAGGGAGGAATCGAGCTCCAACTGACCGAGCTTCGCGGACACCCTAACGATCTCAACTTCTTCCGTGCCTTCGGAATCGAGCCGACCGAGCGGCGCATCCTTGTGCTGAAGAGTGCGGCCCACTTCAGGGCCGCGTTCGAGCCGATTGCAACGAAGGTAATCGAGGTCGACGCGCCGGGCATTAGCAGCCCGCGTCTGGACACCTTCGCCTACCGAAATTTGCGGCGACCGATTTACCCGCTCGACGCCGACTTCGACTGGTCTCCGGACGGATAAACCGCCGCGGAATCGACCTTTTTCGCCCCTGCGGCGCCCGGCTTCGAGCGGCAGGCGCCGTGGTAAGATTCACCATGTCCACGGCGGTTTGCAGGCGCAAGCCGCTATCTCGGACGCCGCGATCGAGTGCCGGTGAGCACAACGTCTGATGACAGCGTCGCGACGTCAGACGGAGTGCACACGTCCACTCGCCCGCACATCCCCGGCGGGCCTGTAGCTCAGCGGCAGAGCAAGGGGCTCATAACCTCAAGGTCGCAGGTTCGAACCCTGCCAGGCCCACAGTATCCATTGCGCCAGCGTGAATCCACGAGTAGGATATGTGTACGTACAGAGCAGGAGCATGATGACCGACCCAGTCGAGATTGCCCGTCAGGTAGCGAACCTCGCGTCGGACACACTGGCAACGGACATTGCAGTCCTGGAGATCAGTCAAGTTTCGTCAATCGCCGACGTTTTCGTCATCTGCTCAGCCGACAACGTTCGCCAGCTCAACGCCCTGCGTGACTCGGTGCTCGACGGACTGAGGGACTCAGGAGTCCGACCACGGCGCGTCGAAGGACAAGCAGAGTCAGGCTGGATTCTGCTTGATTACGGCGATATTGTCGTTCATCTGTTCACGGAGGACCAGCGAGAGTTCTACCGGCTGGAAGATGTCTGGTCAGAAGCACCCAAGCTGCTCGTCATTCAATAGCGAGAATGAGTACAGTTGCGATGAAGACTGAGGAGGCGCGAGAGACGTGGCACGAATGAGTTCGCTCGTCATTAGCCTGGCGGCCGTCGCCGCGGTTTGCGCCGCCGCGATGGTCGCGATGAAAATCTCCGGTCCCGGCTGGCGCGCCATGGCGGGTGGACTCGTGCGGCTGGTGCGTTCGGACTGTGACCACCCCAAGTGGGAAGTGCTGATGCAATAGCGTCAGGCGTCGTTGTCCGCGATTTCCGGAGCTCGTGCATCCATTTCCCCGAACACGTCGTCCGGGTCAGCGCCACGCTCAACGTGGTACAGCGCCTCGTCGAGATCCGCGTCAAGCGGCTCACCCATCATCGACGACATGGCGCGCGCTTCCCGTGCGAGAGCTGCTACATCCTCGTCGTCTCCGTCACTATCTGATCCGTCTTCTCCCAGATACTGCATTTCGTCCAGCATTGATTCGTCTCCCCCGTAGAATGGAATGCCTTCGTGCTCGAAGGATGGATCTGAGTACTGCGTGTCGCCGCCACGTCCGCTCGCTCGCCGCGTCCAGACTCTGGACATCCTGCGTTCCAGCTCGCGTCTCCCGCATCGAGGGCACTCGGGTGGCTCCCCGGTCGCAGCGAAGGAACGGTAGAACACGCTGGTCTTGCGACCGCAGGAGGCGCACACGTACTCATAGACAGGCACGGCGTTATCTCGCAATCTCAGCTTGCGACGGTTCGCGCCGCGCCAGCCAGATGATGATCGTGGACAGCACGAGTCCCATTATCAACATTGCGCCGAGCTTCAGCTCGCGGCTCGGCAGCGCGAGTGATAGCGCTCCGAAAAATGCCGTCAGCGCGACGAAACAGCCGACTATCTGCCGCTGCGTTAGCCCCGCGTCGAGCAGCCGGTGATGAAGATGTCCCCGGTCCGCGTCGAGCGGTGAGCGACCGTGCATGACTCGATACACAATGACCCACGCCATGTCGAGGATCGGTATTCCCATTGCCAGCAGCGCGGTGGCAATCTTGGCTCCGCCGATAATGCTGATTGTCGCAAGCGCGAAACCGAGAAACATCGCCCCAGTGTCGCCCATGATGATGCGCGCCGGATGCCAATTGAATGGCAGGAAACCAACAGCAGCTCCCGCCAGCGCGATTGCCAGCAGCGAGATGGTGAACTGCGGATCGCCAGCCGGGCGGAAGTACGTGTGGACGAACAGTACCACGCTCGCGACGAGCGCGATGCTCCCCGCCAGACCATCGATGCCATCCGACCAATTGATAAGATTCATCATTCCCACGATCCAGAAAATCGTGAATCCAGCGCCAAGCATCACCGGCAATGTCACTGTTCCGGCAAATGGCGCGTTAAATTGCTCGATCACAATGCCGTGGCCGGTTCCCAGTGCGCGCGGCGCAACAACGAGAACGGCCGCGAGAGCCTGCGCTCCAAGCTTCGGCAGCGGCGCGAGGCCCCGCACGTCGTCCACCAACATTACGAGCACGACGATCGTTGATCCAGCCAGCATCAACAGTATGCGCTGCGCCTCGGGTTGAAAGCGCTCAACCGGCAGCAGGGCGGTAAGCCCGACCGCGAACCAGAACCCGGCGAAGATCGCCAGGCCGGCGACACGGGGAATTGGGTTCGCATGCACCCGGCGAGGTTCCGGTATGTCCAGTAGACTCCTCCGTACCGCGAACGATCGGATCGGAGGGATCAGAGCCGCGCAGACGCCCGCTGCCGCCACGGCAGTCGTGAGTGCAATTGCCCAGTTCGCCATCGACGCCGCTCGGCTATTCGTCGCGCGATGTGGTCGTCACACCTGGAAGCGGCAACCGCGCGCACATCTCAACGACCGCCGCACGCGTGCGGGCTATGCCGTCCAAGTCATCAGCATCACGTAAAACATCGGCGATCCACTGCGCGATGTGCCGCATGTCGTCGGTCCCGAGCCCACGCGTCGTCATCGCCGGGGTCCCGAGCCGGATGCCGCTGGTTTGCATCGGCGGACGCGGATCGTCAGGAATGGCGTTCTTGTTTGCGGTGATGCCGGCTTCCTCAAGCACGCGTTCCGCCTTGCGACCGCTGATCCCCAGGTCGGTAAGGTCGACCAGCATTAGATGATTGTCGGTGCCTCCTGAGAGTACTCGCAGCCCTTGTTCCTGCAGCGCTTCGGCAAGCGTGGCGGCGTTGTCCAGCATGCGCCGAACGTAATCCTTGAACGCCGGCGCCAACGCCTCTCTGAACGCGACGGCCTTGCCTGCAATCACGTGCATCAGGGGGCCGCCTTGGAGGCCCGGAAATATCGTCTTATTGACCGCGTCCTGTCGGCCGTCCTCCAACATGATCATCCCGCCCCGCGGGCCCCTCAACGTCTTATGCGTCGTCGTCGTGGTTATATGAGCGTGGCCGACCGGCGACGGATGGAGTGACGCGGCCACGATGCCCGCGATATGGGCAATGTCCGCCAGCAGTATCGCTCCGACATCGTCAGCGATCTCGCGGAAGCGGTCGAACTCAATTTGTCGCGAATACGCGCTCGCGCCGCAGACGATCATTTTCGGCCGGACCCGGCGCGCAATATCGCGCACAACATCGTAGTCGATCCTGCCAGATTCCTGGTTTACGCCGTAGAAGTGCGCGTCAAACAGCCTGCCGGAAAAGTTCACCGGTGATCCGTGCGTCAGGTGACCTCCCTGCGAGAGGTTCATTCCCAGAATGCGATCGCCTGGGTCTAGGAATGCCAGGTACGCGGCGAGATTCGCGGAC
>DATKCN010000173.1:0-7897 GCA_035513175.1 Thermomicrobiales bacterium
CGGAGCCGCCGGACTGCTCTACCTGTTCGCCGCTCTCGCGCTGGGAGCGGTCTTCATCGGTCTGGCCGGAAGGATGTACGTCGAGCAATCGTCAAGGCTTGCGTGGAAGCTGTTCAAGTTCTCCAACTACTACCTCGCCGCACTGTTGCTCGCGATGGTCCTCGACCGCGCGCTCCTCTCCTAGCGACCGAAGCGCCAGGCCAGCAATGGCACGAGCATCTCGTCGGACGTCAACGAGCCGTGAGCGCCGAGCGCGTGCGTCTCGTCGTCGCGGGCCGGCCTGAACGGGAACGAGTGGGGACCCCTCGCGAGGAGCAGCGTGTCCCCGACCCGATCTTCAAGCTCATCGTGCAACGGACCTGGCCCGAACAGCCCCGCGCTTGCTGCGTCGCCCAGCGCAATCACGGCGCCTCTCTCCCCGATTTCCTGTGCCCATCGGGATCGTTGCGCGGCGCTCGTTGTTACGAGCCCGACTGCCCGCCGTTCTCCGCTCGGCGAGCGCGTGAGCTTCCCCGCCCGCTTCGCGAGCTGCGGCAGCGACTCGGCCGCCGTCTTCGGCGTTGCGGCGAGTCCGTGGTCCGCTGTCACAATGACCACGACATCGTCGGAACCTCGCTCGAGTGGGCTCAGCAAGCCCTGCGCCAGCGCCTCCTCGATCAGCCTGACCTCCAATTTGACCTCAGGGCTTGCCGGACCATAGGCGTGGGCGAGCATGTCGATGCCTGCCCAGTACCCGAAAATGAAGCGCCGTCCCGGCCTGCGTGCTTCGTTGTTCAGCATCCATGCGAATTCCGCGGCCGTGCGATGCCCGCGATATGGCGTCTCGCCTGAATGCAGAATCGTCAGCGGTGACCGCGCGTACTCGAGGTGAGACACGACGACGCTATCGACGCCCAGCGCCGCGAGTCGCTCGTAGATCGTCGGCACGGGGAGCAGTCTGGTCGGCTCGACAGCGCGCTCCGGCAGCGTGCTGCCGTCAACGGCGGTGAACTGCACCATGTTGACCACTCGACGCGCCGCGGGAAGGTACAGCGTATATCCCGCGATCCCGTGCTGACCCGGGGATGCCCCCGTCTGAATGCTGGTGAGCGCGGCCGCTGTTGTCGACGGAAAGACCGACGTGAGCCGTCCGCGTGTCAGCAATGCGCCTCGAGCCGACGCCGCCAATCGCGCGCCTCCGGACGCTACCCTGCTGCCGTATCCGTCGAGAATGACCAGCACAACGACGCGTGCGCTGTCGATGGCGGCAGGATCAAGGATCGAGCGCGACAGCCGTGGAAGCAGCCGCGCGTCAGCAACGCATGCAGCGCCGCACAGTGCTTGGATCACCGTCCCGGCCAGATTGCCGGTTCCCGCTCCGGTGTAGGATGGAAGCGTCGCGTCTCCCCAACCGGCGGCGTCGAGTAGGGACCTTACCGCCGCTTGGCCGGATTCATGCTCAACGTCGCGCGCGCCGCCCGTGTTAGAAACCCTTCCGATCCCTGGACGCCCAGATCGGGCGCTCCGTCGTTTCCCCGGGAGCTGGGATCTGATTGCGCACGCGCGTGCGCGTGTCTGTCTCGTTGCACCCGGGCACGACACAGCGATACAGGAGCGTGTACGACGCGGTCTGTTGCTCCTGAAAGCGCGCCGGGCGTCCGACCTTCTTGTGGAGCTCCATCGGCACGCCGTGCATGCGGCAGACGGGATCGCCCTGCGGCGACTGGACCCCGCGCAACCAGTCAACCATCCGCGCTAACATCAGCTCTCCTTCTTGCCGCCGCCACGCTACCCTGACAACCTTCTTAATAGTATCGCCGCTCGTCACGTTCGCGTCGACATCTCGCCCGCACGCGGCGGCCGCGCGCTCGCATCACATGGGCCGTCAGCGTGGTAGCCTGTCTCGCTAACGGCCGTGGCTGGCCTCGTTGAGGGTATGTTGGGTGAATGTCAGCAACGTGTCAGATAGCGAGTCAAGCTTCGATGATGCTCCTGCTGGGACCGATCATGGCATGTTTCAGTCGCTGCACATGTACCCGGCGTACCGCAAGCTCTGGCTCGGGACGTTGGCGACCAATACCGGCTTCTGGATGTACCAGATCGCTATCGGCTGGCTCGCGCTCGTGCTCACCGACTCCGCGTTGTTCGTCGGCCTGACTGGCTTTGCCGGCGGCATTCCGATTCTGTTCCTCGCTATCCCGTCAGGAATCCTGATCGACCGCATCGACCGGCGCACCGTGCTACTGGTCGCACAGCTTGGCGTGATGCTGGTGTCCGGCATCTTTGCCTTGCTCGTCTGGACCGACCAGATCGAGCGCTGGTCCGTGCTCCTGCTTGCGTTTGCAACCGGTTCGGTGATGTCGTTCATCTTCCCCACCCGCAACGCGATCGTGCCAGCGCTCGTCGATCGTCATCACCTCGCTAACGCCGTAGCGCTGAATGCAGCGGGCCAGAATGCCACGCGGGTGGTTGGTCCCGCGGTGGCGGGCGCGATGATCGCGGTGGTCGGCATCGCCGGGACTTTTGCGCTCGCGGCGGCCTTGCAGATCGTGGCTATGCTCTGGACCGCACAGCTGCCGAAGCGAGCCTCTCAGGCGCAAGCGCGTGCTGGAACGCTCTGGACCAATCTGACACTGGGACTGCGCGTTATCGCGGGAGATCGGTTCCTTACCGGGCTGATTCTGCTGGCGACGGTCACCACGGTCCTCATCATGCCGTACATCAATCTCATGCCGGTGTTTGCGCGCGACGTGCTGGGCACAGGAGAAGTCGGCCTCGGGCTGTTGATGGGGGTCACCGGCCTGGGCTCAGTCACTGGCGCGTTGCTCGTTGCGCGTTCTCAGCGGCTTGCGACCCGTCCCGGAATCCAGCTGACGACCGCGCTTGGGTTCGCCGCGCTGGTGTTCGTCTTCGCGCTCGTTCCAGTGTTGGCCGTGGCGGCTGGGCTGCTGTTTATCGCCGGCCTGATCAGCGCGGCGTTCATGGCGATCAATCAGACGGTCCTGCAGCTCAAGGTCGAGGACGAGGTGCGGGGTCGCGTGTTGTCGATCTACCTGCTCACCTGGGGGATGCTTCCGCTCGGACAGCTGCCGATTGGGGCGCTCGCGCAACGCGTTGGAGCGCCGATCGCCACGGCGCTCGCGTGCGCTATCGCCGCCGCTCTGATCGCGCTCATTGCGCTTCGGAATTCCCCACTCCGGCAGCAGTAGCCACAGACAACACGCCCGCGTGCGGGAGCAGGAATCCTGGCGTCAGCCGCGAACGGCAAACGCCTCATCGAGCGCCCCAATCTCTCACGCCGGTCGTTCGCCCGTGGCTCAGCAGACACGCAACCGGATGCTCGCCTGGCAGCTGACGCGACGCCGCGAACTCCCGCCTCGCGTGGCCCATGCGTAACGTTCTGCGGTTAGCGAGACATTGCGTTCCCCATGAAACCATCTCAACCTCGCAGGCGTACATTCATTGAGTTGTTCAGTGCGAAATGCCCAGCCGCGGGCGATTGCGACGATGTCAACGGCGCTCTCACGCGCCTTGAAATGAGGGATCCGCATTGATTGACGCTTGCGCTTCCCGCCGCTATCTGATATCGTCCGAGCCGTTTCCCCGTTCACGGCGAAGCATTGGTGAATGACCATAGCGCCATTCCGGTGTGTCCATCGACAATGCGCGACATCAGCGGCAGATGCCGTATGTCCCGCGTGTCGAAGCCACGGACAGTCTTGCTTCGAGAGGCGTCAGCGCCCACGACGCCTGGACGAAAGCAATCAGGGGTTAACCGCCGTCGGCTCGCCAGAGCCTCGCGCGGCGTTCGGACCGAACACCAGGTTTTGACCGCAGGGCGATTGGTATCGTAGGGTACGTGTCATCGCGATCGAAGTGGGGAATCGCTTTATCGATCGACGACAACCCGACACGCGAGACATCAAGGAGGAGAGACACATCTTGTCACAGCGAACACATTCGAAGCTCGGCCGGCTCCAGGAAGAAGTGCTGCTGGGCCGCCTCACGCGGCGCGACGTGCTCAAGCGCGGAGCCGCGCTCGGCCTGAGCGCCCCGGTTATCGCGGGCCTGCTCGCCGCATGCGGCGACGACGATCCGGTTGCGACGGTAGCGCCTGAGACCGCGGCAACCGCGACCTCCGGCCCTGGCGACGAACCGACCGCGACGACCGAGGCGGCCCCGACGACTGCCCCGGGAGATCCGACCAACACGCCTGCTCCGGCGCCGACAACTCCGCCCGCCGATCCGACGGCGACCACCGATCCCGGCGAGCCCCGTGGGGGAGGTGGGCTGCTTCGCCTCCTGTGGTGGCAGGCGCCGACCATCCTGAACCCGCACCTCGCTCAGGGCACGAAAGATTTCGACGCCTCGTGCCTGGTTTACGAATCACTCGCCAACATTGATGTCGACGGCAACTTGCACGCGTCACTGGCCGCCGAAGTCCCAAGCCTCGAGAACGGCGGCGTGGCAGCCGATGGCATGAGCGTTACCTGGAACTTGCGCGAGGGCGTAACGTGGCACGACGGTGAACCATTCACGTCAGCCGACGTCTCATTCACCTACGACTACAACATCGACACCGACACGACGTCGACAACCATCGCAGCCTTCGAGAGCATCACGTCAATCGATACGCCGGACGATCTCACGGTCGTCTTCAACTTCGGTGAGCCGAACCCCGCCTGGTTCACGCCGTTCGTCGGTGCGCTCGGCATGATCCTCCCCAAGCACCTGTTCGAGGACTTCATCGGCACGGCGGCTCGCGACGCTCCGATCAACCTGGCGCCGGTCGGCACCGGCCCGTACAAGGTTCGCGAGTTCCGCGCTGGCGATGTCGTTGTCTACGACATCAACGAGAACTACTGGGATCCGGGCAAGCCGTTCTTCGACGAGGTGGAGATGAAGGGTGGCGGCGACGCCACGTCTGCCGCTCGCGCGGCTCTCCAGTCGGGAGAGGTGGACTTCTCCTGGAATCTTCAGGTTGAAGCCCAGGTGCTCGAGCAGCTCGCCACGGGCGGCGTCGGCACACTGAACCCGGTGCCGTCCCCGAACGTCGAGCGTATCCTCGTGAACTTCGCCGATCCGTGGACTGAAGTCGACGGGGCGCGGTCCGAACCGACCACGCAGCACCCGTTCCTGCAGTTCAAGGAAGTCCGCCAGGCGCTGACGTACGCGATTGATCGCGACACGGTCGCGACGCAGTTGTACGGCGCGACCGGTGTTTCGACCACCAACGTCCTGGCTGCCCCCGCCGCGTTCGCGTCCCCCAACACGACGGCCACATTCGATCTCGATCAGGCCGCTCAGATGCTCGAAGACGCCGGATGGACGGGAAGCCCGCGGTCGAAGGATGGCGTCTCGATGTCCATCCTCTACCAGACCTCGACTAACCCGGTCCGCCAGAAGAATCAGGAAATCGTCAAGCAGGCGCTCGAGTCCATCGGCGTACCCGTCGAGATTAAGGCCATCGACGCGGCCGTGTACTTCTCCTCGGACGCCGGTAACCCGGACACCGCGTCTCACTTCTACGCTGACTGGGAGATGTTCACCAACGGACCGTCGAGCACGTTCCCGATCTCCTATATGGCGGCGTATATTTCGATCAACCCCGACGTCGACATCGCGCAGAAGTCGAATGACTGGGCCGGCTCCAACGTCTACCGCTGGGTGAACCAGGACTACAATGACCTGTACACCCAGGCGTTGACTGAGCTCGATCCAGACCGCCAGGCCGAGCTGTTCATCGGCATGAACGACCTGGTCGTCAATGAGGTCGTCGAGATCCCAATCGTGCACCGCGCGTCGGTTGTCGCGTACGCGAACGATCTTCAGAACGTTGAGCCGTCAGGTTGGGATTCCAACATCTGGCAGCTCAAGGAGTGGACACGCTAGCACGCGCCCAACGCGCGTCAGCTGTAACTAACCGCCGAAAACGATCGGTAACGCAACGAGTCCGGGCGGCCTGCCCGGGCTCGCTGCTTGATAGCGACATTGGGTTTCACGCGGGGCTTGGCCAACGTTACGGCGCGTCAGGACGACGGTGACCCTGACCTCCAAACATTCCGATTCGCTGCACGGTCAAGCGCGCCGACCCTTGCTCTGGACGCCGGCAACCGCTCGCGTCGGAGCCGGCATCAACCACCGCCAAATTGACGGAAAGACAGAAAGACGGAATTCCGTCACCGTCACACAAACGTTTGTCGTCCTTTACCGCGGCGTCATCACTGCCACGCTCGAGATGTACAGCGGCCGTTAACATTCCGAATTCCATTGCGCTGCCTGCGCCTCGGTGGACGCGTTTTACGCTCGCGACTCGTTTTCGGTCACCCTCGCGAGGAAATCAAGCACCGTTGCGTCAAATTCGCTCGGCCACAGCCGGTGCGGCATATTGCCGCCCCACTCGTCGCGGCTGTGGTCCCCGGGGAGCAGGCGCAGCTCCGCCCCCGGAATCCGTGAAGCGAGTGTCCGCGCGTGCTCCGGGGGCACAAGCAGATCGTCTGCCTGCCAGATTATCAGCGTCTGGCAACGCAGTAGGCTCGTTTCCGTCTCGATCAGGCGTCCGATAATCTCCGCGTCGACCAGCACCAGCGCTCGCGCCAGCCCCGGATACCGTGCCGCAACGGACAGGCATATGCCGCCGCCGGATCCAGCGCCCACCAGCACGGCTCCTTCAGGAGCCACGATTTCGAGCAGCGATCTGACGAAGCGCGGGTAGTAACGGAAGAACTCGTCCTCGGAATCGATCGACCTCGTCGGAGGACCGGATTCACCAAGTCCCGGAAGATCAGGAATGATCACCCGGTACTGACGCGAGAGAGCGGTCAGGTTTTCCGCCCACGTCGTCCACGCGCTCTGGCTGCCGCCCGCGTGGATGAGCACCAGCGCCGGACCCTCGCCAATCTGAGCGACGTGTACCCGCACTCCCGCGACGGTCAGTGCTGCTTCTTCCATGTCCCAACCTGGTGGACGAGCGAATTCGGCTCGCTGCACGATTGCAGCATCATCGTACCATCGTTGGTCCGGGCGTCCGTTCCTGGAAGGGTTCGTTTGTCCGTGACGCTCGCCGTCAGGCAGGAGCTGGGATGCGTTCCTCGGACCACCCGTGCGTGCTGCGCTCAACGACGGTCTCCCACACCTCGGCTGGCTTGTCGACCAGCAACACGACCAGGTCGTCGTGTTGCGCGGCGTTCAGCGCGGTGTTCGCCGCGTCAATCTCATCCAGCACGATCGTGACGCGCTCCGGCGCGATGCCGTTCGCGATCAGCGTCTGCTTCAGGAGTTCCGCCACCTCCCCCGGCTTCCGGCCACGGGGGTTCTTGTCCTCGCGGATGACAATCTCATCAAACATCGTCGATGCGATCGTTCCGAAACGCTCGATGTCCTCATCGCGCCGGTCGCCGGGCATCGCAATCATCCCGACGGTGCGAGTCGGCAGCATGCGCTTGACGAACTCCGCCAGCTCTTCAAGACCGGCAACGTTGTGGCAGTAGTCGACGATCACCCGGTACCCGCCAACCTCGAGCAGGTTCAGGCGACCAGGCGCCTGAAAGAACGACGCTGAAAACGAGCGCAGCCCGTTGCGAATCGCCTCCAGCCCAACGTTTGAGCCATAGGCGGCTCCTGCGGCAGCCATCGCGTTCTTGATGTTGACCCGCGCGCGGCCCTCGAACGTGGCTGGTATGTACCTCACGTCCAGTAGCGCCGTTTCGCGCCTGCCCTCCACCAGGAAGATAACCTCGCCGCCCTTCCATTCCCGGAGAATGACGGCCTTCCCCCGCGCGCGGACGTGTTCCTTCACCTTCTCGTTGTCCTCGTCCATGGTAAAGAAGATGATCTCGCCACGAGCGCGGGAGGTCATTTCGACGCACCAGGGATCGTCGGCATTGAGAACCACGAACCCGTCCCGAAACGTCGAGGC
>DATKCN010000174.1:0-2374 GCA_035513175.1 Thermomicrobiales bacterium
CGGACGGACTGTTCAGGCGCAGGTGAAACGCGTTCCCCTCGCCCATGCGCTCGTCCCAGAACTCCGCCTTGGCGTCCCATATCTCCTGCGCTTCGCGGTTCAAATCGCTCCTCTGGCGGCGTGCGTCAGGTTCACCAGCCATCCTGAATCCTCCTCATTCTGCATCGAGCCGGTGGGGAGGGTATACCGGATTCGCGCCGTCGTCGTCGTGCGCTGGCGGCGCATTGGACCATGTCGACCGTGGCGGCGCCGCAATGAGTCCGCGACAATCTCGAGGAGCTCGCTCTCACTCATCTCACATCCCGCGCTCTACGGACGAGACGTCGAGATCGGCGTCCTGCGAACCCTCGTTGAGGACGCACTCGCGGGCAGCGGGCGGCTGGTGGCGCGTGGATCGGGGCGCAGCGCGGCATTCAGCCAGTTTGCTGAACGCAGGCGATTGCCGCGGTGGACTACGACGATCGTGGCTCGAACACGTACTCGTCGCCATCCAGCACCGGACGGTAGCCGATGCGCTGGTAAATGCGGTTCGAGGTCGGATTGCTCCGGTCGGTGTACAGGAAGCAGAAGCGACGGCCCGCGTCGAGCAGCAGCTGGCTGACGGCGGCGGTGGCCGCGCTGGCATAGCCCCGCCCACGCAGCTCCGGCGGCGTGTAGACGTAGCTGATGCGCATGCCATTCGGCGTCGGGCCATTGTAGCCCGCCATCGAGACCGGCCGCCCGTCGTGCCACAGGTAGAGCGCGCGGTCCGCCTGGCCGCCCAGCATGCCGAGCGCCCGCTCATCCGACCCCGGATCCTGCGTCCCCGCTGTTTCCTCGTAGAACCGTTGACTCCACGCCAGCGCCACATCGCGATCGGCCAGCGTCGCGCGCCGTAGCTCCCCCGGCACGCCGGACACCGGCGTCACCTGGTCCAGCTGGTAGATGCGCTGCGCCAGCGCGCGCTGGTGTCGCCGCCCGGTGATCCGCTGCCACTCCTCCGCGAAGGCCCGGCTCACCACGCTCGGCCCGTGCGCGCTCGGCAGGTCCGGATAGACCGCGCTCACGTCAGCGGCGATCGGCGCGACCGCCTCAGGCGGCATGATGGATAGCACCAGCCCGTAGGGCGGCGTGCGCATCGCTGCCGCGACCACCCTGCCACCCTGCTCCACCGTCGCCATATACGACGCCGCGTCGAAGCGCATCGCGCCGCGCGCTATCCCCGCCGCCAGGCTCAGCATCAGATTGTGCGCCGCCTCGTGCGCCAGCAGGAACCCCTCCGCCGTCTGGAGGAAGTCCGATTCGGTCATGTGACGCGTCAGCTGCGTCGTCATCCGGATCTCCGAGTTCCGCATCGGCCCCGACCGGGCCTCAGATCGGCCATCATAGATCATCGATCGACCTCGACCCGCCGGTGAACAGTCAGGCGCTCGATCATGTAGCACGCCTGTTGCGTGTTTTTCCAGTCGCCTCTACACTGCCGACCGGTGACTTGGAGACACCGTGCCTGCGTCAAACACGTAGCGTGCGCCGCGGGAGGGCAGATCGTGCTGCGTCATTCTCGATTGCTGCTGGCCGCGACCGCCGGCGCGCTGGTGCTGTTGCAATTTCTCCCGTTCACACCGCTCTGGAGCTGGTTCAGTGACAGCTCGGCACGCGCCATCGCGCCGGGCAACGAGCAGTTCCTGCGCACCTGGGAGCGCGCCGACCGGCCCATCGCGGACGGCGAGGCGGCCCGCACCTGGATGTGGGGGCCGAAGGCCAACTCCGAGGTGCTGCTGGAGCCGTACCTCGAATCCCCGGACGGCATGCGCCAGGTACAGTACTTCGACAAGTCCCGCATGGAAATTACCCACCCGCATGCGCCCGACGACGGCCTCTGGTACGTCACCAACGGCCTGCTCGTCGTGGAGCTCGTCACCGGCATGCTGCAGGTCGGCGACGACACATTCATCCCCTACGCCCCGGCGGACATCAACGTCGCCGGGGACAGCGACGACACCGGCAGCCCGACCTACGCGACGATGGGGTCGCTGCGCTCCGCTCCTCCGTTGGTGGACGGGCAGCTCATCACCCAGCGGGTCGACCGCTCCGGAGCCGTCACCGACGATCCGGCTCTGGCCGTCCACGGCGTCACGGCTGCCGCGCACATCACCGTCCCCGGCATCGACCATCAGGTCGCGTCCCCGTTCCTGGCATTCATGCAGTCCGAGGGGGTCGTCTACGTCGACGGCGCGTTCACCCACGACCGGCTGTTCGACAGCGACTACTACGCGACCGGCTGGCCAATCACCGAGGCGCACTGGGCGACCGTGAAGGTGTCCGGCGGCTGGGTCGACGTGCTGATCCAGTGCTTCGAACGCCGCTGCCTCACCTTCACGCCCAGCAACCCGCC
>DATKCN010000175.1:0-3729 GCA_035513175.1 Thermomicrobiales bacterium
CCGATGGGCGGATATCTGGTCGACATTGGCAGCGGTGACGTCCTCAACTTCCCGGACGCCATCACAGTGGACGCGGCAGGAAACATCTACGTCGCCGACATGTCGGTGTTCGTGTTCGACGCCACCGGAGCACCGATCGACACATGGGAATCCACTGACGACTGGTCGGCGTCCCACGGCATCGCCATCGGCGCGAACGGCATGTTCTACGCGCTCGACCGCGTCAACTCGACGGTCAACTACTTCAGCGGAGATGGCGCGCGACTCGGAAGCTGGGGGGATTACGGCGCCGAACCCGGAGAGTTCGATACCGCCTACAGCCTGACGACAGCGACGAGATGAGGCGGGTTAGACGACTCTACTGAAACACCACGACATTGCGTAGCGCCTCGCCGCGCTCGGAGGACACGATCGCGTCGTTGATGCGCTCGAACGGATAGCGCTCGGTGATCAGCTCGTCCAACTTGAGCTTGCCAGCCTGGTACAACGCCACGAGCCGCGGAATGTCGACCGAGAGACGGGTTGATCCCATGCGGCTCCCGTGTATGTGGATGCCGCGTCCGACGGTCTCGTAGACGTTGACGGGAAACGTGTCGCGACGACCCGGCATGCCGACCAGGGTTAGGGCGCCCCCGTTGCGGATCATCGCAAGCCCCTGCGCGGCGGCGGCGGTGCTGCCGACGGTGACGAACACGTAATCCGCGCCCTTGCCACCGGTGAGCGACTTTACCTGCTCGAGCGCGTCCGGCGACGTCGCGTTGACGCCGTGCGTCGCGCCGAAGTCACGCGCCGCTTCGAGCTTGCCGTCCAGCGTGTCGATCGCGATAATCGGATGCGCTCCGGACAGCAATGCTCCCTGGACGCTGTTCAGTCCAACCCCGCCGACGCCAATCACGACGACGCTGCTCCCCGGTCGAACCTGCGCGGTGTTCACCACCGCTCCAAGTCCCGTGATCACGCCACACGCCAGCAGTGCCGCGCACTCCATGGGAAAGCCGTGCGGCACGCGCGCCAGCTGTGATTGCTCGACGACGGCGGATTCGGCGAAGCACGCGGTGGAGATGCCCTGTCGGATCGGCGCCCCATCGTGGCTATGCAGTCGCGTGCCAGCGGCCAGCGCAAACTGATGGTCGCAAGCGAAGGGCGATCCGGTCTGGCAGTAGAAGCAGAGGCCGCATGAACGCAGGAGTGACACGACAACCGCATCGCCGACGGCGACGTTCGTCACACCCGGCCCGACCGCCTCGACGACTCCGGCGCCCTCGTGCCCGGCAACGACGGGCACGTCACCCTCCCACTCGCCACGAATCAGGTGGATGTCACTATGACAGATGCCGGCAGCCACCATGCGCACCAGCACCTCGCCATCCTGTGGCGGGTCAAATGCGATGTCCTCGACAACGAGCGGCTGGCCGAATTCGTAGCAAACTGCGGCGCGCATGGCGGGCTCCTTTGCTGCTGCAATATCTCGACGCCTCGCAGTATAGGGCCGTCTCGGGGAGCGCGGCGCGCCGAAACTTGACGTGGCATGCGCGAGCGGGTAGAAGTAGCAGGAAGGCGCCGCACCGTTATCCGCGCAAGCGCGCGATTTTGGAAGGACTGTAGCCGAATGGTAGACACCGCAACGATGCCCACGCTGCATGTCAGCGGGCTTGACGACATCGACGTTGGCGAGTTCAAGCCCAAGCCGACGAGCCTCAGCGAAGGACAGATGGAAGCCATGGCCACCCTGTGGACATCGCCAGACGGCAGCGTGACGGCCGGTGTATGGGAATGCACGCCCGGCCGGTTCGCCGCGACGCGCGACGGCTTCTCGGAGATCGCCCACGTCATCAAGGGCAGGTTCAAGATCACCAATCCCGACGGCAGCGTGACCGAGCATGGACCCGGCGACATGGTCGTTACCAACTCGGGCTGGCGAGGAACCTGGGAGGTCACCGAGACGATCCGCAAGGTGTGGATCATCCAGCGCGACAGCTAGCTGGTAGCGCGAGGAGGCGTCTCCACTGTAGGCGCTTCCCGAGCTGAAACGAGCAGCAACCTCGCGCCAATCGCCGCTCGCGCCCCGTGCTATCCTTGCTGCACGGGCACGTTGCCTGACCCGTTGCCACGAGCCAGTTCCACGCCGCCCACCCCGCCCGTCAGCGCAGTCACCCGAATCACCGCTCGCCTGACATGGAAAGCACCGCCATGAGCGCCAACCCCCCGAGTGACTACTCCTACTACCCCCGCCAGCGCTACTCCCGCTGGGACGGAAGCCAGAAGATCGATGGCTTCTCGGCCGACGACATCATGGACGCCATTTCGGATGACATGTTCGCCGATGGCGATCTGCAGCGCGCCCTTCAGCGCCTTTTCCGCTGGGGCATGGACACGCAGGACGGAGACCGCATGCCGGGCATGCGCAACCTGATGGACCGTCTCAAAGCCATGCGCCAGCAGGAGCTGAACCGCTACGACCTCGGCTCCGTGTTGCAGGACATCAAGGAGAAGCTGCAGGAGATCCAGCAGACGGAGCGCTCCGGCATCCAGGACAGAATCGACCAGGGACGCGAGCGTCTGGCCGAGCAGCTGGAGCGACAGAGCGACGGCGCCGATTCCGGTGACGACGCGTCGCGCCAGCAGGCGGCGGGCGAGGACGACGCCGACCACACGCAGGCGCTCCAGAATATGCTCGAGCGCATGGCGGAAAAGAAGCTCCAGACACTCGACAACCTGCCGGACGACCCCGCCGGGCAGATCAAGGAACTGACCGAATACGACTTCGTGGTTCCCGAGGCGCGCGAAAAGTTCCAGGAGCTGCTGAACCAGCTCCAGCAGCAGGTGCTGCAGCAGACGTTCCAGGGCATGCAGCAATCTCTTCAGAACATGACGCCCGAGGATATGGCAGGCATGCGCCAGATGCTCTCGGATTTGAACGAGATGCTCGAAGAGAAGGCGCGCGGCGGTGAGCCGGACTTTGAGCGCTTCATGCACAAGCACGGGCATCATTTCGGCCCCGGCGTCAACTCGCTGGATGACCTGATGGACCGCATGGCACAGCAGATGGCAGCCATGCAGTCGCTGATGGACTCGATGACCCCTGAACAGCGGGCCGAGCTGTGGGGCGCCATGCAGGCCGTCATGGACGATCCTGGCATCCAGCAGGAGATGGGTCGCCTGGCCGAGAATCTCGGTCAGGTCATGGGTGAGAATCCCTATGCCCAGCAGTACCGCTTTGGCGGGGACCAGAACCTGTCGCTCGACGAAGCGTTGCGGCTGATGGACCGGCTGCACGACATCGACGACGTCGAGGACCAGTTGCGGGGAGTGCGTGACTGGCGCGACCTCGAGCACGTCAACGACCAGAAGCTGCGCGACCTGCTGGGCGACGAGTTCCAGCATGACATCGACCAGCTGCGGCAGCTGACCAGGATGCTGGAGGACGCGGGCTACATCCAGAAGACGAAAAAAGGCTACGAGATGACCCCGCGCGGCGTGCGCAAGATCGGCCAGAAGGCTCTCACTGACATCTTCCAGCACCTCAAGAAGGACCGCTTCGGCCAGCACGAGATGGACAACACCGGCGTCGGCGGCGAGCGAACCGACACCAGCAAGCCGTATGAATTCGGCGATCCCTTCCTGCTCGACCTGCCGAAAACGCTGATGAACTCGCTGTGGCGCGAGGGGATCGGCTCGCCGGTGTCGCTGGAAGCCGACGACTTCGAGGTCTACCGCACGGAGATGATC